>DAOTVZ010000210.1:0-40070 GCA_034436045.1 Ktedonobacteraceae bacterium | reverse complement strand
CACACGTCGAGCGCTCGTCCGTCGAGCCGCGCTCAGGGCGTGATCAATCACGCCCCTACGAGACCGCTGATTTCGATAGTTAAAATTCATAATCATACCCTGGGAGCGCATCCAGTTATAAGCGAATAATTTTTGCATCGTGAAAGCCTTTAGTCATGTTGCGCGTGTCGATGATGCAGCGCGCCTCGCGGACGATAGCTGCTGCGTTATAGTACTGATGGTTAGTAACGATGACCACGCAATCGGGGCTTTGCAGGAGCACGTCGTTAAGTGGCTGGGAACGTAGTTCCCGATTCCCCAGTTTCAGTGAGGGAACGTAATCGTCGTTATACAGCACATTGGCCTTGCGTTCGAGCAAAAGCTGGATAATGTCAAGCGCGGGTGACTCGCGCACGTCGCCAACGTTTGGTTTATAGGCCACACCAAGCACCAGGATGGTTGAGCCGTTCAGGCTGAGCCGCTGCTCGTTCAGTGCGTCGCTCACCTTGTTGACCACATACAACGGCATGCTACTGTTGATCTCGGATGCCAGCTCAATGAAGCGCGCGGTGTAATCCAGCGTCTTGAGTTTCCAGGAGAGATAGTGTGGGTCTACAGGAATGCAGTGCCCACCCAGGCCAGGCCCCGGCAGGAAGCGCATGAAGCCGAAGGGTTTGGTGGCGGCGGCATCAATCACTTCCCACACATTAATGTCGAGCTTTTCGCACATAATAGCGATTTCGTTGACCAGGCCGATGTTGACGGCGCGGAAGGTGTTCTCCAGCAGTTTGGTCATTTCGGCGACGCGCGCTGATGACACAGGGATGACGGTTTCGATGGCTGCGCTATAGTAAGCCTGGGCCAGTTCGGTGCAGTCAGCCGTGATGCCGCCGACGATTTTGGGCGTGTTGCGTGTGCCGAAGTGTGGATTGCCTGGATCGATGCGCTCCGGCGAAAAGGCCAGGAACACATCTCGACCTACCTTCAGCCCGGTAGCTTCCATCTCCGGTAGCACAACCTCTTCGGTGGTGCCGGGGTAGGTAGTACTCTCCAGAATAATCAGTTGTCCCGCATGCAGGTGCGCACAGACCTGCCGCGCTGCCGACAGCACGTAGGAGATATCGGGGTCGCGCGTTTTGCGCAGAGGTGTTGGCACGCAGATACTCACAGCGTCAATGTCATCGAGTGCGGCAAAATCGGTAGTGAAATGCAGGCGTTGCGTTTGCAAAAGCGCTTGCAGTGTGTCATTTGTAATGTCTGAAATATAACTTGTACCGCTTTGCGCGGCTTCTATTTTGTGCTGATCAATATCAATACCTGTTACCTGGAAGCCTGCCTCCGCGAAGGTGACGGCCAGTGGTAGCCCCACGTAGCCCAGACCGATGACGCCGACACGCAACGTTCGGGCGGCAATCTTTTCCAGAAGAATATCTTTCATTGTATTCCTCATAATATATGAATTACCATTATTCTATGCTTGAACCATATTCTATACCTGAGACAGGGGAAGAGGAGAGTGCGTAATGGACTGTCTCCCCTCGTTCCCTTTTTGTAAAATCTGCATGTATCTATTTTCTACCGGGTGATTGGCGCAGTCCGGCGCTAATGGCACTTTCCGAGTTGACCTTGCCGTTGGTGGATTGTGGGTGAACGGCGGGTGTCTCCGGGATAGAGAGGGAGAAATCCGCTTTAGGACGGGCCTGGATACCGAGGTAGTCCTGGCTTTCCCCGTAATCGGGCCACCGGCTCTTGTTGACGACCAGGCCCAGGACACGAGCATGGGCGCGCTGCAGCGCTTGCCTGGCGCGCATAAGCACTTTGCGCGGTGTCTTCGAGATGTCAACTACCAGCACAATGGCATCCACATAGGTGGCGAGTACCTGTGCATCGGCTACCGGCAGCAAGGGTGGGGCATCGAAAAAGATGTAATCGAATTGCTCTGATTGCCTGAGATAGTTGAAAAGCTGAGCGGCCAGCGGCGACTGCAACAGTTCTGCCGGATTTGAGGGCAAAACGCCTGCGGTGAGGACGCGCAGGGTAGGTATCTCGGTGGGTTGCCCATTCAATTCCACTTCTACCTGTGCCCACATTTCCAGAAAAGCATTTGAGAGGCCCTTCCGGTTTTCAAGCTGGAAATGCTGATCCTGGACCGGGTGGCGCAGATCGGCATCGACCAGCAGAACGCGCTTGCCGGCCATTGCCATGAAGGTTGCCAGGTTGGCGGCGACCGTACTTTTCCCCTCTCCTCCCAATGCACTGGTGATCATCACCAACTTATAGGGTTTATTCTCCTGTAAAGCATTGAGGCTGGCGCACAGGATACGGCAGGATTCAGCCAGCGGCGGAATCTCTTCCGCGTTCTTCAAGCGTTCTTTGCGCGAGAGTTCAGGAATGACCGTCAGCAGGTCGAAATTGAGTAGCTCCGGCACCTCATCCGGGTTCTCCATGCGATCATCGATCCATTCAAAGGCGACGATCAATCCCAGCGCGATACCAAGCCCGGCGGCGGCCCCAAGCAGCGCATCCTGCGATGGTTTGGGCTGGATCGGCGTGGTTGGCGTGAGCGCGGGCAGCACTTTTACTGTCGCGGACATCTGTGCGTTGGCAAATTGCGCGAAACTTTGGCCGATCTGGTTCGCCAGTTGAGCCGCCAGCGCGGGGTTCGTATTATTCACGTCTACGGCAATGAGCTGCGTATTTGACTGCGGCTTGACGCTCACCATTGCCATTAGCCCTTTAAGGGTCAGGCCCGGATGCTGGGCTACCACCGGTTGCAGCACCTGAGGGCTGGTGACAAGCTGTCCATAGGTTGGTAGCGCCTCAAGAGAAGCAGAAGTATTGTCATATCCTGATGGAGAAGTATTAAAAGTAACAATCAATGTCGCTTCTGCCTGGTAAACAGGGTGCATAAGTTTCGTGACTATGTAAGTTCCCCCCCCACACAGCAGCATCCCAAGAATAACCAGCCAGGCCCATCGTCTAACAAGAAGCATATAGCGAGTAAGCGGATTACGCATTTCCTATCCCATCCTTAACGAACATAAAAATAGTAGCGCTGTACGATATTTTACTTATCAATTAAGATTACTACCTGCTCAGCCTGTGAGAAATAGTAACCGTAGTCCAATAGTACAAAAAGGTGTCTCTCTCACAGCCTCTCCTGATACAATACATCTTGCTGTGTGGGAACATGGTTGTTATCAATGTTGAGATGACGTTGAGAAAGATTGATGCAGGTAGATATCTCTACCCACCCCTCAATGGCGCGGTGAGTGAATTTCTTTACACCAGAGGCAAAGACTTTACTGATTCTCCACCTCGATAAACATCAATTTGCTACATGCTCATGCTATCGTTAGGGGAGACTGTATTTGCGGGTTAATCATAAGGATCTGAAAAAGGATAGAAAGGAGGCAACGTGCGCAAGCGGTTAGGTATCATTGTGGCTGCCTGTCTCTACTATAGCGGGTTGGTAGCGCTGTCTCGCTGGGTTATGAGACGCCAGGGACCGAAGCTGATTATTCTTAACTATCATCGCGCGAGCGGCGGCGATCTCTATCGCCATATGCACTATCTGCGCCGTCATTACCGCATGTTGCCTCTCGAAGAGGCATTGCAGGAACTCTACGCTCCAGGGCGGGAGCGCAAAGCCGATACTCGTACCCCGCTCGTCCTGACATTTGATGATGGTTACTACGATAATTATACCCATGCCTTTCCTATTGCTAAGAAATTGCGCGCGCCGATTACCATCTTCCTGGTGCCGGGCTATACGGAGAGCGGCGACTATTTCTGGTGGGGGGAGGGACACCGCCTGGTGCGGCGTGCGACAGTGGCGGCGGTCGAACTCGATGGCAAACATTATGTATTGAAAGACAACCATGATGCCGAGCAGTTGGCCCATAAGATTGATGAGCGTTTGCGCCACGCGCCATCGGTAGCCGAACGAGAGGCTTTTTTACAAGAGATGCGCGCGCGGCTCGCTGTTCCGGCAACGGTGTTGCCAGAAGAGCAGGGGGATCGCCCTTTCACATGGCGTGAGGTGCATGAGATGGAGCAGAGTGGTTGGGTCTCCTTTGGTGCCCATACCATGCATCACCCTGTACTGGCCTACCTAAAAGACGTGCACGAACTGGAACACGAGGTCGGCGTGTGCCGCGCGGTGCTGGAGCAGCAACTGGGACACCCGGTCTACACCTTCGCGTACCCCATCGGCAGATTTGAACATATCGGTGATGAGGCAGTGAAGGCGGTGCAGGATGCAGGCTATCGCTGGGCGGTCACAACGGTGAATGGCATCAATACGCCGGAGAGCGACCCTTATCGTATGCGGCGCGTCTTGGGCGATGTAACACGGCACTGGCTGGTAATGGCGGCCGAGGTCTCCGGCATCTGGGGACTGTTCTCCCCGCTCTGGAAGGCAGTTATTGGTAAAGGCGATACTGTTTAGTTTAGAGCAACAATGGTCTGATACTCATAAAAAGGTGTCTGACGGGTATCATATCAGGATTAAATGTATCTGGAAGAGGTAAAGTGTGGTTAGCAACTCAGGCAATCCTGGCAACTCACATGCAGGTGTTTCTGAAGCAGCACTATCGGAGCAGTATGATACAGGAGTATCTGTTGCCGTAGGAGAACGTCCTGGCATAGCCAGATCGGGTCAGAGCAGTGATGTGCTGGTAGTGGATGCGCGTTTGCGTCAATCGCTGGTAGCGGTGCGCTCGCTCGGTCGTTATGGGCTGCGGGTAGCGGCGCTGGAGACATCTGCCCCGGTGCCCGCCTTTAGCTCGCGCTGGTGTCAGCGCTCCCTGGTCTATCCCGTGCGCGAGGGAACTGATGCCTATCTCGCGGCACTGGAAGAAGCACTGGCGCAAACGGGGGCGCGGGTCTTGCTCAGTTCCTCAGATGGAACGATTGCTTTGATTCGGCAGCACCGCGAACGCCTGGAGCGTCAGGTACGTATTGCGCTGGCGAAGGAACCGGCCATGAGCATCGCAGTCAACAAAGAGCAGACGTTAGAGATTGCGCAGCGCCTGGGATTGCATATTCCACGCGGGGTCACAGTGACAAACGTTGACGAGGTAGCGGCAGCCGTGCGCGAGATTGGCCTACCGGCGGTGGTCAAGCCGATAGAGTCCTGGGTGTGGGATGGTCAGGGGCAGCAAGGACAAGTGGGCGCACAGGTATCGCACGGTGCCAGATTTATGTCGAAGCTGGTAACGACGTTGCATGAAGCTCGTGTGGCTGTGCAAGAGCTAACTGCGACCGGCGGCACGACGCTCTTTCAACAATTTCTCACCGGACGACGCGAGGCGGTGAGTCTGCTGTATGCCAATGGTGAGGTATATGCACGTTTTGCCCAGTGGGCAAAGCGAACAGAGCCACCGCTGGGAGGAACATCGGTGCTGCGCCAGAGCATTGCCATCCCCGCCGATATTGGCGAGCAATCCGAGCGGCTGGTGCGCGAGATCGACCTGGAAGGCTACTCAGAGGTTGAGTTCAGGCGTGATAGCGCGGGTGTGCCCTATCTGATGGAGATCAACCCGCGTCTCTCGGCCTCAGTGGAGATAGCGGTGCGCTCCGGCGTGGATTTTCCGGCCCTGCTCTATCAATGGGCCGCAGGTGAGCGTATCACGAAGATAGAACAGTATCGTACCGGTGGATGGATGCGTTATTTGAAGGGCGATCTTATGACCACAATAGAGGCCATCCAGCAACGTGGACGCCCCGGTGTCAGCCCACCTGCACAGGCAGTGCTGGGATTCTGTCTCTCATTCTTTCGACCAATGGATTATGACTATCTGGATTGGAATGATCCCATGCCTGCTCTGCGCGCAACGGGTGACTTTATGCGCAGTTGGGTGGGGGGAGCAATGAAAAAGAGGTTATCTCATCTAAGGAGGAATTTCTCATGAGTGTTGTCTCTGATCGAGAACAACTGCAACAATCTACCTCTATTGCCAGTTATGATGTCGTGGTGGTAGGTGCCGGCCCTTATGGACTGACGGCGGCGGCGCAACTGCTGGGGCGTGGACTGAAAGTGGCTATCTTTGGCAAACCGCTGGAATTGTGGCGCGAGCATATGCCGAAAGGGATGTTCCTGCGTTCTCACTGGTGGGCTACCAATCTCTCTGATCCGCAGAAAAAATATAGCTTTGATCGTTTCTTCAGACAATTTGGCTATAAAAAGGTTTATCCGGTACCAGCAGAGCGTTTCATTGACTATGCGCTCTGGTTCCAGGAGAATGCAGTGCCCCAGGTCGATGAAACCTACGTCTCTTCGGTCAGCCGCGAGGGCAATCAATTCTTATTGACGCTTGAAGATGGGCGCAAGGTGCGTAGTAAGGCCGTCATTATGGCGATTGGCCTGTACTACTATGCTAACTGGCCGGAGGAATACAAGGGGTTCCCTCCTGAACTGCTGACACATTCCTTCGACCACAAGGATTTTAGCCCCTTTAAAGGCAAAACCTTGCTGGTTATCGGTGGTGGCCAGAGCGCGGTTGAGTACAGCGCGTTGCTGGTAGAGTCCGGTGCTAAAGTACATCTGGTCTCGCGCCGTCCGATTCACTGGCTGGCCCCGGATCGTGCCCACGAGCGTTCCCTGTGGGAGAAGATCAAAGCTCCCGACTCCGGTATTGCTCCTGGCTGGAAGAACTGGGCACTGGAGTACCTGCCCTACATGTTCTATCTCTTCCCTAAAGAGCGCAAAGAGCGGTACATTCGTAATCACTATAACGCGGCGGCGGCGGACTGGCTAAGAGATCGCGTGCTTGGCAAAGTCTTCTTGCACGAGGGACAGAGGATACAGGAGATGCATGTTGCCGATGGCGGGATGGATGTCACACTCAAGAATGGCGAACAGTTCCATGTCGATCATGTGATGCTTGCCACCGGCTACGAGGTAAACCTGGAGCGTCTCTACATGATCGATCCTGCTCTGCGCGCGCAGATCAAGACTGATAGGGGTGTGCCGGAGCTAAGCCACTGGTTTGAGAGCAGCGTGCCGGGTCTGTACTTTATCGGCCTGACGGCTCTGCATGACTTTGGCCCGCTGTATCGTTTCGTTGTCGGCGCGAAGGCGGCGGGTGAGCGCGTGGCGGCAGCGGTGGCGCGTCATGTAGCCCGCGTGCGGGCGTAAGTTGTATCTCCCACATGGGCGTAGCGGGGGCAGGGCGACCCTGGTGGTCGCCCTGGGGCGCTGGAAGGAGCAACTCATGCGGGAACGGGTGCGGCTGGTGCTGGCGGCCTGCTTTTATTACACGGGTGTCGTGGCGCTGGCTCACTGGTGGATACGTCGCTTTCGCCCACGCCTGATTATTCTCAATTACCATCGGGCACGGGGCGAGAACTTACGTCAGCAGATGCGCTATTTGCGCCGATACTACCGCGTGATGCACCTGGAAGAGGCGCTGGAACAATTCTATGGTACATCGCGGCAGCAGACCGATAAGCGGATGCCGCTTGTATTGACGTTCGATGATGGGTACCGTGATAACTATAGCTGCGCTTTCGCACTGGCACGTGAATTGCGTGTTCCCATCACCATCTTTCTGATACCGGGCTATATTGAGAGCGGAGAGCGTTTCTGGTGGCTGGAAGGCAAGCGGCTGGCGTATCATGCCCAGGCTGAGAAAGTGACGATAGAGGGGCAGACATATCGTTTATCGATACCGGAAGAACAGAAGGCGCTGGCGCAGGAGATTGACAGGCACTTGCGCCACGCTTCATCGGTGGCCGAGCGCGAGACATTTCTAGCGCAGGTGCGCCTCGCGGTGGGAACGTCGGAGGCTTTGGAGCAGGTGGATAGAGAGGCGCTGCCGTTGAACTGGGAACAGGTGCGTGAGATGGAACGCAGCGGCTGGGTCTCCTTTGGTGCCCATACGATGCACCACCCTATTTTATCGTATCTGCGCGATGAGCGAGAACTCCGTCAAGAGGTGACGGAGTGTAAGTCTGTATTGGAACAGCAGTTGGGACATACAGTGCGTGCTTTTGCGTATCCTGTCGGCAAGGCAGAGCATATAGGAGAAGCAGTGATTCAGGCAGTGAAGGATGCTGGCTATCAGTGGGCGGTGACGACCTTTGAAGATGTAAATACACGTCAAACGAATCCCTATCTCTTATATCGTCTTCCTGGCGATATAGAGATGCACTGGCTGGTGTTGGCAGCAGAACTGGTGGGCCTGCTTGGTTTATCGCGGCTGAGGAGAAAATATCGTGCAAAATTCTCTGGATAAGATGTCAGTAGCAGATAATAAAGCACAACAGAATTTGCTTGAAGAGCAGGAGGCCGGAAGGATAACGCAGGAGCGTGCGACAGAGCGCTATGATGCGCTGGTGATGGATGCCAGATTGCGTCAATCGCTGGTGACGGTGCGCTCATTGGGGCGGCGGGGTAAGCGGGTGGCGGCGCTGGAAGTCTCCAACCTGATGAAGCTGTCTCGCAGTGTGCCGACGTTCTCGTCGCGCTGGT
The DNA here is from genome assembly GCA_034436045.1 of Ktedonobacteraceae bacterium. Classification (GTDB taxonomy): domain Bacteria; phylum Chloroflexota; class Ktedonobacteria; order Ktedonobacterales; family Ktedonobacteraceae; genus H111-94. Next base: position 31,615 of record DAOTVZ010000210.1, on the reverse strand, counting down.
GTCAGCGTTCTTATGTGGCACCCTCTTACGAACGGGATGCCGAGCCATTTTTGACCTATTTGAAACAGTGGCTCATCAATACCGGGGCGCGTGTGTTAATCACGTCATCCGATGGCACGCTGGCGGTCTTGCGTGAACATCGGGCCGAAATTGAACGCTACGCACGGGTCGCGCTGGCCAAAGAAGAGGCGCTGGAGATCGCTGTCAGTAAGGATAAGACACTGGAGATCGCGCAACGTCTGGGCCTGGGGGTGCCGCGCGGAGTGATTGTGACGAACGTTGCTGAGGTGAAAGAGGCCCTGCGCGATATCGGCTTGCCCGCTGTTGTCAAACCCAACGAGTCATGGCTGTGGGGTGAGCAACAAGGTGTGCGTCTGATTAGCCAGTTGGTCACCACGCCCGATGAGGCCCGCCGCGCGGTTGAGGAACTGACGCAGCACGGTGGTAGCGTCCTCTTCCAGCAGTTTCTCTCCGGTCGCCGGGAAGCCATGAATTTCATTTATGCCAATGGTGAGATGTATGCGCGTTTCGCGCAGTGGGCTAAACGCACGCAGCCCCCACTGGGCGGTACCTCTGTCTATCGGCAGAGCATCGCCATCCCGGATGATATCGGTACGCAGGCGGAACGTTTAGTGCGAGAAATTGAATTAGAAGGTTATTCGGAGGTAGAGTTCCGGCGCGATAGCGTGGGGAAGCCCTACTTAATGGAGATTAATCCACGTCTCTCGGCCTCTATCGAGGTGGCGGTGCGCGCGGGCGTCGATTTTCCTTATTTACTCTATCAGTGGGCCTGTGGCGAGCGCCTTGAGCGAGTAGATAGCTATCGTGTCGGCGGCTGGATGCGTTTTCTTGAGGGCGATCTGCTAACAACTTTTCAGACGATTAGCCAGTATGGCCGACCGGGTGTTACTCATCCGGTGCGAGCCTTTGCGGAATTTTTTGCTGCTTTCTTTATACCAGCTCATTATGACTACTTTGATTGGAACGATCTTCTTCCGACCTGGACAGCGACAACGGAATTTGCTGACCGCCTGCGCCTGCGGATGAGGAAAAAGTCTTAGCGGAGGATATATTCTGTGAGTGTATCGCTAGATGTGAAAAAAATACAGGATTCTACACCTACTGAGCATTATGACGTTGTTGTGGTTGGAGCAGGCCCATATGGACTCTCTGCAGCAGCACATCTCATGGCGCAGCGTCTAAAAGTGGCCGCCTTCGGCAAACCCATTTTTTTCTGGCGTAACCATATGCCCGAAGGAATGCTCCTGCGCTCTTACTGGTGGGCCACCGATCTATCAGACCCGTATCAGAAATATAGCTTCCGGCGCTATTTCCAGGAAAAAGGTATCGTAGGGGAGGATCCGATTCCTCTCGAAACCTTCATTGATTATGGCCTCTGGTTCCAGCAAAATGCCGTCCCTACACTGGATGAAACCTATGTCTCCTGCATTGAGCGCAAACAGGGACATTTCGTTGTCTCGCTGGAAGATGGGCGCGTCATTCGGTCTAATGCCGTTGTGATGGCTCCCGGTTTACAATACTATCGCTACTGCCCACCAGAGTTCAGCCACATGCCTGCTGAACTGGTTTCGCATTCGTCAGACCATCCTCGCCTCAGTGTCTTTGCGGGCAAGCAGGTTGCAGTTATTGGTCGCGGGCAGGCGGCTATCGAGACATCGGCGCTACTCAACGAGAGCGGCGCTCAGGCTACCTTGCTGGCCCGTCATCCTATCCATTGGATTCGTCACACGCATGACCACTTGCCACCGCTCCTGCGCGAGCTTCGCGCGCCGAAGGCCGGTATGGGCAACGGCTGGCTTAACGTCTTTCTGGAGAAATATCCCTATGCCTTCCAGCGTTTGCCGCGCGACACCAGAGACTATCTGTTGGCAACGCGCCATGGCCCCGCCGGTTCTCCCTGGCTGTATGATCGCGTGGTTGGGAAAATCGATGTGCGCGAGGATTGCCGCGTTACAAAGATCGAAGAGGCACATGGCAAGGCCAGATTGACACTCTCCGACGACAAGACGCTAGAGGTCGATCACGTGATTCTCGGCACCGGTTATCAGACTGATATCGCACGCCTACCTATGCTCCATCCATCGCTGCTCGCCTCGCTAAAGACCTATGCGAAGGCACCTGAACTGACCAACTGGTTTGAAAGCAGTGTGCCCGGCCTCTACTTTATTGGCTTCACCGCTGCTCGCTTCTTTGGGCCTTTCTATCGCTTCGTCATTGGCGATCAGGCCGCTGCGCGTCGGGTAACACAGGCCATTGTACGACAGACGGCCCGCTCTCGCTTATAGAAGCGTCTTGCATATCTTATCTACAGTAGAATAGACCAGTGTAATCTCGTTTATCCAGATAAACAAGAGAATATGATGACTCCGTAGAGGCGGAGATTTATCCCGCCCGAATCACTGACTCGTGCGATTTACGTGGACAACAGCGATTCTGAACAATGCTGATCCATGCGCTCGACACGAGCAACAGGCAGGGCAGGATAAATCTCTGTCCCTACGGGATTGTCGGCTTTTTGTTAAAAACTTGATTTGTGGCGAAAGGACTCCTATGTCACTACGAAAGCGCCTGCTCGTTAGCTTTGCGGCCTTGCTATACTATAGTGGGTTCATCGCTATAGCGCGCTGGCTCACTGCAAGGCAAGGGCAGCGACTGATTATTTTAAATTATCATCGTGCCGCTGACGGAAATCTCCGTCAGCATTTGTGCTATCTCTGTCGCCATTATCGCATCGTTCCTATCGAAGACGCGCTTGAGGAGTTATACGCACCCCATACTGGCAAGTCGCGGCGGCGTGGGCGCATTCCATTGGTGCTGACCTTTGACGACGGCTATCAGGATAATTACACGTATGCCTTGCCCCTGGCCCAGGAGTTGCGAACACCTTTTACCGTTTATCTGGTGCCGGGCTATATTGATAGTGGAGAGTATTTCTGGTGGTTTGAGGGGAAACGTCTGGTTGAACGTGCCCAGGTACGCGAAGCTACCGTTGAGGGCGCACTGTATCGCCTGGACAAACCTGCTGAACGGCAAGCTTTATCTACCTTGATTGATACACGCCTGCGCTATGCATCTTCCGTTGCGGAGCGCGAGGCTTTTCTGACAAAGGTACGTGCCATCTTGCAGATTTCGGCGGATGTTTTAGAGCAGGAGAAGCCCCTCATGCCATTGACCTGGGAACAGGTGCATGAGATGCAGCAAAGTGGCATGGTATATTTTGGCGCACATACGATGCATCATCCAATTTTGTCGTATCTCTCCGACGCAGAAGAGCGGAAACGCGAGATTACGGAGTGTCGCGCTGTGTTGAAGCAACGGCTGGGCGAAGATGTACGCACCTTTGCCTATCCGGTGGGGCAGGAGCAGCATATTGGTGATGAGACCTATAAAGCGGTGCGCCAGGCCGGTTTTGCCTGGGCGGTAACAACCCATTATGGCTTCAATACACCGCAAACAGACCCCTGGCGACTGCGCCGCATCGAAGCCGATGTCGATCAGCACTGGCTGGTGCTGGCGGCAGAGGCGGCGGGCGTCTGGGGGCTGATCTCGCGTCTGCGCTGGCTGCCGATTGTTCGCAAGAATTTTACCAATTCTCGTTAAAAAACGAGTTGCGAGGGAAGTGGATTATGGAACCAACATATTATGTTCACCCACTGGCGGAGGTCGCGCCAGACGCGCAGATTGGCGCGGGTACACGCATCTGGCGTTATGCCCATATTCGGGAACATGCCGTCGTGGGTGAGATGTGCAATATTGGCAAGGGGGTCTATATTGACGCGTATGTGCGTGTCGGTTCGCGCGTGAAAATCCAGAACAATGTCTCGCTCTTTGAGGGGGCGACGATTGAAGACGGTGTATTTATTGGCCCTCACGTCTGCTTTACGAATGATCTGCATCCCCGTGCTATCACTCCCGATGGCAGGCTCAAGGGCGCGGATGATTGGGTCATCACGCCCACACTGGTCAAGTATGGAGCCTCTATCGGTGCCGGTTCGGTCATTGTCTGCGGGATTACTATTGGCGAGTTTGCGCTGATCGGTGCCGGTTCGGTAGTGACGAAGGATGTGCCACCGTATGCGCTGGTCTATGGTAATCCCGCGCGCCAGCGTGGCTATGTCTGCCGCAGTGCCCACCGTCTGCGCGATGTACAGGAGCGGGCAGGCAAGCTTGTGGGTTGGTGTGAGGTATGTCAGCAGGAATGCCAGCTTTCTTCATAAAAGGATAGATTTTATAACATACAATCTTTTATTACATATTATCTCAATAAAAGATTGTATGTTATAAAGTCTATTCTTTTATGAGAGGCGTTCCGGGTGCTTTTTGCGCCAGTAGCGCAGATAGCCCTGCACAGTCATCAGATAGTTTGTTGCAATGTCGTAGCGTTGCAGTATGTGGGGGTCATTACTGAAGCGCTGAAGCTCCGGCTCGGTCTGAGCCTTGAAGAGCATGAGAATCTCGGTTTCGTTCTTGCCCTCACGCATAGCGTTGAGAATGAGATCGCCCCAGGTGAAGAGCCGCTCGCGCAGGTGCGTCAGGTGTTGTTCCGGGTTGTGCGATGGGCCAAAGTGGGCAAGATAGAGTACATCGGGCCGCAAACGGTGCAGCAGATCGATGCTGGCAGACCACTCCTCAAGATCGAGATCGGGTGGCGGCGTTGGTGGGCGCACATAATCGATATCTTGCAAGCGCACTCCGGCGACATCTCCTGCGAACAGCTCGCCGGAATGTGTGTCGAAAAAGATAATGTGATGCACGGCATGACCGGGCGTGTAGTGAATCTCCAGACGGCGACCGGCGACGTTGAGCGTGCTGCCGCCCTCGATGACCTTCAGACGTTCCATCGGCACCGGCTCGATTGGTCCCCACAGTTCATTCATCCTGTCGCCGTAAATGCGTGACGCGCTGGCAACCACTTTGCTGGTATCTAGCAGATGCGGTGCGCCCTTGCTATGCACGAAGACGCTGGCGGCTGGCATATACGCCAGCAGTGACCCTGCTGCGCCCGCGTGATCGAGATGAATGTGCGTTGCCAGGATGTGAGTCACCTCTTGCGGCTGAAAACCCGCCATGCGGATAGCTTCGAGCAAGGCGGACATCATACTGGTGGGGCCTGGATCGACAAGTGCAACTTCGTTGTTGCCGACCAGCAGATATGAGCCGATAATACCTTCTTCGCCCTGGAAAGGCAGCGATATTTGCCAGGTTCCAGGTGTCAGTTGTGTGACGGCGGTCAAACCAAACTCCTTTTATAGAACAATGAGATGAAAAAGCTCTCTAGAATCAAACAAACGTCAGCTATAATCATTCTACGATAATTGCTAGCCAAGGTGCTATGGTCTGATGCTAATGTTGATGTGGAGGCGTGATCCATCACGCCCGGAACGCGCTGCCCGGAACCGAATGCGGCGCTCGACGGGCGAGCAGAGCGTGGTGAAGAAATTTTTGCCCGAAACCGGCACCGGCCTCATCTCGTAGGGGCGTGATTCATCACGCCCCTACGGGTGAAAATTCATCATGACGCCCTGCTCGCGGCTCGACGGGCAAGCAGAGCGTGATGAAGAAATTTTTCTCCGAAACCGGCACCGGCCTCATCCCGTAGGGGCGTGATTCATCACGCCCGGAACGCGCCCGCCCGGAACGCGGCCCCCCCGGAACCGAGTGCGGCGCTCGATGGGCGAGTAGGGCGTGATTCATCACGCCCCTACGAGAGTGCTGATGTCGCTGGTGAAAATTCATCATGACGCCCTGCTCGCGGCTCGACGGGTGAGCAAGATGTGGTGAAGAAATTTTTGCCCGAAACCGGTACCGGCCTCATCCCGTAGGGGCGTGATGAATCACGCCCCGATAGCCCGTCGAAGCGCACCCAGGGCGTGGTGAAGAAATTTTTCTCCGAACCCGGCACCGGCCTCATCCCGTAGGGGCGTGATTCATCACGCCCGGAACGCGGCCCGCCCGGAACCGAATGCGGTGCTCGATGGGCGAGCAAGATGTGATGAAGAAATTTTTGCCCCGAAACCGGCACCGGCCTCATCTCGTAGGGGCGTGATGAATCACGCCCCGATAGCCCGTCGAAGCGCACCCAGAGCGTGATGAAGAAATTTTTGCCCCGAAACCGGAACCGGCCTCATCCCGTAGGGGCGTGATTCATCACGCCCGGAACCGAACGCGGCCCGCCCGGAACCGAACGCGGCCCGCCCGGAACCGAATGCGGCGCTCGATAGGCGAGCAGGGCGTGATGAATCACGCCCCTACTCGTTACATCACGGTTCTGTATTAGTACCGGGTGAATTTTTCTTGCTTATTTGAGTGTTTCATGTTATGGTAGTTTCGGGTGGGTGAGTGTTTGGGGTATGAGGGTACACTGGAGACGGTGTACCGGAGAGGACAAAGATAGCACATACAGATTATGAGTAATATATTGAAACAACCCCGTGTGACACATGCGTATCTGGAAGAGTCCAGAACGATTATTGTGCAGTTTTCTAGCACGTTTAGTCAGCAACTCGACGTATCCCAGGTTTCTGTTATTGATCGAACGGTGGAGGGCACTATTGCCGTCGCAGAGGTTGCCCCCTTTGGGCCAACCCCTTCCAGTCTCATTGCTGTGGTGTTGGAAGTGGCTCCCGATGTGACGCATGTGCTGGAGATCGACGTGCATGAACATGGTAGTACAGTCGTCATTCCGCGCAACGTGTTGAATGATGATCTCTATGTCTATCATGGCGATGATCTGGGGGCAAGCTATACGCCGACCGCAACCGCTTTTCGCGTCTGGGCACCAACCGCTTCTGATATGAGCGTGCTGCTGTACAGGAGTGAGAGCGGGCCACTGACAAAACTGATAGAAATGCAGCGTAGCGATAATGGAACCTGGTACGTGCAGGTCACGGGCGATCTGCTAAACTGGTACTACCTTTACCTGGTGACAGTGCAGGGCGTTACACAAACGGCGGTTGACCCCTATGCGCGCGCGCTGGCAATCAATGCCACACGCGGCATGATTATAGACCTGAACACAACCAATCCTCCCAACTGGGAACAGGATAGCTTTGTGAGCCTTACCCAACCGGTCGATGCCATCATCTATGAGGTGCATGTGCGCGATTTCTCGATAGCCGAGAACTCCGGTATGGAGCATAAGGGCCAGTACCTGGCTTTTACCGAGCAGGGCACGCGCGGGCCGGAAGATGTGACCACGGGCGTTGATAGCTTGCGCGAACTGGGCATCACCCATGTGCAACTGTTGCCGGTAGAAGAATTTGCCAGCATTGATGAGTATGCCGTCGATCAGTATAACTGGGGCTATGACCCGCGCAATTACAACGTGCCGGAGGGGGCCTATGCCACCACGCCGCATGGCACTGCACGTATCAGCGAGTTTAAACAACTGGTGCAGAGCCTGCACGCGGCTGGTATCGGCGTCATTATGGATGTTGTTTATAATCACACCTTCGCTGTGCGCGACTCGGATTTTGACCGTCTGGTACCCCAATACTACTATCGCACTAACTACGAAGGCTACTATACCAACGGCTCCGGTGTAGGCAATGAATTGGCGACCGAGCGACCGATGGTGCAGAAATTTGTGCGCGATTCGCTGCAATACTGGATGCGCGAGTACCATATCGACGGCTTCCGCTTTGATCTGATGGCGCTACTCGGTATCGAGACGATGCGGAAGGTTGCGCAGGACCTGCACGCGCTCAATCCATCGGCGCTGATCTATGGTGAGCCATGGACAGGTGGTGGCTCCGCGTTGCCCGGAGACCAACTGCTGATGAAAGGTAGTCAACGCGGTCTGGGCGTGGGTGTCTTCAATGACACGATTCGCAATGCGCTGTGTGGCTCCGTCTTCGATGCCGGGGCGCGCGGCTTCGCAACTGGTGCTGAGGGCCAGGTCGATGCCATCAGACGTTGTGTCGAAGGCAGTATCAATGAGTTTACCGCTTCACCCGCCGAGACGATCAATTATGTCTCCTGCCACGACAACTATACACTGTGGGATAAAATCTCACTGAGCAACGCGGGTGATAGCGAAGAAGACCGCATTAAAATGGACGAACTGGCCTATGCCGTGTTGCTGACCTCGCAGGGTATTCCATTCATTCAGGGCGGTGATGAGTTCCTGCGCACCAAACAGGGCAACAACAATAGCTACAACGCGGGCGATTTCATCAACCAGCTTGATTGGATACGTAAGGCACAATACCGTGAGGTCTTTGCGTATTATGCCGGTCTCGTGCAGTTGCGACGCAAGCACCCGGCCTTCCGTCTGCCCAGCGCTGAAGCGATCAAACAGCACCTATCGTTTCTTGGTAGTCCCCCTAACACGGTCGCTTTTGAGTTACATGAACATGCCAACGGCGACAACTGGCAATACATCATCGTGATCTACAATCCCACGCGCTCCGAGGTTGCTTTCACGCTGCCTACCGGTGAATGGACGATTGTTGCCACGCAAGGGCGCGTCGGTGAGGAGTCGCTTGGTCAAGCTACAGAAAGCGTGCTTGTCCCGCCTATTACATGCATGATTTTGTGTCAGTAGTTTGTGTTAAGCACAGCGAAGACGGGATGTACGTGGCACGCACCACCCACACCCCGTTTTTGCTGTGCTGTTTATCTTTTTTCCGACATAACTTTGGCCTGTGTGAAGAGCAGCAGGTAGTCTCGGCCACCGGCCTTCGAGTCTGTGCCGGACATGTTGAAGCCGCCAAATGGATGGACACCGACGAGCGCACCGGTACATTTGCGATTGAAGTACAGGTTGCCAACGAAGAAGTCCTCCTTGGCTTTCTGAATGCGTTGCGGGTCGCGCGAGTAGAGTGAGCCGGTCAGGCCATACTCGGTGCTGTTGGCAATGTTGAGCGCGTCATCGAAGTCCCTGGCCTTGATGATTGCTAGCACCGGACCGAAAATTTCTTCCTGCGCGATGCGGGCGTCGGGCGCGACATCAGCGAAGATGGTTGGCTCGATGAAGTAGCCCGGCCCGTGATGACCGCCGCCGAGCAGCAGGCGTCCCTCTTTCTTGCCGATCTCGATATAATCCAGTATCTTCTGCATGGCGTTCTGGTCAATGACCGCACCCATGTAGGTCGTCGGCTGTGTCACGTCGCCCACTGTGAGCGTTTTAGCCTTCTCAACTACCTTCTGCACGACCTCATCGTAGACTTGCTCAACGATGATGGCACGCGAACCGGCGGAACATTTCTGGCCCTGGAAGCCGAAGGCCGAGGTCACGATGCCGGTCGCGGCTGCCTCCAGGTCGGCTGTTTCATCGACCACGACCGCGTCCTTGCCGCCCATTTCCAGGATGGTGCGTTTAATCCATTTCTGGCCGGGGCGAGCTTTGGCCGCCTCTTCGTTGATATGCAGGCCCACATCGCGGGAGCCGGTGAAGGCGATGAAGCGCGTCTGTGGATTCTCTACCAGGGCATCGCCGACGACGGAGCCGGAGCCGGTCAGGTAGTTGACGACGCCCGCCGGTAGGCCAATGTCTTCCAGTATCTGCATAAACTGCCAGGCGATGGCCGGTGCCGTGCTGGCCGGTTTGAGGACAACTGTGTTGCCCGCCACGAACGATGCGCTGGTCATGCCGACCATGATGGCGGACGGGAAGTTCCAGGGCGGAATCACTGCTCCGACGCCCAGGGGGATATAAACCAGGTGATTATCTTCGTCGGGGATGCGCGTCAACGGTTGCTCTTCGGCCAGGCGTAGCATCTCGCGTCCATAGAATTCCAGGAAATCGATGGCCTCTGCTGTATCGGCATCGGCCTCCACCCAGCTTTTACTGGTTTCGTAGATCATCCAGGCATTGATATGAAAACGGCGCTGACGCATCAGGTCGGCGGCGGCAAAGAGATACCCTGCGCGTTCTTGCGGTGAGACCCGTTTCCAGCGCTCGAAGGCCCGTGCGGCCGCCTGGATAGCCTGCTGAGCCTGCTCAATGGTGGCGCGCGCAAAATAGCCGATCACCTGGTCAGGTTGCGCCGGATTGACCGAGGCGAAGGTGTCCTTGCTCTCGATCTTTTGTCCGTCGATGATCAGTGGGTAATTGCGTCCTAGCTCGTTTTTCACCTGCTCCAGCGCTTTAAACTGTGCCTGCTTGTTCTCTTCTTTGCTGAAGTCGGTGAGTGGTTCATTAGAAAAAGGAATATGGGCGTGCGCGATGGCGCTACTCATAGTAGTTGTCATAAAAAGCTCCTTCCGCGAAAACACAACACTGTGTCGGTGCGTATCAGCACCGTACTAGTCTGACATTGACTGTGGGTTGTCACCCTTTATTGTATCATCTATCCGTGTGTTTCAGCCGTCACAGTTCACTCTTGTGAAGGAGCGGCCAGCCGCGTCATGTCCCTGGGGTCGAGGCGGTCACGCAGCACATCGCCGAGCAGATTGAGGCTGAGGACGACCAGCACGAGTGCAAGGGCCGGGCCGAGCATCATCCAGGGATCGCTGGTCAGGTAGGTCTGCGCGTCGCTAATCATCGAACCCCATTCGGGTGTTGGCGGCTGCACGCCCAGGCCGAGGAAGCTGAGGACGGCTTCGTCGAGAATAGCCAGCGAGATGGAGATGGTGGCCTGTACGAGCAATGGGCTGAAAATGTTAGGCAAAATGTGGCGCAGGACGATTTTGCTTGGATGTGTGCCGCTGACAACGGCGGCGCTGATATAATCCTGTGCCGCTACTTGCAAGGTTTGCCCACGCGCGATACGGGCATAGATCGGCACACGCACCACCGCCAGCGCGATAATCACATTGATAAGGCCGGAGCCGAGCGCGGCGGCGATGGCCAGCGCCAGGATCAACGAGGGGAAGGAGAGCAGTGCATCGACAACCATGGTGATGATCTGGTCAACCCACCCCTGTGCGTAGGCCGCAATCACGCCGAGCAGGGTGCCGCACAGACCGCCCAGCAGCACGGTGGCGATTCCTACGGAGAGCGAGATGCGCGTGCCATAGATCACCCGGCTAAGCTGGTCGCGTCCCAGTGCGTCGGTGCCGAGCGGATGGGCCAGACTGGGCGGCTGCGTCGCAATAGATGGGTGATAGAGCAGCGGTGGATATGGGCTGACGAAAGGGGCGAAAATAGCGGCGAGAATAAAGATCAACAAGACAATACCAAACCACAGACGAGCGTCGCTGCGGAACGCCTGGATGATCTGTTTATACCATTGTGTGCTGCTCGCGCCAAGCTCCAGTGCTGTCTCCTGCGGTTCCTGGCTGAAATCAGTGATTGCCATATTTACTCCATATCGTTTTGCTGTTAAAGATCATCTATTTGTCAAGACGAATGCGTGGATCAAGCAGCATATAGCCTACATCAACAAGCAAATTAGCGATCATATAAGAGAGCGCGGAAAGCAAGACAACGCCCTGCACAACCGGATAGTCTTTAGCAAGAATGCTCTGCACGGCAAGCTGGCCGATACCAGGCCATAGAAAGATCGTCTCAACGACAAATGCACCTGCCAGAATCGCGCCGACTTGCAGGCCAACGATAGTGAGCAATGGTAATATGGCGTTACGCAAGGCATGCACGTAGTTGACGCGCCACTCTGGAAGACCTTTAGCTCTGGCCGCACTGATGTATTCCTGGCTCAATACCTCAATCATGTTGGCGCGAATCTGGCGCATGTTGACCGCAACTGCGCCGGTGCCTAGCGTTACCATTGGCAGAATGAGATCGCGCAGGTTGGCTAGCGGATTGTTCTCAAATGAAGCATAGCCGCCGGGGGGAAAAATACGCACGGCAACGGCCAGCACCAGGATGAAGACCAGGCCCAGCACGAAACTGGGGATCGCGGTGGCGATCAGGCTGAAGACGTTGACCAGCGCGTCTACCCAGCTATTGCGATGTGTCGCCGCGTAGACGCCCAGTGGCAGGGCCAGGATGAGCGAGAAGAGCAGGGCGGCAACACCGAGTTCGGCGGTGACGGGCAGACGCTGCTCGATGGCCTGCAAGACCGGTTGCTGAAGCTGGATCGATTGGCCCAGATTGCCATGCAGCACCTGCCAGAACCACAATGCGAATTGTACAAGCAAAGGTTTGTCCAGCCCTAGTTGCTGCCTGAGTGCTGCGACAGTCTGGGGCGTAGCATATTCACCTAATAAAACACGTGCCGGATCGCCTGGCACGAGATGGATAATCATAAAGGTGATAAAACTGACAAGCAGTGCAACAGGGATAATGAATAGGACACGCCGCACGATGTAGCGAGCCATAGCTTGTTCTCCTCCATCATGAGAGGTGCAAGGCAAGCGATCAGGTAGGGCGACCGTAAAGGTCGCCTCTATCCTGAACGACAGGCATGAACAGCATCGTGGTAGGATAGCGACGACCTTTACGGTCGCCCTGGATGCGGTTGTCCTGGGTACTTGCTACTCTCTGCACCCCCACTTGAAATGATGTCAGGGTTTATGAGCCGACATACACGTTCAAGAACTCCATAATGCTGGTGGGCAAGATGGTGAAGTTTTTAATGTTACTGGTCGTGGCCTGCACGCTTACGCCGTGGTTGATAAACACGTAGGGCGCGTCTTGCAGGATCAGTTTCTCTGCTTGCTGGTAGTCAGTTGTGCGTTGCGACTGATCGGTGCTGGTGCGCGCGTCTTCCAGCAGTTTATCAACCTGCGGATTGGAGTACTGCATGTTATTGAAGCCACCACCGGTATGGAACCACGAGTACATGTTGCCGTCGGGGTCGGGGCGTCCGCTCCAGCCAAGCAGTGCCGCCTGGAAGTTGTGCGCATTGGTGTCGCTGAGCAGGGTTGCAAATGTCTCTTGCTTGATATTCATGGTGATACCGGCGGGCTGAAGCTCGGCCTGGATGAACTGGGCCTCCTGTGTATTGAGCGGCGACCCGCTGGCGATCAGCATGGTGAAGGTGACGCCTTTAGCATCGCCCGCCTGGGCCAACTCGGCTTTGGCCTGACTGATGTTATAGCTATAGGGCGCGAAACTGCTGTCATAGGCCCAACTACTGGGGGAGATCGGGCCTTGCGCAACGACGCCCACGTTCTTGAGGACGCTCGTCACTATCTCCTGCCGATTGACGGCCCATTCGATGGCGCGTCGCACATGTACGTTGTCGAGCGGTGCCGCTTTCACATTCAGCATGAAGCCATAGAAGCTGAGGCCGGGGATTTGCTTGTAGATCAGACTGGAATTGGATTGCGCCGATGCTACGTCGGTCGGGTCAATGTCCTCAGCGACATTGATGTTACCGGTTTCCAGATTGGAGAACATGACGCTGCCGTTGGTAATCGGACGATAGCGGATGCTTTGCAGGTAGGGAAGCTGGTTGCCCTGGCTATCCTTCTGCCAGTAATGCGGGTTGCGCTGAATAGTGAGATGGTCGCCTTTGACCCAATCCACAAACTCGAACGGCCCGCTGCCCGCGTTCGTTGGAGCGTTTGCCAGATTGGTTCCCAACTTCTGCACAGCGGTTGGTGAAAGTATCATGCCCGCGCGGTCGGTGAGTGCGGCCAGTAGCGGCGAGAAAGGGGCCTTAAGATTAAACTGGACGTGCGAGGAGTCTATCGCTGTGACCGATTGGACATCTGATATCTCGCTATAGCGTGGTGATGAGGGCGTGGTGAGAATACGATTGATGTTAAAGACGACGGCGTCAGCGTTGAAGGGCGTGCCATCTTGAAATTTCACATCGGTGCGCAGCGTAAATACCAGTTGTGTCGGTGATTTGTACTGCCAGGAAGTCGCCAGGTCGGGTTCAATCTCGTTCTGGGCATTGACCTTGACCAGCGTATCGTAAATATTGAGCATCACCTCGCGGTCTACCAGTGCAGATGAGTTGAGCGGGTCGAGGGTGACAACATCCGAGTCAAGCCCTACAACGATGTTGCCCCCCTTTTTGACCGTTGTGCTGGATGTTTGATTGGTGCTACTTCCGCCGCCACAGGCGACAAGCAGCAAGACTAACAGGACGGAAACCAGGGGAAGCAGGGGTCTGAGTTGCTGTTGGCGGGACAACTTTACTAGCCGACGAATAGATGAGTTTACCATGAATGATCCTCCCTATAACGCACATTATGTGCCATTTGGGGTGAACAAGTTGTTACCGGCAGGCAGATAGCACACAACAGATATAGCTCCATGTAGAAACAACTTGTACTAATGACTCTACCCCGTTAGCAGGTTAGCTGTCAAGCCTCATGGAAAGTTTGACCGCGCCTATGCGTTAGTACACATAACATACGCATGAACAAGAGGATATTTCACAAAAAGATAAGGTGCCCGTGTCCAGGACACCAGCGAGGGATGTTCCTACAATGATAATACAGTGAGAGAAAATAGCTGACACCCTTTCTCGGTGTCATGCTCACCCAAAATCAGCCTGTGAGCCATTCCTCTATGAACGCTCTCATCTGTTCTGGATGTTGATTGTAGTATTTGATCGATAAGGGGAACCTGGGGGTGATCTCCTCACCGTGCGGAGTACCTGCTGCATTCCAGGCGGCCTCACCACCCGCCATGCCTTCTTAACCCCGACGGTGAGTTCCTCCCACCAGGGTTTTGCTCGTGTGCCGTCATCTCTAGCACCGGCCTTAGTGTGCCTCGCTAACCAGCTCTTTGGGAGAGGCTGTCTTCACGCTGATGCGTTTCGGACGACCAGCCTCGCTAATCGGTACGAAGATGCTCAGCACGCCCTGGCTGTACTCCGTCGTGATGTGATCGGCATCTATCGGTTTGTCGAAGGTGATACTTCGCTCAAACGCGACCGAGCCAATCTCATGGATCAGCCAGTTGACCGACTTCTCGGACTCGACCGTGGCGGGGAACTGGCCTTTCAGGGTCAGTGTGTTCTGCCGTGCGGTCAATTCGATATCGTCGGCATTGACACCGGGCAGGAGAGCCTTTATCTGATAGCCCTGCTCGGTTTCATACACATCCATTGGCACGCTCATCACTGATGAGCGGAGCAGGCTTGTTGGTTGGACGAAGCTCTGCTCAAAGAGCTGATTGACAGCCTCACGTAAACTGAGCATCTCGCGGAATGGATCAAAGCGTGTGATGTTTGCCATAACACCTCACCTCCTTGAGAACTTCAGTTCATCGTGAAACTGCCGGTGAGTCACTCTCACCGGTGCTACCCTTCGTGGGGTAGCATCCCTTTTTCTCTTTCCACCAGGAGAAACAACATACCCCGTTTTTTTATTCCCAAAATCCGGGAAATTTCCCAACACATTTCCCAGAAATGCAAGGGGAGGGTAGCCAGTAAGGCCTCGCCCTGCTGGTTTGCTCGCTCTGGCTGGCTAGATCATTATTTTGTGCTTACTTTCTGGCGTTCCACAGTGTCGTGCGAGCATCCTTACTTGATGAGTGACCTGCCTTGATGATGCAGTAGCGCAGAAAGTAGCCACCGACCAGCACCAGTAGCGAGATGAGCAGGCCCCCCGTTGTGTTCTTTTTATTCTTGCGACCGAGCAGCGCGCTGGTTTGCAGGAGCCAGGGCAACACCAGGCCGCCGCCGAACATGAAGCGCCAGAACGTATGGCCATGCTCATTAGGGCCGGTACCAACCAGGGGGCGTGCCGCTCGCCCGGATTGGCGCAGAAAGGCGAGCAATCCCACCATTTCAACCAGCATAGCGACCCACTCCAGGCGTTCCAGTTTGTGCAACGTCTTCGCAGGCGCACCAACAAGACGTAGCACGAGCGAGATCAGCGCACTGCTGGTGGAGACTGCTGACGTGATGAAGATGCCACCTAAAAGCTTGCTGCGTGACCAGAGCGGGATACTGGTGGCCGTTAGCAGCACGCCCGTGTAGCCGCCCAGGAAGGCGCTGGCGAAACCGCCTGGGATAGCCAGTAGCTTTTGAGGCAGGCTGGCAAGCAGGCGTGCGCCCCACCAGCGTCCAAGCAGGCCATCGCGCGCGGCCTGGATGACGGCGGTGAGGCCACTGAACAGGGAAAATGACAGCAGGCCCCAGACGCCCACTGACATCGGTGAACGAAACTTGTAGATGCGTAGCATGTTCAAGAAGCGTTCGGGCCGCCCCAGGTCTTTGATGAGCAACGCTGGACAGGGTAGCAATGCTAGCAATGAGAGGTAATAGCCGGTGCGCCGTACTACGCGATCCTGTTCGGAGCCGAAGAGAGCGGCGATGGTGGCAATGATATAGCAACCGGCAGCCAGGCCGCCCATGAAGAAGTACCAGATAATCTCCCAGTCCCAGAACGGCTTTTTAAGGACCGGGTAATCGTAGTAGCCTGGCTCCTGCTGCTCTTGTTCCGGGTTGGGTGTGTAGCCCGTAGTCAGCCTGGCAAGCTGCTCAAATGTGTCTTGTGTGCTGGGAGCAGTGCTGATGGCAGTGAAGAGTGGCGACAACCATTCGCCAGCGCGTTTGCCAGCTATGTGCGGCATTTGCATAATACCACCTCTATTCTTTCCTGAAGAGAATGATGCCTATGAGGCCCAGCAATGACGCTGCCACGACCGTCCAGAAAGAGGCGGGCGCGACATTCAATGATGGGCGCGGCGGATTCTCCGGCAGATTGTACACTTCTGGACGGTCGAGCAGCAGGAAGAACGAGTTCAGGCCGCCGTCAAGAATATTGTCGTCCACACCGTATAGTCGTGCCTCGCTGACGCCGCGCGCGTGCAGTTCGCCGACGCGCGCGCGTGCCCGCTCTTTTAGCACCTCAACCTCACCGAACTGAATCGATTTGGTGGGGCAGGCTTTGGCGCAAGCCGGTTCCAATCCATCCTTCAAACGATCATAACAGAGGGTACACTTGTGGGCGAGGCGGTCTCCCTCGTCATCGCGTGCAATAACGCCGAAGGGACAGGCCAGGGTGCAGTAGCCGCAGCCGTTGCAAATATCTTGCTGCACATATACCGTATCAAATTCGGTGCGGATAATCGCGCCCGTCGGGCAGGCCTCGTGGCAGGGGGCGTTGACACAGTGTTTGCAGACGTCGCTGCTCATTAGCCAGCGTTCGCTGTTAAAGAAAGGCAGCGCCGTACCGGGCGGAGTCTGTGGAATGGTACCATTGCTCTGCGCTTCTTTAATCTGTCTGTCGAGCAGCGGCAGATTGGGTCGCTGCCCGTCTGGTGCGGGTGAAGTGGCAGGAGCGGACGGGCCTCGTCCGATCTGTTCGATGAACTGTACGTGTCGCCAGGTGGTTGCGCCGAGGCCGCGCGTATTGTCATAGCTCGTGCCGCTCCAGAATGGTGTGGTCGCGGGCAACTGGTTCCATTGTTTGCAGGCTACTTCGCAGGCTTTGCAGCCGATACAGATGCTGGTATCGGTGAAGAAGCCCATAGCGGGCTGAGGGGGCGGCGGCTCTTCTTTGCGGAAGGGCTTAAGCATCTCGCCGAGTAGTTCCAGACTGGTCTGGACGGGGGTCTCGGCAAAGCGAGACCCCAGAGATTGCTGTGTATTTTCGACAACCGCCATCGCTACGCTCCTTCATGCAAGCGGCCAGGCCGCACATTGCAGGTAAATGCCTTTGCTTCCTCGATGCTGACGTTAGGCTCCAGCACCATATGGGCCAGATCATTGGTGATGCCGCCTGTACTCTTGCCCTGGAAGCCCCAGTGGAAAGGCAAACCGATCTGATGCACAGTGCGTCCGGCCACGTTGAGCGGACGCATGCGCCGTGTGACCAGCGCGCGTGCCTCAATCTCGCCACGCGGAGTGCTGATGACAAGCCAACCGCCGTTTTTGATGCCGCGTTCCGCCGCCAGTTCCGGGCTGAGTTCAGCAAACATCGCGGGTTGCAGCGCGTTGAGCCAGGGCAGCCAGCGCGTCATCGGGCCGCTGACGTGATGCTCGGTCAGGCGATAGGTCGTGGCGAGGATGGGATAGTGTTCATCCCCCACCGGGGCTAACTGGTTGTGCGGGCGGCCTCGATTATACTTCGCCACCGGATTACTCTGCTGATGATAGAGCAGGTTGTGTACCGGCGACTCGGCGGACTCGTAGTGTGTGGGTAGTGGGCCATCTTTCAACCCTTTTGGCGCAAAGAGCCAGCCCTTGCCATCCGGTTTCATAATGAAGGGATCGCTTCCGCCAATAGCATCCATGCCTCTCGCGCCTGCCGGGGGTCGATAATCGGGCGGCTTTGTCACGGGGAAGTCGGGCACATCGAAGCCTGTCCACTTCTTCTGCTCCTCGTCCCACCAGACGTACTTCTTGCGCTCCGACCAGGGGCGGCCTTGCGGGTCGGCGGAAGCGCGATTATAGAGGATGCGTCGGTTGGCAGGCCATGCGAAGCCCCAGTTCTGGAAGGTATAGCCCTGCGGGTCGCGCGAGGCGGCGCGATTATTGCCCGGCTCAGGATAGACGCCGCTGTAAATCCACGAGCCGCAGGCGGTGCTACCGTCGTCTTTGAGCGCCGGGAAGCCCGATACGTGGGGCGCGTCACGCAGCGTGTAGGTGCGTTGTGGATCGTCGCTACTGCGCAGGTAGTAGCCGTTCTCTTCTTTCAGTACCAGGTGGATATCCGGCTCGTCAGTGATGCGTGAGCCGGGTTCTGGCTCCGCGCGCTCGTAGTCCCACGTGAGCGCCTGGATCGGGCGGTCTTTGGGGTCGGTGCTATCGGCATAGAGCGCTTTGAGGCGTTTGCCGAGATGATAGACGAACCACAGATCGGAGCGTGCATCGCCGGGTGGGTCAACGGCTTTATCACGCCATTGGAGCATACGCTGAGTATTGGTGAAGCTGCCCTCTTTCTCCGTCGAGGCGGCGG
The DNA here is from genome assembly GCA_034436045.1 of Ktedonobacteraceae bacterium. Taxonomy (GTDB): domain Bacteria; phylum Chloroflexota; class Ktedonobacteria; order Ktedonobacterales; family Ktedonobacteraceae; genus H111-94. The sequence continues at coordinate 12,877 of DAOTVZ010000210.1, read as the reverse complement.
CTGGCAACAGGAAGACCTCTGTCTTGATCTTTGTGGGATCAACCGGTTCTGTTCCCTTATACCAGAAGGAGGCGGACTCAACCTCGTACAGATCGAGCACGACCATCCAGTCGAGCTGCTCCAGCGCCTTGCGCTGTAAACGCGCGTCGGTACTGCCTGCCGCCGGATTCTGCCCGAAGAGGAAGTAACCCTTGACCTTACCATCCAGCATGGCATAGGTAGTCATCAGGTGCGAGTGGTCGCCGATAATTTTAGGAATCCAGTTGTAGCCATAATCGTTCTCCGGCTGGGCAGCGTCGCCGTACCAGGCTTTGAGCAGGCTGATGATATAGGCCGGGAAGTGTGACCACCAGCCGGTCTTCTCGCCTGCTGTGGCGATATAGTCGGCCAGCGTCTGTTGTGGTAGCAGGGCGCTTGGTTGTGGCATGTAGCCACCCAGCAGGTCATAGAGCGTCGGCACATCGGTCGAACCCTGGATGGAGGCGTGACCGCGCAAGGCCATAATGCCGCCACCGGGACGTCCTATGTTGCCGAGCAGTAGTTGCATGATAGCAGCGGAGCGAATCATCTGCACGCCCTTCGAGTGCTGCGTCCAACCGACGGCGTAGCAGACGACACCTGTGCGTTCACGCCCGGAGTTCTCGATTAGTGTCTGCACGACCTGCATCCACACGTCACGCGAGACGCCGCAGACCTGCTCGACCATCTCCGGCGTGTAGCGCGCGAAGTGACGGCGCATAATCTGGTAGACGCAGTGCGGGTTTTGCAATGTTGGATCAGTCAGAATAGTGCCTTGCTCGTCGCGCTGGTAGTCCCAACTGCTCTGGTCGGCATAGGTACCTGTCTGCTCGTCAAAGCCGGAGAAGAGGCCGTCCAGTTCCTCTGTATCCTTGAAATCTTCACGGATCAGTGCGGCGATATTGGTATAATTCATGACGTATTCCTCGAAATACGCCTTATTGGTCAGCAGGTAGTTGATGATGGCACCGAGAAACACGATGTCACTGCCCGCACGGATCGGCACATAGAGGTTGGCGAGGGCCGAGGTGCGCGAGTAGTGTGGGTCAATATGAATGACTTTCGTGCCCTGTTCCTTCGCTTTCACCACATAGCCGAACGCGATTGGATGCGCCTCGGCCATATTGCTGCCCATAATCAGCACCACATCGCTATTGACGATATCCTGTGGAAAAGTGGTGGCACCGCCACGCCCGAATGATGTACCCAGACCGGGTACGGTCGAGCTGTGTCATATACGGGCCTGGTTTTCAATCGATACGACGCCCAGGCCACCGCTGAAGAGCTTCTTCATCAAATAATTCTCTTCAACATCCAGCGTGGCCCCGCCGAGTGAGGCAATGCCCAGCGTGTGATTGACCGTGCGACCATCCTCCAGGCGTTCCACAAAGGTTTCGTCGCGGGTCTTTTTGACCCGTTGCGCGATCTGCTCCATCGCCCAATCCAGCGATTTAACCTCCCAGTGGTCACTATAGGGGGCGCGGTAGAGAACCTGCGTCATACGGCTGGGATTGACGGTATACTGGAAGGTGGCGGAGCCTTTGGGACATAGTGCGCCGTGATTAATCGGGCTATCGGGGTTGCCTTCGATGTCGATGACTTTGCCATCTTTCACGTAGACGTTGAGTCCACATCCGACGGCGCAGTAGGGACAGACGCTTTTCACAACTTTGGCGTCACGAATGCGAGGGGCCTTCTCTCGACTCTCAGCGCTAAACGGCTGCGTCGTGATGCCGATTTGCATGGCCTGCGACCAGACCCGCTCTATCGGCTTTAGTGGGATGATCTGCTTCTGCATCTCTGTCTTCCTCTGCAACGATCAAAAATTCCGAACAACCCTGTTCGTAAGATGGAAAAAACGAGTTCTCCCGGTGGCTGATTCTTCTATAATAATAGCATATAGGTACCAGAAATGACATCTCAAGCAGAACAACCACGATGATTGTCCTTCCCCTATACGACAGGTGTGGAATGTATTACAGGCATGATAGGGCGAGCGCAAGAGTCGCCCTTGCTTGAAATATCACTTTGCTGACCGGTCAATTTTTCCCATCTCTCAGAATTCTAATCTTTCTTAGCGCGTTCTCACCTTGCACAACGGCTAAAGGTACGCTATACTAACTCAGGATATAGCCTTGAGGCTAAGTCATATGCAAGAAGACAGGTTGACACATAATAAGTAGTGTAGAAGTGTTTAGCTTACGATGTTTTAGAAGGGTCTAACGGCAGCTCATGGAAATTCCTCCAAAGGATAATCGACGGACACCCGATACTAATTCACGTAGTTCCATCCGAAAAGTAGTTAGCAAGCGTCAACGTTTTATTCGTTATGGCATTCCCGCTCTCCTGGTAATCGTCGCTCTGAGCCTTGCCGCGCTAGCGATCATCCGTATCACCAATCCTGGCCCTGTGGTGCAGGAAGAGCCGATCAGCACTGTGCTGAATATGGCCGATAACCATCAACTCAAATCCGTAATTATTAGTGGAAATGATGTGACGGTGACGGCCAAAAACGGTAAGCTGTATCACGCGGTAAGAGATAGCAGTGAGTCGCTGGTGAATACGTTTCGTCACGATGGTGTTACTGTGACGATTGATGACGGGCAAAACGGGCAATGGACGCAGGGTGTGGCGGATTTAATGTTCATTCTGCTCATTCTGGGCGGCATGTTCCTCTTTATCCGGCGTGGTGGTGCTGGTGGGCAGGCCGTTTCTTTCTCGCGCTCGAAGGCGAAGCGCTTCAACGAATCGCATCCGGCGGTCCTATTTAAGGATGTTGCGGGGGTGGATGAGGCCAAGATTGAGCTACAAGAGATTGTAGAGTATCTCAAGCACCCGGAACGTTTTGCGAGTATGGGGGCGCGTACTCCCAAAGGTGTGTTGCTGGTTGGCGCACCCGGCACCGGTAAAACGCTGATCTCGCGTGCGGTTGCCGGTGAAGCCGGTGTGCCTTTCTATAGCGTCAGTGGCTCGGAGTTTGTTGAAATGTTTGTAGGTGTCGGCGCAGCCCGTGTGCGCGATCTCTTTAAAGAGGCCAAAGAGCATGCTCCTTGCATCCTCTTCATCGACGAGATCGATGCTGTCGGGCGGCAGCGCTCGGCTACCGGCATGGGCGGCGGCAACGACGAGCGCGAGCAGACACTGAACCAGTTGTTGGTAGAGATGGACGGGTTTGATAAGCACACCAATGTGGTCGTCATTGCCGCCACCAACCGGCCCGATGTGCTGGATCAGGCTTTACTGCGTCCTGGCCGTTTCGACCGTCGTGTAATGCTCGACAAACCTGATATTCGTGGTCGCCTCGCTATTCTAGAGGTACACGCGAAGGATAAGCCGCTCGCCCCTGATGTGACGTTGCAGCAACTGGCGCAGCAGACCGCCGGTTTCTCTGGTGCCGATCTGGCAAACCTGCTCAACGAGGCAGCATTATTGGCTGCTCGTAGCGGGCAGAGCGTCATTCAGAAAGAGCATCTGGACGAGGCCATCTTGCGGGTGATGGCCGGGCCAGAGCGCAAGAGCCGCCTGATCTCCGACGCGGAGAAGTCGATTATTGCCTATCACGAGGTTGGTCACGCCATTGTGATGCGCTGCACGCCCGGCTCCGACCCGGTGCAGAAGGTTTCGGCTATCGCGCGTGGCATGGCGCTGGGCATCACCGTCCAGTCTCCCGCCGAGGATCGCTACCTGATGCGCCGCTCCGAACTGCTGGCCAAGATGGCGGGAGCGATGGGTGGGCGTGCCGCCGAGGAGATCATCTTTGGCGACATCACCACCGGGGCCAGCCAGGATATTGAGTACGTTACCAACATCGCGCGTCGCATGGTCTGCGAGTTCGGCATGAGTTCGCTCGGCCTGATTGCGCTCAAACCCGATGCCGAGGGTAATCTACAGATTAGCGCGGAGACGGCGGCGAAGATCGACCAGGAGATCGCCAGACTGGTCGATCAGGCTTATGAGACGGCCTTGAGCATTTTACGTGAGAAAAAAGATAAGCTCATCTTGATCGCTGAATACCTCAAACAGGTTGAGACGATTGATGGAGCCGAATTGGACGAGATGTTGTTTGCTGCATGACACGTACATTCATCGCGCTTGAAATGAATGAACATCTGCAAGGTCACCTGGCCGGGGTCATCCGCCAGGTGGCTCCGCTCTTGCCCTCGGTGCGCTGGGTGGATGCCTACGGCATTCATCTCACGCTGGCTTTCCTGGGCGAACTGGACGATGCCCAACTGGCCGAGGCGATGGCAGCATCTCAGGAGACAGCGCGTGTGGCCCATGCCTTCACCTATCGCCTCGCGCGTCTCGGTATCTTCGGCTCGCCCAGGCAGCCGCGCGTGATCTGGATGGGTTTAGAGGAGCCGACCGGCGCTCTCATCGCCCTGCATCGCTCGCTCAACCTCGCCCTTGAACAGCGCGGCTTCACCGTTGACAAACGTCCCTTCTCACCCCACTTCACCCTCGCGCGCGTCAAAGCCCCCTTGAACGCTATCGAACTGCAACACCTGCAACGCCTGCTCAACAGCGAACAACAGCACCTCCACCCCCTCGAAAGTTATCCTGCCAGCCGCCTGATCGTCGTGAAAAGCGAACTCTCTCGTGCCGGTGCGCACTATACCGTGTTACAAGAGTACGCCTTAAGCGGCATTTGACGTATAATAGTTCCCAGATCGCTGTTACTATCTTGATGAATGGGGGAGCTTGATGAAGCAAATCAAAGTCATCGTCGAAAAGCATCCTGATGGTTATGTAGCTTATCCTCTCGGCTTAAAGGGCGTGGTAGTCGGTGAGGGTGAGAACTATGAGGAAGCTTTAGACGATGTGAAGTCTGCGATTCGCTTCTATATTGAAACCTTTGGCTCCGAGGTGTTCGAGGCTGAATCGCCGGTACTGGAAGCATACGAGCGGGCATAGTTTCTACGCACATAAAGATCCCCCTATTGCAGAAGAATAGGGGGATCTTTGATTTATCCCTTGACTCCGCCAATCGTAAGGCCGGATTGGAAGAAGCGCTGGGCATAGAGGAAGACGAGCATCAGAGGAACAGAGATAATCACCGAGCCTGCGGCGAAGTAGCCCCAGGGCGTCTGATAGGTCGTTTGCAGGCCATAGAGGCCCAGGATGAAGGTCAGGTTGCTGCCGCTCTGATTCGAGTTGAGGATAAAGTTCGCCAGCGCGAACTCATTCCAGCCGCCTACGAACATAAACAATGCCGAGGCGGCCAGCGCGGGCGCTGCCAGCGGTAGCGTGACGCGCAAGAAAGCCTGCGTATGGCTGGCCCCGTCAACCATAGCGGCCTGTTCCAACTCAATCGGTAGCGTATCGAAATAGCCTTTGATGTTCCAGCAACCGAAGACCAGGCTACCGGCGGCATAGACCAGGGCCAGACCGATCAAAGGGGCCGTGTTGAGCAGGCCGAGAAACTGGAGCAGATAGTAGTAAGCGGTGATGGCGAGCAGACCTGGAAATGCCTGGAGCGCCAGCAAAAGGTTCAGCGTGACCTCGCGTCCCTTGAAGCGGAAGCGCGAGAGAGCATACGCGCCGGTCATTGAGAAGATCAGGCCGATCAAAGTGGAGAGTCCACAGACCAGAACCGTATTGCCGATCCAGGCGAAGATGGGATAGTGCGTGAACATGTAGCCATAGTTAGCGAGCGTGATCGGTTGAGGTAGCAACTGCAAAGTTGTGGTGTAGAGCGACTGCGCGCCGTTGAGCGACGCTTGAATAACGTAGTAGATGGGGAAGAGCGCGAAAATGGTCATGATAATCAGGAACAGGTAGATCACCACCAGCGACAGGCCGGAGAAGATGCGTCGGCGCAGGATAGTTGCCTGAGCAGTGGCGCTTGAAAGCTGTCGCGCGCGTGCGGCGACGGCTGAATCGGCAGTGACAGATTTGCTGATGGACTGCTCACTCATGCCAGAGCCTCCTTATTGCGTGGGCCGAAGGAACGAGCCATAAAGGTGATGGCCCCCAGGATAATGAACATGGTGATAGCGAAAGAGGCGATAAAGGCGTAGTGGATATTGGCTAAGCCACCGCCAAGCACCTGGTTGTACATGTAGACCATGACGAAAGAAGTTGCCCCTGGCTTAGCCGCGTTGGTGATGGGGCCACCCTGAGTAATCAGGTAGACCGTGTTGAACATCTGGAAGGTAGTGATGGCGCTCAGAATGGCGGCGGGAGTGATGGCCGGGCGCAACAGAGGCAATTTGATCTGGATGAAGCGCTGTAGGGCGTTGGCCCCATCGACGTTGGCTGCCTCATTGAGTTCCTGGGGGATGCTTTGCAGTGCGCCGAGGATCACAACGGTGAAGAAGGGGTAGGAGAGCCAGACATTGACGATCACGACGGCGGCAAAGGCCCAGAAGGGGCTGGAGAGCCAGGGAATGTTAAATTTGGGACCAAAGAAGACGCGCGCGATCTGATTGATAGGGCCGAATGTCTCGTTAAAGAGGAATTTCCAGATCAGGGCGGTGATAGCGGAAGGTGCGGCCCAGGGAATGAGCAGAACCATACGCCAGAAAGGCAAGCCTTTGACTTTCGGGTTGTTCAGAGCCAGCGCTGTCAGTGTGCCAATGATCAAAAAGAGCGCAACGCAGACGATGACGTAGAGGATGGTACTGCCGAGAACGGGATACAGGTCGCTGTTGGTGCTGAGGATGAGATTGATGTAGTTCTGTAATCCTACGAAATTATACGAGTTATTAAACTCAGTATTGTTAGTGAGCGAGAGATAGAATGTGTAAAGGATCGGCGACAGATTGATGATCGCAATAGTGACGATCATGGGCAACATGTAGAAAAAGATTGTCCTGCGTCTGACCTGGAGCATGAGCCGCATCTCCTTTCTGGTATAGGTGAAGGAGAGGGTGGAGAGCCAGCGGTAGGCTTCCACCCTGGATTCTCCGCCGGGGTGTGGAACGATCAGCCCTCATTCCGACAACACTCGTTGGAGATTCGTCATTTGAAGCTATTATGATTGGATACTCTGTACGCCCTTCACGGCAGCAGTTTGTGCGGCGGCCAGGGCGGCGGCAGGTGTCTGGTTGCCCGACCAGATCGCGGTCAGCGCATTGCCAACGGGTGTCCAGAGGGCCGACATGTACGGCGTGTTGGGAAGTGGAACCCCTGTGGCGGCTTGCGCAGCGTAGCCGGAGATGGCCGGATTGTTCGTCACCGTACTGCTCTGCAGGGCAGCGTTGTTGGCAGGGATTTCGCCGGTCTGCTGGATCATCTGAAGCTGGTTCTGTTCGTTGCTATAGAACTTCAAGATATCAGCCACGATGGGTAGAACGCCTCGGCTCTGTGCATTGGCAGTGCCCCATAGCGATTTCACACCGACAAATGGTGTAGCTGGCTGGCCAGTCGCGCTAACAATGGGGAGCTTAGCGAAACCAACATCGATGCCTGCCTTCTGAGCGTAGTTGTCATAGGCCCAGGGGCCATCGATAATCGCGGCAGCCTTACCCTCGGTGAATAGCGACGAAGCCGTCGTGCCATCGAGTTGCTTGGGTAGATATTGGCGGAAAGAGGCGATGAATTGACCGGCGGCGGTCGCCTGCGCAGTGTTCAGCCCAACGGTGCCATCAGGCTTGACGTAGTACGCGCCGAAGCCGTAGAACCAGCAGGCATTGTAGTAAGGGTCGGTGGTCGGCCAGACAATGCCGTAGCTGCCGGGATGGGCTTTTTCGTAGCTCTGCTCGAACGCCAGCATCTGATCGGTGGTGGTAGGAAGCTGAGAGGCGCTGATCAGCTTTTTGTTGTACATGATGGTGACGGCCTCGACGGTTTCCGGCACACCATAGACATGTCCATTGAACTGTACCGCCTGTGCCGCCGCCGGGGCATAGGTGGAGTTGACAAAGCTCTGACTGATGTACTGATCCATTGGTACGACGGTGTGGCTATCCACAAGCTCACCTAATGAATCATCGACCCAGGCAATGATATCGGGGCCATTATTGGCCTTGACGGCGGTGATGGCTTTCTGGATGAAGTTCGTGCCACCCTGGTTAACCAGCTTGATGGTGACGTTGGGGTGCAGTTTCATGTAGGCATTGAAGATGGCCTGCTTGGGGGCCAGGTAGCTACCGCCCCAGCCATGCCAGATGGTGATGGTGACATGCTGGTTAGAAGATGGGCTGGTGCTGGTGGTGGAACCACAGGCAGCAAGCAGCATGGCGCTTAGCAGTGCAAGCGGCAGCAGAAAGGCGCAAAAACGCTTCAGTGACATAAACCAGGTTCCTCCGTGGTTGCTAAAATAGCAGGAATACTCAGGGTATCCCATTACCCGTTGTGTACGTTCACAAAACATAGGATATGTTGACACACTCTGGAGCGCAAATTACGGTGCGGAGCGCATGCGGAGCCTACCCGCGTATAATTGTGTGTCATGCAACGTCGGTCGAACACATGTAGCACATAGCTCATGTGTGTATGTCTGAAACTCTTTCAGCGGCGTCTCGCTCCTCTCTTGTGCGGCACTGCACATTATAACGAGCTTCTCATTTTTAATCGTTGCTCTTTTTATAAACTAGACGAGTCTACTGTGAAACTGATCAATTGGGCGACGAGTAGAGAACATGTGTCATACCTGGGCGGAGCGGTGGGTATCATGCAGTATCTGCTGCTGCCAGGTGGTTTTCAAGACTACGGCTGATCGTTTGTAATGAGTCCAGCAAAGCGTAGAGGTGAGCATCGCTCATCACGTGGATAAGCTGGCGGATCAAGTCCGCGTGCTGTGCGCTGACCTTGTCGCGCAATTGTTGGCCAGCAGGCGTCAGGGTCACGAGGATAACGCGACGGTCGCGGGGATCAGTAGTGCGCGTGACAAGTTCAAGCCGTTCCAGACGGTCTACAATGCCCGTCACGTTGCTCTTATCCGTGAAAAGTACCCGGCTTAAATCAACCATCGAGCAGCCGCGCTCACTATCCAGATGCTGCAAAGCCCAGAACTGACGGGTACTCAGGCCATATTCGGCGAAAAAACGGCGGTCACAATCATCTAATAAGATGAATGTCTTGGTCAGCATGCGGTAAATCTCTTGCTCAACCTGCGTACCGTCGTGTGCTGTACTCATGCTACAAACCCCTTTGCTGTGCAGGGATAGATTTCAACTTCTGTAATGAGTATAGGCAAAAATTGTTGGTTTGTCAACAGTTTTGTGAACGACTTTCATTCTCTCTACTAATTTCGTGTCGGTACCCATGCTCCACCTCTTACTACGTTGGACAAGGCTGTTCCATCACCGCCTTTTCTGCTCTATTCTCCTAGCAAGATGGCATCAAGGCTCTCTAAGCGCAGGGTAAGCATGCCATCCTGTAGGGGAAATTCTTCCGTACTCACCGACAATAACGAGTGCAAGCGGGCAGGCTTTACTGTGATTCCTTGTGCCATTAGCGCATTTTGCAAAGGAACATGTACCGTCACGGGTGTGAGGTTATTGTTCAATACCACCAGCACATACTCGGTGCCCTGTAGACGCAAGTAGGCCCCCACCTGTGTGCTATCTGCGCTATCGCTTTGCACAGGAAGCGCAATTGTGCTGCCGACTCTTAACGCGGCGTGCGAGTGGCGTAGATGAATAAGTGCCTGGTAGTGCTGGAGCAGTTGCGTGTTCTGGCGCTCATCCCAGAACATAGGCGCGCGCGCGTAGGCATTTTCTTTGTGTGCGTCCGCGTATTGTGACAGGCCGACCTCTGTGCCGTAGTAAATGATCGGAGTGCCATCCAGGGTTAGATGACAGGTGGCGGCCAGGCGCAGGCGGCGGTGATCCCCCTCTGCCAGCCAGAGGAAACGATGCATGTCGTGGTTATCTAGCAAGGTGGCCCGGCTCATAGTTGCTGGTAGTTGTGAGCGGCGATCCTCAAGGTAGTGCAGCAGGTCGGCCACAGTGCGTGTGCGCGTAGCGAACACCTGGCGTAGCACCTGCGTGAGCGGGAAATCCATGTAGGCATCCATACGCCCGGCATATAGCGCGATATACTCCAGTGGTTCGGTGATTTCTCCCAGCGTGAGTGTGTCAGCGAATGAGGTTTTGACCGCTTCTTGAAAGAGCGTCCAAAAAGCGTGCGAAGGCCCAGGTACGTAGTCCAGGCGCAGCGCATCGGCTCCAAACGTGCCGAGCCAGTGACGGACGGCATCGAACAGGTAGCGCTGCACTTTAGGATTATCGGTCGCCAGTTCCGGCATATTACGGACGTTGGCATAGCTACGATAGCCTTTCTCGTTAAATGAGTACCAGTCGTAAGTGTCGCTGTTCGGATCGCGCAACGCGGCGATGAACGCCGGGTGTTCATGTGAAGTGTGGTTGGCGGCAAAGTCCAGCATCACGCGCATGCCACGCTGATGCGCTGCTTGCACCAGTTGATGAAGTGCCTCGTTGCCCCCGTAGCGCGCGGCGACGGTATAGTAGTCTGAGGCGTTATAACCGTGATGGGTGGGACTTTCAAAAATAGGCGAGAGCCAGAGGCAGTTAATGCCCAGCGACTGAAGGTAGTCCAGCTTCTCAATGACACCGCGCAGCGTACCGCCGAAAAAGCCGGTGATGGGAGTGCTTTCCGCCGGACGCAGCGGTGGCTCGTCGTGTGCGGCGTTGAAGCGGTCTACAAAAATCTGATAGACGACAGCATCCTGCCACCATGTAGGCGGTGTCCAGGTATCAACGTGGTATGCGAAGAGTTTGCCATCGATGGTGGGCAGACTGATCGGATCAACATGATCGGCGTACCAGTGTCGCTGCGGCTGTTTATCGCTCCAGGCATCGGCACGATAGCGTACCAGCGTGCCGTCTGGCTGAGCCGGAAGAATGGCCCGCCAGTTAAGAGCGAGATGCCCATATTGGTCATGAGGCCCATCAGCATCTGGTTCGGCCATCACCACGTGCCCATTGATAGCGTGTCCATGCTCGCCTCGCGGCTCCGAGCCGTCGGTGGTGTAGTAGACGGCGACATGCTCGATGGGCAACCGGTTGTTGGTGGAGAAAAGTAGCGTGACGGCCTCGCCGGGGCGCGGGTCGGCAGGTTCGATGCGACTGCCGTGTGCCAGCCCATCCTGAATGGCGGCGCTCAGTCGTCGCGCCTGCGCAGAGGGGTGGGGCGAGAAAAAGAAATCAATGGTGTCAGGCATACGCGATCCTTCTCCTCTTCTTTGGGGAGCTACTGCCATCAATCGCAAAAAAGCGCGCGTTGATTAATGGATTGATGGACTGTTGACTAACCTACTATAGGATAGTCTACGGATTAAAAGACCGCTTGTCAAGGGCTAGCGGAAGTGTAATGGCGAATAGTAGGGGCGTCATTCATGACGCCCAGGGAACGGAGCGAGGCGCAGGGGATGGAGCGAGACCCAACCCAGGGCGTGATGGTGAAATGTATCCCCCGAACCCGGCAAGGCCCTCGTCCCGTAGGGGCGTCATTCATGACGCCCAGGGAACGGTTCGAGGCCCAGGGAACGGTTCGAGACCCAACCCAGGGGGCGATGGTGAAATGTATCCCCCGAACCCGGCAAGGCCCTCGTCCCGTAGGGGCGTCATTCATGACGCCCAGAGGATGGAGCGACGGGCGAGCAGGGCGTCATGAATGATGCCCCGACGAGAGCGCCGGGTTCGATGGTTAAAATTCTTCATCACGTCCCGACGCGATAGGGGTGATGCACAAACAGGGCGTCATGAATGACGCCCCTACGGGTTAGGGTGATGACGGATGTATTATGCCGTTATGTTAACGTCTGTGTGGGCAGGCCCGCGCATTAGTCGCCAGTGCTGACTGACGGTGTAGTGGCAGCTTGCTCCGACTGGCGCGTGAAGAGCGCGACGCCAATGCCAATGATAACGAGCAGCAGGCCGACCAGGAAAGAGACTGGTTCCGGTAGCGCGATGCCCAGGAGATGGTCTAGCGAGTATGTGCCAGCGCCGGTAAAGACCTCAACGACCGCCGGGATGACGAAGAGCAGGTTATATTCGATGCCGCCCTGACTGCCCCAGAAACGTGGCCAGGTGACGGTAATCATCGCCATCAACATAGCGGCGATAATACCCAGTGACCCCAGCGGATCAAGCAGGCCAAGCGCAAAGAGCAGACCGCCAACGGTTTCGGTGAGTGCGGCCAGCCATGCCCATACCGGAGCGGGGCGCAGGTGCAACTTGTTCATCATTCCGATGGTGCCCTGCATGCCACGTCCGCCGAACCAGCCGAAGAGCTTCTGCGCACCATGCCCAAACATCAAAAGACCAGTTGCTAAACGTAAGATAAGTAGACCAATGCTAAGTGCCATCGTAGCATCTCCTTTCTCACATACGAGTGTGTAGAAAAATGCCAACCAACGATAATAAATGATACCCTGATTTTCTTGCCGCCAGGGCTGTCCCTACAATGAAACGGGCAAAGACGGTATCGTATCATTGTAGGGGCGATGTCTTGCGTTCGCCCTGTGGCGTTATTAACGCTTGCCCAGGGTACCATTATGCTTACTATTTACAAGTATCTTGTAAAGCGTTTGCTACCTCAATAAACAAAAGCGACCATGCGCATATTCCCGCAATGCACAGATGGCGGCGGTTTTCATCAGTCCCAAATATGTCTGAGAGAACAACTGTTGATAGGCGCGGGGAAGCTATCGGGCAGAAGTGTCGTCGTCGCCGGTTTTAAGCTGTGGTATACTTAAGCGAGCTTGTGCTATGCGGCAGGGATATATTGACACATGCCGCGCAGAGAGACTGTGAGCATAATGGGGACATGATCGAGACGCTGAACTTACGTTTTCATCGCCGCGAGGACGGCACCATTGAACTGGGCGTTCGTGATAGCTGGTCAGGACGCACCGTACACGGCACTTTCAATCCACCATTTACCGAAA
>DAOTVZ010000209.1:0-3246 GCA_034436045.1 Ktedonobacteraceae bacterium | reverse complement strand
GCGCTGATGCGTTCAACGAGACGCTCGTAGAGTTGCTGGAAGCCGCCTTTGAGGTAGCCCAGGCGCGTCGTGCGGTCGTGAAATCTGGCCCAGAACCAGGGTAGCGCGATCTGGTCGTAGAGCGCGCCGAACTTGGCGATGAAGAGCGGCTCAAAGAGCATCTCGTAGGGGCGTCGGCCCATCCAGCGTCGCAGCCAGGCGTCAGCGGTCCGACCCTCTAGCCAGGAGGGATGCGCCAGCTTGAGAAAGGCCATTACTGCCGCCACGCGCAGCCGCTCATCGAGTCGCCAGGGCTTGAATTGCAGTAGCGTTAAGGGTGAGTCGAGCTGGTGAATCTCGCCGCCGATCAGGCTCACCGTGCGCGGGCGGATCCACTCCAGGCGCTTGCCCAGGCCGAGTTCTTCGATCAGACGAATTGCTATTTTATCGGTGCGAAAGAGGTGATGATAAAATTTTTCCAGCCATAAGTCATCGATGCGAAAACCAGCGGCCAGTCCACCGGCCAGCGGCTCGCGCTCAAACACCATCACCGCCTGGCCAGCTTGCGCCAGACGATAGGCGGCCATCAACCCCAATGCGCCGCCACCCAGAATGGCATATTCCATGATGTTATCCTCTTCTTGAAATTTTGCCAATTGTACCATATCGTAGAATAGAACGACAGGGAGATAGCTATCGTTCAGGATGGAGAGCGACATGAACACAATAGAGCATTGTGGTACGCACCTGTTTATCTGTCCCCTATGTCGGCAGCATTTCAGCAGGGTAGGCAACGTGTTCACCTGTGCCAGCGGCCATAGCTTCGATATAGCGAAAGAGGGTTATGTCAATCTGGTGGCGCGCAAACTGGCTTCCTCAGTCGGCGATTCCAAAGTGATGCTCCAAGCGCGACGCAATTTTCTGGAACGCGGCCACTATCAGCCACTCTCAGCCCTGCTCAGCGACCTGGTGGCTACGTATGTACGTGCGCGCCTCGCGCTACCATGCACGGTCGTGCTGGATATCGGCTGCGGTGAAGGCTATTATCTGGGCCAGGTGCAGCGACGACTGACGCGCACCTTGCCCCTGGCTTCGTTTTGTCTGCTCGGTGTGGATGTAGCGAAGGATGCCATACGCATGGCCGCGCGCCGCTATAAAACGGCGGATTTCGTGGTCGCCGACCTCAAGGCAGGCCTGGTCTTTGCAGATGATTGTGTACACGTGCTACTCAATATCTTCGCGCCGCGTAATGTCAGCGAATTTATGCGCGTGCTGACGCCCGGCGGCATCGCCATCATCGCCATTCCCCAACCGATTCACCTGCAACAGTTGCGCTCTCTCTTTCACCTGCTCTCCATAGAGGAACAGAAAGAACAACTTGTCATCACGCAATTTCTCACCGTGCCTCACTGTCATCTCGTAACTACGTGCAGGCTGACCTATCAGCTTGACCTTACACGCGAGGAGATAGCTCTGCTCGTGACCATGATGCCCGCCTTCCGCCATCTCTCTTCTGAAGCCCGTTCTCTGCTGGAAAGCACCACATCGCTCCAGACCGATGTGAGCTTTACTGTACTGGTGTTTGAAAAGCGGCAAGGTGAGCAATACTCTTGACTTTTCTATGACGCTCAGGTAAAATAATGACCTGTAAGTCATAGTATTTTTATGCTCAAGTCTGAACTTTCCAAAGAGAGAAAAAAAAGGAGTAATACTCTATGCGTCGAACAGTGCTTGTGACGCTGCTGATTGTCGTCGCCTTTCTGGCGATTGCAGGCGGCGTGGGACTTTACATCTACAACTCATATATGTACTATAGTACAGACGATGCGCAGGTCAGCAGCCCGATTGCCAATGTGAGCGCACCTGCCACCGGTCTGCTCTCAACGCTTAAGGTGAATCTGGGCGACACGGTGACGGCGAAGGAAGTCATTGGTACCATCACCACCAGCTCGGTAAGCGCGACCGGTGCGCCAGTCACGGTTAATGTGATCAGCCCGATCAGTGGCAAGGTGATCCAGGTCTCGGCAGTGCAGGGTCAGGCCGTTGCCCCTGGTCTGTCGCTGTTGGAGATCGCCAACCTGAATAATCTAACGATCACGGCCTATGTTGACGAGAGCCAGATGAATAACATCAAACTGGGTCAGCAGGTCGATATCCATATTGATGCCTATAGCGGCACTACCTTTACCGGCCATGTCCAGCAGATTGTACAGGCCACCGCCGCAACGTTCTCACTCTTGCCGACCGAGGATAATGCCAGTGGCAACTTCACGAAAGTCGGGCAGCGTATTCCAGTGATTGTGACGCTGGACGGCACAAACGGCGATGACATCGTGCCCGGCATGAGCGCAGAAGTCACCATTCACCTGCATTAATGCTTATGAGCGGCCTGTAGCCGGAGGTACTAAACTTATGAATATGCTACCGATTGGTGGACTCTTTGCTATCGCGCTCCTCGCCATTATTGGTGTGGTTGTACTGGTTGCCAATGATCGCAGTGTGTCCCAGGCACAACGAGTCACCTTCTCAACTGCACAAGAAGCAAAAACGGTATCTGAGCCGACTGATACATCTCGACGGGCTGTGAGCGAGCAAGCGGCAACGTCCGTTGAACGTGCTCCCGATATATCTGCTGAGGCGGGCACGAGAAGAACAGCACCCATGATGGAGGAACAGTTCTACGAATTATCGGCTCAGATACGCATTCTGTACCAACAGGTGCAGGATATGGAACAGCGCCTCAAGGCACTGATCGAGTTGACCGAGCGTTTTGAACACGCCGACAGCACCTATCGTGCTCGCGCACTGGACGAAAAATTACCGATGACGCCACTCTCGATTGAGTAACAGGCAACTGCAATGCAAGGTACCGGTGAGGGGCAATACCATTCGGGTTAAGAAGGAGTAGATAAAAAGGGAAGTTGTCTCGTGGTAGACCTATGGCTGAAGTATGCGAAGAAAAATGACTCAGGATCGCCTCTCTATGGCTCTCTATAATGGTGTAGGGGCGTCATTCATGACGCCCTGTGAGCGCATCGACGGGCTACCAGGGCGTCATGAATGAGGCTTTGTGAGCGCATCGGCGGGCGACAGGGCGTCATGAATGAGGCTTTGTGAGCGCATCGGCGGGCGACAGGGCGTCATGAATGAGGCTTTGTGAGCGCATCGGCGGGCGACAGGGCGCCATGAATGAGGCTTTGTGAGCGCATCGGCGGGCGACAGGGCGTCATGAATGAGGCTTTGTGAGCGCATCGGCGGGCGACCAGG
>DAOTVZ010000208.1:0-7959 GCA_034436045.1 Ktedonobacteraceae bacterium | reverse complement strand
TGGTAGCCCTGCTGCTCACCCCACTCGATATACTCTAAGGCGGCGGTTCCTTTTAGCTCTGCCTTTGGTTTGTTGCAAAGAAAAATGCTGAACTTGAGCGCGCTGGCGTCAATTCTGATGCTTTTGCACTCGCGCGGACTCTTAATGACGGGTCGCAAAAACTCCGGCTCAATGCCGTGTCGCCTGATCGCGGCATTGTCCAGATAAAAAAATTCGTTCGCGCCAGTCTTGATGCCAAAGCGCACTTCGGCAATATCGCCGAGCCGCACCAGTTTGTCTTTGCCCTTCTCGATGATCGTCCAGTAGATGTCCGGCGCGCGCAGATATTTGCCACCCCATTTATTACCGCTATATTTCGTCGATCCTTGCAGGCTTATATTGCTTTCTCGCACACGCCTTTTGTTTCTATCAGGTTTCGGTGCTGTTTCTGTCTCATCCGCGTCGTCCTCTGGTTGTGTCATTCCCTCCGCAAAAAGCTTGCGCTGCTGGATCGGGTGAATGCGGCATTCCGGCAACGATTGACGCTCTTGTGCGCTGACAAGCGTTTTCATCACTGCTGAAGAAAGCATCTGCTCGAATGGTACTCTACACATCACGAAGCGCGCCGTCTCATTCAGGCAACTATCGCTGTTCTCATCAGGCGCGGAGAAGAGCGTGATGACGGTATTGACGCTGGCGGTGGCGAAAGAGCGGCGCATCTCATTGTCGATAATGAGTTTGATATGACAATGCTTGAGCAGAAATTCTTGCAATAGAGCGCCATAGCCAACATCCAACCAGGAATTAGAGGTGATGAAACTGAATATCCCTCTGCTGTTTAAGAGCGACAGGCCATAGAGGTAGAAATAGATGTACAGGTCGCTTTTGCGATCTAGCTTATGTTGCGCGAAGAAACGTGGGAAAAGAGCCATCGTAGCCTGTTCAAGCTGCTGTTTATACTCCTGCTTCTGCTCCGACGCGCTACGTTTCTCCGCTGGCAACAACGGATTAGCGATATGTTCCTGGCGTACATAGGGCGGATTGCCGATCACAATATCAAAGCCGCTCTTACCGGCAAATACTTCAACAAAAGCAATGTCCCAGACAAAAGGTGTCATTTTGGTGGTATTGATCACCTCGATGGCATCCAGCAACTGTTGACGCTGCTCTTCTAATTTAGCCCTCTGTTGCTCTTTTTCTAATGAGAGTCGGTCGCCCGCGCCGGTTTCCATGCCCAGCATGGACTGCTGTTGTGTTGATACGGCCTTTAAGCTACGCTCCAATGACTGCAATCGCTCACGCAAAATATCGATGAACAGCCGTCGCTCGTCATGCCGTAGCTCTTCCAGGCTTTTGCGCTGCGCCTCGTGGTGCGTGTCATTGTTATAATACAGCAATTTTTGCTCTTTGAGCTGGGCGACGCGCCGCCTGAGAGGCGGTGTCAGGTCGCTCAAGAAGCGATTATGCCCAAAATTAATATTACCTACCTTCTGCACGAGGCTATCGCCGCGCTGCACTTTGAAAGTGAAATAGGGCAACAACGGCTCACCGCGCGCATGTAGTTCTTCACGACTCAGCGAGACATCGACGATCAGGGCCAGCCAGAGGCGCAGTTCGGCCACGCGCACGGCCCATTCCATGACATCGACCCCGTAGAGGCTACGCCCGATAATGTTCTTTCTGCGATGATACGCCTGCTCGCGTTGATCTATCACGAGATGCGGTAATTTTTCTTCAGCGCGTTTTATCAAGTCATCTAATACATACAACATGCCGACCAGGAATGCGCCGGAGCCACAGGCTGGATCAACCACCGTGACATTTTCCAGTAGCTCGTAGAGGGGACGCCACAAATGCCGTTGCTCAAGCTGGACGTCAGCCGCTTCTTTGTCTTCCGGTTCCATCGCAAAGATCACATCATACAAGAACGGTCTGTTATGCGTACCAAGATGATTGACAAGATATTCGGCCAGGGAGAGGCGACACATCAGGTCGATCTCGACGCGCGGCGTGTAGAAGATACCGGCATCGCCGCGCTCATCCAGGTCCTCGGAGACGTTGACCAGACTCTCATAGACCTTACCGATCATTTCCGGGTCTACCGCGACTTCCTGATCGAGCGGGCTATCCTCGGTGATGGTAAAGTTATATTGCTCAAGGAAGTGTAGCACCTGATAGAAGCGCTCATCGCTGATGACAAATTCACCGCTTTTCTCTTTATCAAGCGCATTTTCGGTAAACAGGCCGCCGTTAAGATAGGGGGCCAGCGACAGAATAGCGTGAATATCGTCAGGGAAATGACGATAACGCCCATTATAGTTATTATTAAAGGCCTGGAAGAAAAGTACCATCAGCCAGTCCTTCACGAAGGTATTCGGCTGATGTGCTGTTTTAAGATAGCTCTGCCAGAAATAGTTCAGGAATTCGGTATTTTCGCCCAGCCAGTGCTTGCGCTGAATAAAATAGAGGAACATGCAGCGATTGAGGAATTGCAGCGCATAATCATGCGCCCAGGTTGGATCACCGGTCTGGTTCAGCAAGTCTTTTTGCAAGATACGAAAGACAATGCTATATTCGTCGAAAAAGCGTTTGGTAACGGCCTCAACGTCGAAGGCTTCATCGTGGATACGCTGAATATCCAGCGGCGTAATTAACAATTGCGCTGTTTCAAGATGCGTTAAGTTGAGCATAGAGATACGCTCAATGGCGGTGCGTAGACGGTCTTCGCGTGCCACAGTAATGCGCCGAAAGACACGCCGTTTCTCACGCTCCGGCTCATTTTTCACATTGACGAAGTGCCATGTTGTCTGAGCATAATTGGAGAAAATGAAGAGTGCATAGAGATGATTGCGTAGCAACTTTGTGACAATTTTGCGTTCGTCGCCGGGCGAAAGAGTATTATGAGTAAAACGTATATAAATCACATGGAACTGGCCTTCGGCTCCGGTAGCCATGAGGAGAGGCTGTTCTACCGGTAAATTGTTGAGAGCAGCGTCTAAAGATAGTGATTCATTGGCATAATCATAATTCAACGCCTCGTTAAAAAGGGTACGCAAGGCACTAAAACTTTCGCGTCCTCCTGTGTGCAATCTGCTCAGCAGATTGGCTACCTGCTGCCGCACCGCCTCATCTACACTCGTCTGTTCACTCTGCATACCGCACCTCGCACCTTTCTGACAACAGCAATATTCTTCATAGTGAGGTACCCGTAGTTTACCCCAAAAGCTGTTCTTTGGCTAGATACAATCGAGAAAAATGTGAGTAGATCGACCAGCGAGCGCGATAAATTGGTACCTCCAGGGGGACAAACCATTTGCCTACAACACCAGTTCATGTTATCATTTGAGCGAAGATATGCTAACATAAAGGAAGCATGCAATGGAGCAAGAGGAGCAGGCTGAAAAGAGCGCGCGATTGTTGACCCCGCGCGTAACGTTTTATACTAAAGCGGGGTGTCATCTCTGTGACGAGGCTCGCGACCACCTTGAGGAGATCGCCTCGCTCACAGCTTATGACTTGATCGAGATCGACATTCGCAGCGACCCGCAGCTATTTGAGCTATATCGTTATCGTATTCCGGTTATTCTTATCAATGACGTTATTGTCGCCGAAGGGCGTATTACCTACGAAGAACTGGCCGAGGCATTTCAGGTTTAACAGAATGTGAGGCATATAGAGATGGCAACCCAGGCATATGAGCATGGTTATCCAGGGAAGCAAACCGTTGAGCATAGCAGACCGACGTTACTGAAACGTATCGGGCATGGCATAGAAAGCTTTCTGATGGCGCAGTGGGCCAACATCATTACAATAGTGCTTGGCGTAATCATCTTAGCGGCGCTGGCGGTGCCATTTCTCTTTTACCTGGGCCTGGATAGCATCGCCCGACCGATCTTCTTCTCGTTGCACTACATCTGCGCGCAAATTCCCTCACACTCGTTCTATCTTTTCGGCTATCAGCTTGGCCTGTGCGCGCGCAACTTCTCCATCTACTTTTCAATGTTCCTGGGTAGCCTGATCTTCGTGCTGAGCAAGAAACGTATCCCTGGCATCCCCTGGTGGATGTGGATACTACTCAGCCTGCCGATGGCCTGGGACGGCTTTACGCAGATGTTTGGTTTACGCGAAAGCACCTGGGAACTGCGCGTGATTACCGGCGTTCTCTTCGGCCTGGGCAGCGTCTGGTTCGCGCTGCCGTTGATGCACAAGACCCTGATGGAAACAGTAGCGCCACCACAGCCAGTTCAGTATTCACAAACAACGACCCCTGTACACATGCAGCACACACAACAACCATGAGCGATATTATCGATACCACAAGCAACAAGCGCACCACTTTTGCCGTCGCTACACTGGGCTGCAAGGTCAATCAGGCTGATAGCGAGGCAATTAGCGAGCAGATGAACGCGGCGGGCTTTGAGCAGCGCGATTTTAACGATATTGCTGATGTCTACATTGTCAATACCTGCACCGTTACGCACCTGGGCGACCGCAGTTCGCGCCAGTTGATTGCACAGGCGCACCGTCGTCATCCCGATGCGCTCCTCGTCGTTACCGGCTGCTATGCCGAGATTAATCCGCAAGCGGTCGCAGCATTGCCGGGTGTCGATCTCGTTATCGGCAACCAGCAGAAGCACCGTCTGGTCGAGAGCATTCTCCAGGCAAAACAGAGTGAAGTTACAGCAATAGAAGCCTGTGAGCAGGGGGAGCAGAGCTATGAGAGCGACCGCCAGGGTTACATCTACCCTACAACGTCATCTGTTCTGCCCGCCCGTTATGGTGAGAACGATTCTCGCAGTCGCCCCGTCCCCTTATCGCTCGATATGCTGCATATTGGCAGCGACCATGCGCTCGATATGGAGACAGATGAGGTGCAGCCGGAGAATCCTGCCCGTCTCTCACCGTTCAGTCCAAATGGTGCAGGCGAGCATGCCGGGGCAGCTTTTTCGCGCACTCGCGTGCAGATGAAGGTGCAGGATGGCTGCAATAATCGCTGCACCTATTGTATTGTACCGACGGTACGTGGCAAATCACGCAGTCGTAGCATTGCCTCTGTTGTTGAGCATGTACGGCGCAAAGCTCGTGCGGGCTACAAAGAGGTCGTGCTGACGGGCATTCACCTGGGGGACTACCATCCAGAGGGCCAGGAGTCGCAAGACCTGGGTGATCTGATCGCGGCCCTGCTCCGCGAAACCGATATACCCCGTATTCGCGTCTCCTCACTGGAGCCAGAGGATTTTCGCCTGGAATGGCTGGAATTGTGGCATGATCCGCGTATGTGCCGCCATCTGCATCTGCCCATGCAGAGCGGCTCGGATGCCATTTTGCGCCGCATGGCCCGTCGCTATAACAGTGCGCGCTACCGCACCATCGTTACCGAGGCCAAACGGTTAGTGCCCGGTATTGCCATCAGTACCGATATCATCACCGGTTTCCCCGGCGAGAGCGACGAAGATTTTGAGCGAACCTATCAGCTTGCATTGGAACTGGAGTTTGCCAAAATGCACGTTTTTCGCTTCTCGCCGCGTCAGGGTACGGCTGCGGCCCGTATGCGTGGTCAGATCAAAGAGGAAATTAAGAAGGCGCGTAGCGAACGGCTTCTCAAGCTCAATGAGGAACATAGCCGCCTGTTCCGTTCGCGCTTCCTGGGCCAGTGCTGTCAGGTTTTGATCGAGCAGCAACATCACGGTGTCTGGGAAGGTCTGACCGACAACTATATCCGCGTTGAAGTTCATGGTCTGCCCGAAAATCCCCAGGGCTGGCAACACCAGCTAGTCCATGCCCGCCTCATGCACCTTATCGACGATGGGGTGTATGGCCTCTTTGAACAGGCATAGTGAGCAAGGGCACCCGCTTTGCTTGTGGGTGCCCTGACTTGCTTGCCGACCTGTCACACAATGTTTCTATGAGACGTGACTAGCGTATGTTCATATCGCATCGCGTGAAGTCGGGGTGGAGCGACTGCACGGGAGGATAGTAGCAGGTGTTTGGGATATATGAAGAGCGACTACGGCACCATGAAATACATGTAGTGATGCTCCTCGTGGGTATCATGGTACAGGTGTTATGGTACTGACACTCCTCGTGAGGGTCCTGCTGTAGAAGTATTTCGCAGTCTGGGAAAGGATTTTTGATGCAGATAAAACATCGCTTACTCATGTTTAGCGTCTCTCTCTTAGCAATGCTGGCACTGGTCGCCTTTACTTCGTCCAATGCTTTTGCGGCTGCTAAACCCAAAGCTAAAACCACTACCACTACTCAGTCAGCACCCCCGCCTCCTCCGGCACCGCCCCCGACTAATAACACTGGTAATACTGGCACCACCAGCCCTGGCTCGGATAACAATACCGGTTCCAACCCTGGTGGCGGCTATAATGGCCCTAATCCGAGCGACTACGGTAGCCCTGGCAGTGACTATGGTAGCCCCGGTGGTGGTTACGGCAGCCCCTACGGCGATAATGGGTATGGTAGCCCCTATGGCGGTAGCCCTTTCGGCGGTAGTCCCTATGGCGACAATGGCTTCGGTAGTCCTTTCGGTGGTAGCCCCTTTGGTGGCAGTCCTTATGGCAGCTATGGTGGCAGTCCTTTCGGTGGTAGCCCCTTTGGTGGCTATGGTGGTAGCCCTTTCGGCGGTAGCCCCTTTGGTGGCTATGGTGGTGGCCCTTATGGTGATAACGGCTTTGGTAGTCCCTTTGGCGGCTTTGGTGGGCCTCTTGGTGGCTATGGTGGCGGCCCCTATGGCGATGGTGGTTTTGGTGGGCCTCTCGGTGGCTATGGTGGTGGCCCTTTCGGGGGATTCTAGCTCCTGTGCGGGACTGATGCTGCCGCAGGTTGCTTGTCTCGCGCGACCACTCTATAGAGCATCTTGAGGAAGTGAGGTAGAAGGACTGCGGAACACAGCAATGGGTCCGCAGTCCTGCTGGGAAAGGATCTGTGATGCATATAAAATATCGCTTGCTTATGCTGAGTGTCTCTCTCTTAGCAACGCTGGTTCTGGTTGCCTTTAGCTCATCCGGTGCCTTTGCCGCCAGTAAATCCAATGCTGATAGTGCTGACACCACCACAGCCGCTACAGGTCAGTTGACAATACCACCCCTGCCCCCATTGCCAACGCTACCCCCAACCACTCATACTGGTAACAGTGCCAACAGTAGCAACGCCGGTAATAACAAAAGTAAACCGGTTAGTAACGGCGATAATAGCAATAGCGTAGATAATAATAGTAAAAATGGCACAACCGGTTCTGAGGCGAACGAGAATAACTATAGCCGTCCCAGTAGTATCTATGATGCTCCTGGTACCGGCTATGGCAACCCCTATGGCGATAATGGCTACAGTCAACTGTATGGGAATAATGGCTCCGGCAGGAATAATGCTTTTGGTAATCCCTTTGCCGGTACTCCCTATGGTGATAATGGTTTTGGCGGTCTCTTTGGCGGTAGCCCCTTCGGCGATAGTGGCTTTGGCGCACCCTTTGGCGGCTACGATGGTAGCCCTTTCGGGGGCTTCTAGCAACGGATGTCACCACACGTTGCTTGTCTTGCGTGGCTACTCTATAGAGCATCGTGAGAAGTTGAGGTAGAGAGACTGTGGGATGCTTGTTGTGTTCCGCAGTCATGGGAGGAAGTTAGATGCATAGACACATAAGACATTGTATTACTCTGCTCTTCACTGCATCACTATTGACACTGGCAATCTTCGTTCTTACACCAGGAACGGTCTTTGCTGATAGTAATGCGCAGTCGCAGGAGCGTAGCGTATCATCTTTTATCCCGCTAGGCATGGACGTCAATATGCCCTCCGACGATAACGCTGGTGGCGCTCCTGACATCAATAGTGGATATCAGGCACCTTATGGGCCATATGACAATTATGGAGGCTATGGAGGCTATGGGAAACCGCCTTCCGATGCCTACATCTATGGCAATCCCGACTACGGCAATCCTTATCCGAACTACAACAGCACCAGTATCAATCCGA
>DAOTVZ010000207.1:0-6759 GCA_034436045.1 Ktedonobacteraceae bacterium | reverse complement strand
TGATCTGCCTTTTCCTGTGCATATTTACGAGATGCGTGGCGGAGAACAATTCATGCTGCCGGGGAACCTGTATGGCTCCTGCGCCGCCGCTGCTCACGGCATTCCCTGTCTGGCCTACCGTGCTGAACTCAAGCGCAACGCGGAATTTCAGGTCGAGAAGGCCAGGGCGCTCGGTCTGCCGGTAGAGTACTGGTCGCGTTTACAGCACGGAGAAACCATCGAGTACAATGGCCAGACCTTCGTTCCGGCTCAGGTGCTTGGCGAAGCACGGCGCGGCATCGCGCTGGCCTTTATTACCGACACACGCCCCACGCCGTCGCTCAGTGCATTCGCCTATGATGTCGATCTGCTCATTTGCGAAAGTATGTATGATGATCCTGCTGATTTGCCGCTGGCACGCGAACACGCGCATATGTACGCGGAAGAAGCAGCAGGTCTCGCAAAAGCGGCGGAGGCCCACAGGCTGATCCTCACCCACTTTAGCCCCAAGATCGCCGACCCATCACGGGCAGAAAGGGCAGCACGGCGAATCTTCGCTAATACCTCTGCTGCCCGCGATGGCCTGATCGTCACCCTGAACTTCTCCTAGCTCGCCTCAGAGAGTCGAGGGGTCTCCTGCGCCTGCACCGACGAGGTGGCAGGGGCCTGTCTAAGATAGAGGTCAAAGAAGCTAATTACACGGTTGATGTAGGTCTGACGATCATCGAAGTAGGCTCCACAATGGTCAACATTAGGCAGAAGCCAGAGTTCCTTCGGCTCTTGTGCAGCTTCATATAACAGTAGCGCATCGCGTGGATTGACTATCGTGTCCTTCATGCCCTGGATCAACATGATAGGACGCGGTGCAATTTTAGCGATGTCGCGTAAAGGCTCGACTTGATGAAAATGGTAGCCGGCGCGAAGCCAGAGAATTAGATCAGTAAGCCAGTGAAAAAGCGAGAAGGGCAGATGAATGGTACGATAGACGGCATAGCTCACTGCACTCTCGTGGGTGGCAAAGGGACAGTCAGCCACCAGCACCTCTACTTCCGGCGTGCGCGCACTTCCCATAATCGACACCGCCGCTCCCATCGAATAGCCAATAGCTCCTAAGCGTGTCTGAGGCGCGCGTTCTTTCGCGTAGGCTACCGCACCCAGAAAATCATTGATCTCACGATAGCCCAGCGTTACCGGCGCGCCTACAATAGCTCCATGCCCATAGTATTCAAAGGCCAGCACGTTATATCCGGCACGCCATAATTGCGCACACATGCCCAGCACATCCGAACGTTGCCCACGATAGCCAGGACAGATGAGAATAGTAGCCGTCGCATTTTGTGCGGGAATATACCAGCCACTCACCAGATGATCGCCCTTGAGCGGCGGAAACGCAACCTCCTCCGCCGGAAGATTCAGTTCAAAGGGGGTAAAGGTATAAAGATCAATAGCACTCTGGAGACGTTTTGGTTTCGTCAGTGTCTCGACAATATAGACGGCCACACCCAGCAGAATGCTCAGGAGTCCCACGCTCCCTCCCAGGCCACCAAACACTAGCGATTTCCACGGCACATGGAAGAAACGCGCTGATTGTTCTTCAGGACGAAGCTCCGACTGTATTTGGGACATAGATGTCGCCAACCTTTCTAGTCCTCGATTGGCAAAAGAGCAAACACCTCTTAAAAGTATAACATCCATCAAGCACGCCTTTATGCCCAGCACAAGTGATCGGTACAGCCGAGAACCACACGAGCATTATCATCTGCTTCCCGGAACGAGCAGGAAAAACAGGCCAGAATTTCTAGTGTTAGCTCATCCGAAACGTCGCCCATTTGATCAAACAACGAATTAAGCCACTTAAAGAGGCCAATTGCTGTCCTGAAGGTTAAACAGGATAGCAATTGGCTTCCCATTGCATAATCATGATTTATCATTTATAGTATATTACATAATGTCAGATTATAAGCTGAGCAGAGTAAACTGCGGCCACTTACATGCTTAGCAACGACCACAAAATGGGCACTATGAAAGGATGGGAATTCACCGCATGGCTAAGGAAGAAGAAATACTCAATCATACTACCATCCAGGACACCGACCCCGCTATACAGGCAGCCAGTACCCATGATAAGACAGGAAAACCGCCCGCCGTGGCCGGTTCTGTTAGTGATACCAGAATGTCCACTATCATCGGCTGGGTACTCCAGGGCGGTGTCATGCTCAGTTCGCTGATCATTGTTATTGGCTTCATCCTACTTCTGCTCACGCCCCAGGCATTTTCAGCACATCCGCGCACGTTTCCTCATAGCCTTCATGGCCTCTGGACAGCGCTGCTGGCAGGCAACCCGCTGGCAATAATCGTTATCGGTCTTCTCCTCCTGATTGCGACGCCCGTGACGCGCGTTGCAATCTCCATTGTGGCATTCGCCGTGGAACACGACCGGCAGTATGTGATTATTACCTTGATTGTCCTGCTCATTCTGCTCTATAGCATCTTTTTTGTCAGCGGCGGCTCAGTCGTCAACCATAGCACGTTTACCTCACCCAACCTGGGCGGTATCCTGCTCATCTTCGTCAGTTCGATCATTGCCGGTCTCCTGGGAGCGTTGGTTGGCCTGGGTGGGGGGGTGCTCATTGTGCCACTGCTCACGCTGGCCTTCGGCCTGCCTATCGAGTACGCCATCGGCGCAAGTATCATTTCTGTCATCGCCACCTCCAGTGGGGCCGCCGCCGCCTACGTGCGCGACCACATCACTAATTTGCGCATTGGTATGTTTCTGGAAATCGCCACCACCACCGGGGCCATCTGTGGGGCCTTCCTCGCCGGTCTCATCGAGCCTGCCATTCTCTACATCGTCTTTGGCATCGTCCTCTTTATCTCCGCCGCTCCACTGTTCTTCAAGCTTGGTGAAGAATTGCCCCAGGGGGTGAAAAATGATCGCTGGGCCAACTGGTTCAAACTCAACGGCACTTATCCCGATCAGAACCTGGGGCTGGTCAGTTATCAGGTCACCAACACCCCTTATGGCCTGGGCATGATGTATATTGCCGGCCTGCTCTCCGGCCTGCTGGGCATTGGCAGCGGCACCTTCAAAGTCTTAGCGCTGGACACTTTTATGCGTCTGCCTATGAAAGTCTCCACCACCACGAGCAATTTCATGATCGGTGTCACCGCCGCCGCCAGCGCGGGCATCTACTTCTCACGTGGCGACATCGACCCCGTGATTGCCGCCCCTGTTGCCCTCGGCATCCTCATCGGGGCCTTGCTCGGTGCCAGAATCCTGACCCGGCTGCAAAATAAAACTGTGCGCATGATCTTCCTGCCTGTCTTGCTCATCGTTTCGATAGAAATGATCCTGCGCGGCTTCGGTATTTCGTTCTAGATAAATTGTGCTGGTTTTGAAGGTACCGCCGCCGACGCCTTCAAAACCAGCACGATGGATTGCATGGGCGTATTCCTTCCTCATCAAGTCCCCAGCACCTTATGCCTTGCTACTTTATATGATATAATTATTACACTAGGCAGCTTGTCTACAAACTCACATGGGAACCCTTCTTTCCGCTGAAATTCGATAGTGCGTCCGCGCAGCAAACTGTGAGCGAACAAACCATGACGCAAAACAACGATGACGATGCAATAATTGCTATCAGGCAAACAACTAGACGGAAATCACGGCGGTATAAGCCCGCACGCTGTTCCGTCTGCACGAATTTTATCTGGTTTGCACCCATCGTCTTACAGGAAATAACGGAAGAAGAACTGGCCGAAACTCCCCAACGTTTCAACGAGTGGATTCTCTGCAAAACTTGCTATAAAGCACTCCTGACGATCATGCTGCGCTCTTCAACACGTTCTCCAGCCCGACTGCGCATCGCTATTGGCCTTGTGGCAAGTGAGCGTTCACCTGAAGTTTCAGAATACGTGCGTACACAGCGCGAATTTGCCCTTGTACTCTGGCTGCTGGCGCTTTTCGCCCTTTTCCATATGGTCATCTTCGCCATTATTCTGGTACCCAGATAAACTTTTACTTATTTCAGGGGCTTGCGGGGAGAACGCTGTCCGGTAAGCCACATCTGATAGCGTCTCCAAAGGAACCAGGATATAGTGGCAAGAAGAGTCGCTAATATAATGGCAATTATCAGCAGTAGTGTACCGACTGGTGGCATCGAAGCTGGCAACGTCGCCGTTTTCTGTGGAGCAGGAGTTGCACTGACAGCAGGCGGGTATAGACCGGTAATGATGAACTGCGGTACACCCCCCACCGTGATGCTGGCAACGTCTTTTCGTCCAGGTAGATCGAGCATCAGCACCTGACCGTTAGCAAGTGCCACAAAGCCCCATAGACCATCACTGGTGATGGCAATCGATTGTGGAGAACTGCTCATATGGAGCGTTCGTACCGGCTCCTTGGGGAGCGCGCCTGTGCCCGCCGTCACCGGCACCAGCACATCAAGCTGATTATGTAGTCTATCAGGCACATAGACTTCGCCCGTGATGGCATTGTAGTCCATCGGACCAAATTGCCCCCCACTGAGCAACGTACCAATGATATGCCTTGTATTCAAATCGACGGCGACAACAGTACCCTGGCGCGTGGTGACATAGGCTGTAAAACCGCCGGGGATACAGATATACTGTGGCCCCCCGGCAATAGGCACAGTGCCCAGTAAATGCCCATCCACCTCAAAGACGGTCAGCATGGTCGAGCCAGTGATCCAGAGTTGCTCAGGCGTAGAGGGGGTGGCGTTGACCGCTGTTGAGGCAGTGACCGCCAGCCCATAGACAGGCTCGTGGGTCTGGAAGATTCGTTGGACGGCGCAGGTGGTGGGATTAAGTGCCCGCACGTTGCTATCGCCCTGGCCCGCCGCGTACAACACCGTCCCATCCAGGCTGAAGGCCAATAGTGAAGGTTGACCGGGCAGATGCGCAACACAGAGCGTCTTCCCGCTTCTTGCATTGATCGCCACCACTTGTCCCAACGCAGGTTGCGAGACATAGAGCGTAGAGCCGTCCAGGCTCAAAAGAACAGTTTGAGGATGACCGGCAACGGTAATGGTACCGGTCACACGCCGCTGCGCAATATCAATAATACTAACGCCTCGCGTGGTTCCTGCTACGTAGGCGAGTTGCGGGGCACCACCATCTGCATAAATAGGAGAAATACTGAACCCTATGGCACACAAAAGCAAAGATAAGCACAGCAATTGATGGCTTTTTTTTTGTCTTATCAAAGACATAATGGATTCTTCTTTCTATAAAAACTACGGTTGCTATTCTATTTTTATTAAAAAAGCGCCAAAGGCAACCTTCACCCGACAGTGCTTACGCGCTGCTTGCTGTTGAGTCTACCACACACGTCTCTTCTCGTCCAGCTATCAGAGGAAAAAGGAGCAGGTATATGATGTTTTACAAGCATAGCCATAGCATTAAAAAGTTTTCTTAAGTATCTTATCATATTTTAAGTATTTAGAATAAAAATAACTTTATATTATTTTATTATATTTTAATAAAATTTATGTTTTAAAATATATTTAAACAATTTTATGCTAGAAAAATATAGAATAATGATGTTTTTACGATTTTTATGAAAATCTTAATTGCCTTAGTTTCGTGACAAATTCGTGATTTAAACACTGCAAAATTTACGATGTTTGTGGTATAATCATGGTATGCTCAGCTTGATTGAGCTTTTAATCGATCCCAATCAGGCATCTTTAACCCTTTTCTTACTAAAGATCTGCCACTGGTTAGTAATTAGGGGATCGATTTCTTACAGCCTGGGTAGGCATTGATGGTTAATAGCTAACTATATTTGTACCTTTTCATAGATGCGTTCAACATGTTCTTGGTATGTGTATTTGTCCGTGTAGGGTATGCAACGCATCGAGAAAAACGCATCCTGGTCTAGCCAGAACCTTCGTGCCTGCCTCGTGTAGCACCTATTGCCATAGTATTATGGGCGAACAAAGATGAAAAGCCCGCGCTTGCTGGTTTGAGCGTAAAACCAGACATGAAGGAGGAATGCATTGAGACAGCATTCGACAGGCTTTGTACTTGGCATTATAGGGTCGATTATTGTGGGTTTCGGTATCATCGCCGGAATCTTCCTGGGCCTTCGTTCTATTACGGGACTGGGCTACGAGCCTGCCGTGTATCAGGCCCAAAAAACAGGCCCCAACAGCGCCACCTTATCGATCTCTACTTTCCCAGACAGCCACGTCTGTCATGCCGATGCAGGTGAACCCCAAATCAATTGGGTCACGTACTGCCCATCAACCAGCTTTGAAGTTCCGCCGAACAGTTTGATTACAGTAGTGATCTACCAGTACGACACTTCAACCACCCTCGTTAACGGGTACTTCCAGCAGGTACAGGGGACAATCGGTGACGTCGAGATGGTCAACGGGACTCCGATGAGCCAGGTCGCAATAGACCATATAGCTCATACATTTACGCTCCAATCAAGGCCCAATGAAGCTCATCCACTTTTTGTCAGTGTCCCTCTAGTTGGAGTCCCTGACAACGCGCCCAATGCGGTAACGGTTGATGGTAACCCTTATCCCAAGCCGAATGTTATCACGTTCCAATTCCGTACCGGGCCGCCGGGCACCTACATCTGGCACTGCTACGATCCTTGTGGCGGTGGCAGTCCACATTTCGGATTCTCTGGGCCGATGTCTACTACAGGCTATATGGCCGGAACGTTGACTGTAGCGAATTACTAAGGGGGACGATATGTCTGAACCAAATGTTGACGGCAATCCCGCCAACACCTCTTCTGCA
>DAOTVZ010000206.1:0-11257 GCA_034436045.1 Ktedonobacteraceae bacterium | reverse complement strand
TACAATGTCACCAAGCTGATCCTGCGCGTAGTCGGTGATACCGATAGTGGCCTCGTCGCCATTGACACGTACCCACTCATCAGTTTTGCTGTATTTGAGGTCGTCAGGGTGATTCAGGTTTGCCATTACGAAATGCTCCCTTCTTAAAAATTATATGTCTAACCATTTTTATCCCGTCCAGGCGCGATGATGAAATCTTCCAGCCAGCCATAGGGGCGTGATTCATCACGCTCTGAACAGTGCATAGGCGATACATCGCGCGGTAGACACGATTTATCGTGTCTCTACGAATATATTACCTTTTACGTTTGTAAAATGGTAGAGCAACGATACGAGCGGCGGCGCGTTTGCCGCGAATATCGACCTGGATGGGCTGACCGACGACGGCGTAGGCTGCCTCAACATAACCCAGGCCGATGTTTTTGCCAACGGTGGGGCCGGGCGCGCCACTTGTTAGCGTGCCAATGCGCCGTTCGCCGTCATAAAGGGCATAGCCGCCGCGCGGGATGCCGCGATCAACCATCTCGATACCGATCAAAAGGCGACGTGGCCCCTGCTCGCGTACCTTGAGTAGCGCGTCGCGTCCGATAAAGTCTCCTTTGTCCAGTTTAAGCGACCAGTCCAGGCGCGCCTCGATAGGGTTGGTCTGCTCGTCGAGTTCGTGACCGTAGAGGCACATGGCAGCTTCTAAGCGTAGCGTGTCGCGGGCACCCAATCCGGCGGGCAGAAGGCCATGTGCTTTCCCCGCCTCTAGCAATGTTTGCCAGAGTTGCACGACGTCGGCGGGGGCGCAGTAGAGTTCAAAGCCATCCTCGCCGGTATAACCGGTACGCGAGATCAGGCAGTTGATACCCGCAACCTGGCCCGCTGCGCAGCGATAGTAACGGATACCGCTCAGGTTCGTCTCAGTGAGGGGTTGCAGAATACTGAGCGCTGCCGGGCCTTGCAGGGCCAGCAACGCGGTAGTAGAGGACTGATCGATGACGGTGACGTTGGGAAAGCGCCGCGACTGCTCTTTGACCCAGGCAAAATCTTTGTCGATATTGCCCGCGTTCACCACGAGCATATAGTGCTGTTCCGCCAGGCGATAGATCAGCAGATCGTCGATGACGCCGCCATCGGGCAGGCAGAGCTGGCTATAGAGCGCCTGGTGAATGGCCAGTTTTGAGACATCATTGGGCACGAGGTACTGCAAGAAGGGTAGCGCATCGTTCCCCTCGACCTTAAACTCGCCCATGTGGCTGACGTCGAACAGACCAGCCCGCGTGCGCACCGCCGTGTGTTCCTCTATAATGCCACTATACTGGACGGGCATCTCCCAGCCGCTGAACTCGACCATGCGTGCGCCCAGCGCCACATGCTGCTGGTAGAGTGGAGTGCGTTTTAAGTGAACGACGGCTTTGTCGGTTGTTGCCATGCCAAGCTCCCATCTCCTGACAACGCGCAAGCCTGCTCGCCCGCGCATGAGTGTTTCGGTAAAGCAATACTGCGTCCACTATATCAGATTTTTTGGGGAGCGTCGAGGGAGGCAAGAACCTTGCATTTACGTCCATATTAATGTACAATTATATGTACGTAATAAGGTCATTTTCTGAGGTGCAAGCAATGGGAATCAAACATGCGCTTTCAATTGTCGAGGCCAGGGAACAACTGACACGCCTGCCGGAGATGTTTGACCAGGAACTGGAAGAACAACATCAAGTAAGTGCTGTTGCAGTAACACGTCATAATAAGCCTGTGCTGGCAATTCTCCCCTGGGAACTCTATGAGTCTATAGTGGAAACACTGGAGATTCTGGGTGACGAGGAACTGATGGCCGATTTGCGCCTGGGTCTTAAAGAGGCCCTTGAGGGCAAAGGTGAAACTCTGGAAGATGTGAAAAAGGAACTGGGCTTATAAAGCTTTGTTTCTCTGGTAATGGCCAGACATTTTGTAGGATACGTGATGCAGTATGAGATGGCAGGTTGTTGTTATGCCGCCAGCAAAGAAACATTTGCTGGCTATTTCAGATCAACGCATTCGGAGACGTCTTATCGAATGCATGGAGGGTCTGGCTGACGAGCCTGAGAAACAAGGAAAGATGTTGACCGGAGAGTTATCGGGTCTCAGAAGTATACGCGCCGTAGGACAACGCTATCGCATTATTTATCGTGTCGAAGCTAAGCGTGTAGAGGTACTGGTCATTGCTATTGGGTTGAGAAGAGAAGGTGATAGAGCAGACATATATGAACTGACAAAAAGACTATTGCGCCTCGGCCTGCTTGAACCCTGATCTATTTGTTGCCGTTGACGACATGGCGTGGCCTATGAAACAGTCGAAGCTAAGCTAGTTATGACTTGGTTGTACCACAGTAGATGATGAATGATCTTCCTGATGTCAGAACAGAAGAAAGGATTTTGAAGGAAAATAAGTTGTATTTTTTTGCGCTGGCCTGCTCGCTGCAAAAAATTGATGCACATTCTTAAAAGAGCTTTTGATTGTCTTTCAAACAGCCATATGTTATAGTAGACGTGGCTAAGTGTGACCTGAATACATTCCAACTCCTGCACTATGAGGAACGTACCTATGCATGTAAAACTTACAGCAGCAATGAAAACTGATGTCGGGAGGCAGCGTGAACAAAATGAGGACAATGCCTTTCAACAAATTGAATCACTAGAAGATGGTGATAATGGTCTCTTCATCGTCGCCGATGGTATGGGCGGGTATCGCGCAGGTGAAGTTGCAAGCAAATTAGCAGTTGATACGATTAGCTCGATGCTTAGTAACTTTTTGAAACCCATTACCGACCAGCCGACCATTAAATTAAACATCGCCGACTCCTCTACCGCTACCGATCCCGACGCGACCGTCAAATTGTCCAGGATGGCTAACGATCCAAAAGCGACGCATAAGCTCAGCGAGACGTCGCGCTCGGCCATCATGGAGGAGCAACTGCGTCTGGCCGTTCAGCAGGCGAACAGGGCCATCTTACAGTATGGCGAAACCAGATCTTCCGCGCGTGGCCTCGGTTGCACTGTTACTGTGGCTCTGATTCAAAATGATCAGGCATATATTGCCAACGTTGGCGACAGTCGCACGTATTTGTTACGTGGCGACAAATTAAGAGCCGTGACGCGCGATCACTCGCTGGTGGCACGGCTGGTGGAGGCCAAACAGATTGAGCCGGAGGATGTCTACACGCATCCGCAGCGCAACCTCATCTATCGCTCATTGGGCGCGGGCCATAAAAATGTCGATGTGGACATCTTTCAAGAGACGCTGCAAGCAGGCGATGTACTCCTGCTCTGCTGCGATGGTTTGTGGGAAATGGTGCATGATAACGATCTCAAGAAAGTACTGAGTGGGCCGGAGAGTCCACAGCAAAAATGCGACCGGCTCATCGAGATGGCCAATGCCAACGGAGGCGAGGATAATATCACCGCCATCGTCGTGCAGGTCGATGCAGCATAGCAGAATATGCATTAAGAGAACAAAAGTGGGGATGACGAACGTATGGCTCTCCCAATAGGTACAGTCCTTGATGGAAAATTCAAAATCGTGCAGGTACTTGGCGAAGGAGGCATGGGCACCGTCTATAAGGTGGAACAGGCAGGTATCGCAGGCACCGCGCCCACGTACTACGCGGTGAAAGAACTGCTGATCAGCCCTAATCTTAGCCCCGAGGAGCGCAAGGCCGCTATCGAACGTTTCGGCAAGGAGATCACTCTGCTGAGTGACCTCAAGCACCCGCGCATCCCCTCGCTGAAGCTGTTTTTCGAGGATCACGGCAATTACTACTTCGTCATGGATTTTGTGCCGGGGCAGTCGCTGGAGAAGATACTGGAACAGGCACAGAAGCCCCTGCCCGAAGAACAGGTCATCAACTGGGCCATGCAGGTCTGCGAGGCGCTGACTTACATTCACACGCGCAACCCACCAATTATTCTACGTGATCTGAAGCCGGGCAATATCATGATTACGCCCGAAGGCGAGGCATGCCTGATCGATTTCGGCATTGCACGCCGCTTTGATCCCAACAAACGTACCAACACCGAGAACCTGGGCACCATCTCCTACGCTTCGCCCGAACATCTGGGGTCGATTACCGCTCCGGGTCAGAAGCGCAGCGCGCAGAATCCTGGCCAACTGGTACAGACTGACGCGCGCTCAGACATCTACTCGCTGGGTGCAACGATCTATCACCTGCTGACCAACTACGAGCCTGACCCCATTCAGACGCCTGCGCAGGGTAGCATTCTGGCGAAAAACCCGCGCCTGCGCACGATCCAGGTTGGTAATAAGATTATCTGCCCGATTGAGCAGGTCATCATCAAGGCCATGCAGCAGAATCCGGCACAGCGTTTCCAGAGCGCGGAGGCCATGCGCGTCGCGCTGCAACAATGTCTACCCAACAGCATTCCGGCGCGTCAGCCTGCCACAACGATTCAGGTTCCGGCTCTCTCGCCCAACTCCACTGTCGTCGTTCCGGCACCCGCTCCCGCCCTGGCAACAGGACTGGTCTGCCCAAAGTGTGGATTTCAGAATCGACCCGGCGCTAAGTTCTGCAAGCGCGATGGTCAGCCACTCTTACCGGGGGCCAGGACGGTGCCGCCACAGGCTCGTGCGCAGAACGTGGCTCCCGCGCGTGTGAGTAGCGGCATTCAGGCGCGACCGGTCAATCCAGCACTGCAAGCACGCCCCGCGCAACCGATTCGGGCGCGCCCGGTCAGCAACGGCAGCATTCTCGCGCGACCAGCACAACCCACTGCCGTCTCAACGGTCGATGCCGGCACTGCCTATCGCCAGGGCTTGCAGCACTTGAGCCAGAAGGAGTATGTGCAGGCCATCAACATGTTCAAACTGGCACAGAACGGACAGAGCGCGTATGACCCCGTGTACCAGCTTGGGCGCGCCTATCGCCAGTATGCTCAGTCGCTCAAGGATACCGACAAGAAGCAGGCACAGGAGAACCTGAAGCTGGCGGCAGAGCAATTGGAAGCGGCCACACGCCTGAAACCGGAGGCTCTCGACGCGCATTTTCAGCTTGGCCTCTGCTACCGCGACCTGGGACTGTACGCGAAGGCCAGCGAGGCTTTTAAAAAGGCCCAGGCGCTGGCACCGCAGGACCCGGCCATTTACTATCAGCTCGGCCTGGCGGCGATGGAGCAGGGTTATAACCGCGAAGCTGAAGCGTACTTTCTAGATGGATTGAAGATTAATCCCAATCATGCGTTAATTCTGATAGCACTTGGGCGTCTTTATATCAGGATGAAACAGCCTCGCTCCGCCATTGGCGTGCTTCAACAGGCGACGCAGCAGGATGCCACGCTCTGGGAAGGTTGGTATGAACTCGGACGCGCTCACATGGAGGCCCGCGAGTGGAAGCTCGCGCTCAGCGCCCTGGAACAGGCCCGGCAGAATAGTCCCGACATACCCGACATTTACAGCGCGATGGCAACTTGCTATCTCAAAACGAACAAAAAGGCGGAGGCGCGGCGCATGGTGAATGAGGCGCTACAGCGCAGCCCAAATAATACGGAAGCATTACGTTTACAAAAGCAACTTTAAACTACCATAATCCTATCTCCGTCGGGACGTGCTTCATCACACCCCGCTGGCCCGTCGAGGCGTTTCCAGGGAGTAATGATGAATTGTGACCGTCGAACTCGGCGATTCGCCCCGCTCGCTCGTGGCTCTGCTCCCAGGGCGTGATCAATCACGCCCCTACGGCGATGGGGAAAATTCATAGTTGATCATTTGGAATAACACAACACTTTGAAGGAGGGCAGAATGCTCTGTCCGTCATGTCATACAGAAAATCGTGAAAATGCTCGCTTCTGTAAAGGGTGCGGTCGCCCCTTGACAGCCGCTCAAGCGCAACCGCAAGCTGAATCGGTCAGGCCGTCCGCTGTGGCAACAGCAACGGCGGAGACCGCGCAGCCTCAGAGTGCCTCACCAGTGCCATCGCCCACGCCGATTGAAGTAGAGGCCACAACACCGCAAATTGCTCAAGCCGAAGCGGTAGCAACGGAAGGACAGCAAGTACAAACGCAGGCACAAGAGCCGGGGACAGCGAATGGCAGCGAGGCGACCATAGAAGATATCAGCCAGGCCCCCACGCTGGTGCTAACTCCCGAAGAAATCGCCAGCTACCGCTCGCGCCACTGGTCATCAGAGGTTGCACAGACGGTGGATATCGAAGATCAACCAACCGCCAGCATTCCTGGCGATGCTATCAACGCAGCCCTCGCCGAACCCGCCTCGGACGAGGCAGAAGAGAGAGAGCGTGATGCATCACGTCCCGAAGAGGTGGACGAGGCGACTCACGAAGAGGGTGAGAGAACGCATGTACAGGATGAGGTGGCGCATGAAGACAGGACGGCAGTTCCTGGCGAGCATGAAGAGGTCGAAGAGGAGATCGCGCCGGAGTCGGTGAGCCAGGAGCTGGAAACGGTAGCACAGCCCGCCGAGGAGACCGAGGCGCAGGAGAGTCAGAGCGCCTTCCCGACGCTGTCGGCTGGTACTACCGTCAACGAGCGCTACGAGGTTTTGCAGCTTGTTAACAGTGAGGAGCATGAACACGTCTATCAGGTGGTGGATCGCCAGGGCTATCAACGCTGCTGGAACTGTGGCTCGGAACAAAACGCCGAGGGCGATGAGTTCTGCATCGATTGCGGGGCCGAACTGCTGAATATCGAGTACACTATGCACGAGTACGATGCGACCAGCACGGGCGACGACGCGCATGTGCTGCTTGGCCAGATTATCAATACCTTTGTCGAGCAGGGCCATACCTATGTGATCGAGCAGCCACAAATCTCGCAGCCGCTCTTCCCCAATGGCGTCCATCTGCTGGCCGCGACCGATTCGGATGCTGGCTTGATGCGACGCGGCGACCCTAACGAAGATAGTACCCTTCTATTGCAATTGCAGCGCGTCCACGAATCTATCTCCTCGCCGGTCGGCGTCTTCATTGTTGCCGATGGCATGGGGGGGCACGATGATGGCCAGGGGGCCAGTCGCATGACCATCAACGTCATTGCCGAGCGCCTCACACGCGCCCTTCTGATGGAGCCTCTGGCGGCTGAGAAAGCGGGCGAGCCGCCAAAGACATTGTCGGAAGACGAGTTGGTCGAGACACTCAAAGGTGCAATCCAGGATGCCAACCTGGCGTTATGCCAGGATAATCAGCGCAACAAGACCGATAAGGGTTCGACCGTCACTGGCTTCATGATCGTGGGCGAGCATGCGTATATTATCAACGTTGGCGACAGTCGAACGTATATGTTACGAGACGGAAAGCTGTACCAGCTCACAAACGATCACTCGCTGGTCAGTCAACTGGTTGCCAGTGGCCTGATTGAGCCGGATGACATCTATACGCATCCACAGCGCAGCCAGATTTTCCGCAGTCTGGGAGATAAGCCCAATGTGCAGATCGATGATTTCAAGCAGCAACTACATCCCGGCGACATCTTACTCAGTTGCTGCGATGGCCTGTGGGAGATGGTGCGCAATCCACAGATAACCGAGATACTCATGAACGCGCCAGACCCACAGACGGCTTGCACGCGACTCATTGAAGCCGCCAACGCCAATGGTGGAGAGGATAATATCAGCGCCGTCGTCGTTTTTGTGCGTGGGTAATCAAGGATTACAGACGTGTTCGCATGATACACATGATATACTAGAGCAAGCCGAACACGAAAGGAGTACACAGTTATGCCCGGAGAGGTAACGCTGACACACCAGTTGGGGAAGGACTACATGCCGGTCACTGGTGGCAGCCAGCTCGCATATGTTTTACTGGAAGCCAAAACTACCGATGTCATGGCACAGGTGCGCATGCCATTGAACGTTGCGCTGGTGATTGACCATTCCGGCTCGATGAAAGGCGCGAAGCTCTATAATGTGCGCGAGGCCGTCAAGACCGTCATCGACAACCTGGAACCCACCGACTACATCTCGGTCGTGATCTTCGACGATACCGCGCAGGTGATTATCCCTTCCATGCCCGCCAATGACAAACCCGGCATGAAGGCCGCCATTGATCGCATTCAGGATGCCGGGGGCACCACGATGTCGCTCGGCATGGAGCTTGGCCTCAATGAACTGCGCCGCTGGAATATTCCCAACGCCGTCAAACGCATGATTCTCCTCACCGACGGCGTGACCTACGGCGACACACAGAAATGCCGTATGCTGGCCAGAGAGGCCGCTGCGCAGGGCGTGACCATCTCGACGCTGGGCATCGGCCAGGACTGGGATGAGGCTCTGCTCGACGACATCGGCACCCTCAGCGGCGGCAACCCCTCCGAGTTCATTCGCAATCCCAGCGATGCCATGAGCATCTTCCAGCAGCAGTATCAGAGCGCTGTCGCCGTTGCCGTGCGCAACGCCGTCCTGACGCTGCGCCTGCCCACCGGCGTCACGCCGCGCAAGGCCGTCAAGGTGCTACCACTGATCCGCGATGTTGATCCGTCGGCACTCTCAGACCGCCAGGTGGTGGTACCCCTGGGCGATCTGGAGAAAGATACGCCGCAGTCCGTGCTGGTCGAGTTGATGATTGATCCTCGCCCGGCGGGCCTCTTCCGCATCGCGCAGGCCGAGTTGAGCTATGACGTGCCCATCGCTAACCTGATCGGTGAGCGTGTGCGCGACGAGATCAAAGTAACTTTCACCAACGACGCCAATCTGGCCTCACAGGTCAACGCGCTGGTGATGAACTTTGCCGAGAAGGCCAACGCCAACCGTCTGGTCACGCGCGTGTTGGACGAATACAAGCGCACCGGCAAAGTTACAACACGCCTGGCCCCCAACGTCACCCGTGTCCTGGACGAGGAGACGCAACAGGCCCTTGAACAGATGAATCGGGGTCAGCAAGTTTCACAAGAGCAGATCAAATCTATCGGCAATAAAACACGCAAACTCACGCAACGCTTAGACGATATACTACCATAATAGATGAGAGACAGGGGGTAGGAAGCAGGGCGGCTGCGAGGGTCACCCCTATCCTGCACGAGATATAGTAGGAACGGTCTTCGCGCTCGCCTTGCCCCCGCCCTACGACTCAAGAAAGGATACAAAACGATGTCAATCAGGTGTTCACTTGGTCACGAGAATCCCGATGGCTCGGCTTTCTGCGACGAATGTGGCGAGCCACTGAATGCTGCACCTGCTGTAGCTACCGCGCCAGCACCCGCTCCGGCGACTAGCGGCGGTACGATTACCTGCCCATCCTGTGGAGCCACAAATCCGGCTGGCGAGGCTTTCTGCTCGAACTGCGGTCAGAGCCTGCTGGCAGGCGCACCGGTTGCCACCGCCGCTGCACCTGCGCCCGCGCCCGCTCCGACAGCCGCCCCGATGACACCGCAGCCGGTCGTTGCTGCACCCACCATGTCGGCCCGCCTGATCGTAGAGGCCGATAACCAGGAGTTCGACTTGAGCGGCAAGGATAGCGTCACCATCGGGCGCGAGGATGCCGTTAGCAACATCTATCCCGACATTGACCTGACCCCGCACGGCGGCGAAGAGGGCGGCGTCTCACGCATGCACGCGCGCATCTTCCTGGAGAACGGGCAATACATGATCGAGGACGAGAACAGCACCAACTTCACCTACGTGAACCGCCAGCGTCTCGCTCCCAAAACCCCCACGCCCCTCCACGACAACGACGAACTGCGCCTGGGCCGCGTTATGCTGCGCTTCAAAACGGCGTAGGCATACGTGTAGCCGAGAGAACATAAGAGGCATGGTACCTTATCATAGATACCATGCCTTCTCGCAGCTATGCCACAGTTTCATTGATTGTTATCCTTCTTTGCATAAATTTGTCTGAATATCAAGCCGATAAGATCGTGCCTGTGTAGTTGTATACCCTACATTGGTAGTTGACATTCGTCGTTACTTGTTTATTGCACCGGCTAATCCATCATCTCCATCTCGTCAGGAAGCTCGGTGAGCAGAAAGCCGCGTTTGGCAACGCGCGTGATAGTCAAGCCATGTGGTTGCAGCCGAGCGTTCATCTCTCGCACCTGCCGCTCAAGATTTTTGACAACCGCTGGCACGAACGCATTTTCATAAATCAGGCGTACCAGATAAACATCAGCCACCGGCTTACCAGATAGCAGTGGTTTGAGCAGTTTCATGTGCAGGGATGTTAATCGTACCACCCGATGATCCACACAGATTCCCTTCTGCTGCTCATGATAGGTAATTGTATGGGAACCGATGGTATACCAGTATTGCTCTGAGTGCGAGATATAGGATGGCATGAATTCCCTCCTTTTTCATAATTTACATAAGAAATAAGGCAAAAATCGTGTGTTCTCCAGTAATAATCGGTATCGTATTTGCTTCAGGCACCATGAAGCAATCTATAGGCAGGATAAGTCGCCATAGCATTATCTTCACGCGAAGATTTCTGTGGACGCATCTATATTGTATTACTGGTTATAAAATAACATAATGGCTAGGGCTTTTGCAAGGAAGTGGGAAAATGGGGGGATGGATGAAGAGTCCCTCAACGGTTATCCCGTTCATTTTAAGGCTAGCACATGCCACTACAATAGAAAATACTTCCCCTCTTTTGTCTAAATAAACCGGTGAAACTTACACGGCTAATTCGGTCACTGAGAGAACGAGGTTGGAATGAACCGCATGAGCTTGAAAAATCTAATAACCACATCAAGTAAGCGATCAACGGTCTGAAAAAAGGCGGCGTGTACGAATCCAATCACAAGACGGGTTGTCCCGCCTACCATGAAGTGAGCAATGGTTGAACATCGCATGACATATGTTGTGTCCTATTCAGAGTCATCCGATTTTCGTGCCTGTAATTCATCCCTAATAATGAATATAGATGGCCACGGGGTAATGAAAAGCATAATAATATAGAGCGCTGCTAAAGGTATATTGGGATGAAGAGCAGTTATAGTGTGATAAATAGCGGATCCCCAACCAATAATGATGGCTAATAATGTAAATATACCGAAAAGCAGCCGCTGTGGAGAGTTTTTGGGGGGTAGAGGAATGTGAAAGTTCAACTGTACCGTGCGTTTGGTAAAGATAGGCTTTTGATCTGACATATGTCTCTCCTTGTCTAATTAAGTAGTACACAGTAGCCTATTAGGAGGTAGTCCATAGATGGTATGCAACTGAGTCACAGTTGCCCTTTTCATTAGCGTGAGTCTGACAGAATGTTGAGAACATTTCACCTTCACATGGATGGCTTCGGGCATAATTTCAAAAAACTTGCCTATCGCGTCAGTTAGC
>DAOTVZ010000205.1:0-77978 GCA_034436045.1 Ktedonobacteraceae bacterium | reverse complement strand
TTGGTGGCGAGTATGCCAGTACGGACACGGATGTGTCGTTAGTGCTGCACTGGCTCTCTGAGGCAGGTGTGTCCTATCTAGATGAGCGGGATCGGGTTTTTGTTGAGGAAGTCAAAAAGAAGCAAGTGCTGTATGGTGTTTGTGAGAATGCTTAGGGGGCGGCTATGAAAATTGATGAGGCTATCAGGGGTTATATTCTTGATTGCAAGGTACGTGGGCGTAGTCATCGGACTATTGAGTGGTATGAACAGAAGTTACGTTTTTTTGCTCGGCGGCTACTATCTCCTGCTTGGTCATTTAGCTGTCATCTTAGAGCGAATGTATAGGGAGTGGCTTATGAAGATACAGGATGCTATCAAAGAGTTTCTTGAGGTTCGAGGGTTGGATAACTGCTCACCTAAGACCATCATTGCCTATGAGCAGCGTTTGCGTTACTTCTCGACCTGGCTACAGTCTGCACATGGGATAGTGGATGTTGAGGATTTGAGGTTAGAGCATCTGCGCGGCTGGATGGGCTACCTGAAAAGGACTCCTACATATCGGGGTAAGAGTCTGAGCGATGAGTCTATACAGAGCTATGGGCGTTCGCTCCTGGCGTTCTGTCATTGGCTAGAGCTAGAGGAAAAGATAGAGAAGCCGATTACGACGCGCTTCAAGCTGCCACGTGTGGAAAAGAAATTTGTCCCTACGTTTACGCCCGATGAGGTCAAGAAGCTGCTTGATGCTTGTGAAGAGGGTGACATCTATAATCCGCAATTGCGGCGTGCTTTGACTGCTCGCAATCGGGCGATTGTGACGCTCCTGATTGATACTGGTATACGGTTGAGTGAATTGGTAGGTTTGCGTCTGGGTGATATTGACAAGTCTGATCGCGTGCTATTAGTGCATCGTAAGGGAAACAAATGGCAACAGGTGCCGGTGTCTCGTGATGGCTTCAAGCCGCTTCATTCCTACCTAGCTCATCATCGTTCGGTTCTTTCGGGTGATGAACGTGCTCGTAAGGATGATGCCGTATTCCTGGCTGCTAACGGGCAACCGCTAACAAAGTGGGGTGTCTCAATGCTCTTCAAGAGATTGAAGAAAAGAACAGGGATAGATGGAAAGCGTGTCTCTGCGCATCAGTGTCGCCGTTATATGGCGACGACGCAGCTTGCCAGTGGTCGCAGCCCTCT
Source organism: Ktedonobacteraceae bacterium (assembly GCA_034436045.1). GTDB lineage: Bacteria > Chloroflexota > Ktedonobacteria > Ktedonobacterales > Ktedonobacteraceae > H111-94. The sequence continues at coordinate 76,806 of DAOTVZ010000205.1, read as the reverse complement.
TGATGTTCGCCGCCAGTTGGGGCATACTTCCTTGAAGATGACCGACCATTATGCATCGCTCACTATCGATCAACTGAAAAAGTCTCATGAGCAATATTCTCCACTGCGTCCTGGTCGGAATGTTGAACATGAGGATTTTGGCTCTGGCTATTGGAATGATAAATAGTGAGATTTCTCTGCTTTAAGGGGTAGTAGCTTTACTATCCCTTTTTTATGGCTAAATGTAGGATGATTTTGGGAACAACTAATTACTATTTGAAAGTAGTGGTTTCGTTTTTGTGAAGTGGCTCTACAGGACGATTGGAGTTGCTTGGATCAGCTATTGATTTACACGCAGTAGGTCGGGGGTTCGAATCCCTCATCGCCCACTTCCCTACCCAGTATCTTCCCCGGCCACTTGTGATCGGCGGCGCATACTCTTCAACACGCATCATAAATAAAAACGGGTACGCCGTTTATAGAGTGCGTTTATAGAGGGGCACATGAAGATACAAAGGGCATAATTTATCACATCCACCGCGCGCTTCATCACTCATCAGAATGCACATTCCCGTAGGGGCGTGATTCATCACGCCCTGAGAGCGTGCGTCGGACGAACAGGGCGTGATCAATCACGCCCCTACGGCATGAGGCCAGTGCCGGTTTCGGGGGAACAAATTCATCATCATGTTCTTACAGATTGACGGATGATTGCAGGTAGTGGAGGTAAAAGCAGCAGGGCGGCCACTACTACGAAAGCACCACCAGTCATGAAGGGGATGCGCGAACCGGCCAGCAGATAGCAGCTACCGGCCAGCATCGGCCCGATCATGTTGCCCAGGCTCCCCACACCCTGCGCGATACCCAATGTCTCCCCTTCCATGTCCGCCGGGCTGGCAAAGGAGAACAGCGCCGTGATAGAGGGACGCGCTACTCCTTCACCAACATGCAGTACGCCGAGCGCGAGCAGCATGAAAGCCACGCTACGACTCAACGACAGCGCAAGCAGGCCACCGGCCAGACAGCACAGGCCCAACAAGAGCAGTTTTTGCTCACCCAGGCGTTTCGCCAGCCAGCCGATCAGCCCCCCCTGCATGATAACCGAGATAATACCCAAATATGTAAACGTATAGCCTACCTGTTTTGCCTTCCAGCCAAAATGATGTTCAGTGAAGAGGGCAAAAACAGAGATGACGGTGGCAAAGGCCAGCGCGAAGAGCAAATCAACCGCCATCAGCCGCGTAATGGCCGGTGAGCGATACAACTTGCGCCAGCCAGTTGGCAAAATGTGCCAGCGCGCGCGAGCAGTCAGTATTTGAGTTTGCATAGGCGCTATCTTGCGTGTCTCCGGCAGGAAGAGCGTTACCAGCAAGGCATTGATGAGCAGTACGCCAGCCGCCACCCAGAAGGGCAGCGTTATTCTGATCGAGGCCAGCAGGCCACCGAGCGGTGGCCCGATAATCATACCCATGCCGAACGCTGCGCCTAGCAGACCCATACCCTGCGTGCGCTGTTGCGGCGGCGTCACATCGGTCACTACCGTCTGCGCCGAACCAATACGCGAGGCACCGGCTCCAGCGATGAAACGCGCCAGGATAAGCAGCAGCAAATTACGTGCCAGCACAGTTAAGATCAGCGAAAGCGTCTCAATGAGCAAGGTAACAATGATGATTGAACGACGCCCATAGCGGTCTGAGAGCATACCAAGAATGGGCATGAACATACACTGCGCGAGGGCATGAACAGCAATGAACAGGCCGATCACAAAGGCATTCGCGCCAATGTGTTCGGCCCAGAACGGAAAGATGGGGTATATGAGACCAAAACCGATGAAATCAATCAAAACCGTTAAAGTTACCAGGATGAGCGCCGAACGCTCCGAGCGCCAGAGCCGTAACATGTGATACTCCTACATTCCCTGCACTTCTACTATACACACACTCTTCACATCACAGTATCACGATGTCAATGGATATTCGTTTCAGTAGAGACAGGATAATGCTGTTTAAAAAATAAATTCCACTATACCGTTGATCTCTGCACAAGTGGTGGTATAGTGGAATTTATTTTTTAAACAGCGTTACCTTCTATTGGTTTATAAAATTAGCATAGCATCGCCGAAGCTGAAGAAGCGGTATCGTTCACGAATGGCTTCTTGATAGGCTCTTTCCATCAGTTCTTTGCCCATGAAGGCGCTGACCAGCAACAGTAGAGTAGAACGCGGCAGATGGAAGTTGGTGATCATGGCATCGACGATCTGGTAGCGCGTACCGGGCGTGATGAACAGGCTGGTGCGCCCGTGATATGGCTTGATTTGCCCATCATAGAAGCTGGCAACGCTCTCCAGGACGCGCACGGAAGTTGTGCCGACGGCTACCACCCGCCCGCCGCTGGCGCGTGTTTCGTTAATCAGCGCCGCCGTTGGTTCGTCCAACATGATCTCTTCACTGTGCATTTTGTGTTCGCTGACGTATTCGACTTCGACGGGGCGGAAGGTGTCCAGACCCACGTGCAGCGTGACGAAGCCGACGCGCACTCCCTGTTGTTGCAGACGTTCCAGCAGTTCGGGTGTGAAGTGTAGACCGGCGGTGGGTGCGGCGGCTGACCCGCTGATACGTGCGTAGACCGTCTGATAGCGTTCAGGGTTCTGCAACGTCTCGTGAATATACGGTGGCAGCGGTATCTTGCCCAGTTTGTCAATCAGATTGCGCACCGCCAACGCATCGTAGGGATCGCTGGTAGTGGTGGTCGCATCCGGCACGAAGAGATGCAGAATGCGCCCACCGGTTTCGGTGCGTTTGATAATCTCGCCTATCAATTGTGAGCCAGTGGCATCGCCAAAGATAATGCGGTCGCCTTCGCGCAGGCGACGACCGGGACGAACCAGTGCCTCCCAGGTATCGCGGCCCAGGTCGGTGCGCTCGGAGAGCAATAATACTTCTACCTGGCCGCCGGTGCCCGCGCGATGTCCGAGCAGGCGGGCCGGAATGACGCGGCTCTGGTTCGCAATTAACAGGTCGCCGGGACGCAAATAGTCGCCAATATCGCGGAAGTGGCGATGTTCGATGGCCTCACTACGGCGCTCAATGACCATGAGCCGTGAGGCATCGCGTGGCTCAATAGGAGTCTGAGCGATAAGTTCGGCAGGCAATTCGTAGTCAAAATCGCTGATCTTCAGGGTGTTGTCCACAGGCTCATTCCACTTTCCGGCGGCGTCAGTCCCAGGTGCTGGTAGGCGGCGCGCATAGCCACGCGCCCACGTGGCGTGCGCGCGATGAAGCCAAGTTGCAGCAGGTAAGGTTCGTAGACATCCTCAATCGTTTCAGGGTCTTCGCTCGTGCTGGCAGCCAGCGTGTCCAGTCCGACGGGGCCGCCGTTAAATTTTTGAATAATGGTCAGGAGCATATTGCGGTCAGTCTGGTCCAGGCCGATCTCATCGACCTCCAGCGCGTCCAGCGCGGCCCTGGCAACCTCGCGCGTAATGATCCCATCGGCACGTACCTGAGCGTAGTCACGCACACGCTTAAGCAGGCGATTGACGATACGTGGCGTGCCACGCGCGCGACTGGCGATCTCGCGGATACCTTCCGGCTCGGCCTGCACCTTGAGAATCTGCGCCGAGCGCGTCACAATCTGCACCAGCGCCTCCGTCGAATAATATTCCAGACGATAGATGGCCCCAAAACGGTCACGCAACGGCGCAGTGAGAGCGCCGACGCGCGTAGTGGCACCGACGACGGTGAAACGGGGCAGCGAGAGGCGCAGCGAGCGTGCGCTCGGCCCCTTGCCGATCACGACATCGAGCGCGAAGTCCTCCATTGCCGAGTAAAGACGCTCTTCGACGGCGCGTGCCAACCGATGGATCTCATCGATGAACAACACCTCACCGGGTTGCAGGCCGGTCAAGATAGAGGCCAGGTCGCCCGCGTGTTCAATGGCAGGGCCAGAGGTGGTCTTCATATTGACGCCCATCTCGGCGGCGATGATGTTACACAGCGTCGTCTTGCCCAGGCCGGGTGGGCCGTAGAGTAAGACATGATCGACCGCCTCATTGCGGTGGCGCGCCGCCTCCAACAAGATGCTCAAATTATGTTTGATTTTCTCCTGTCCAATATATTCTGCCAGACGGCGCGGACGCAAGCTCCCTTCAATCAATTGTTCCTCTTCGCTTACACGCGGCGAGACGAGGCGATCAGTCATGCTCTACTCCCATGCTGGATAGGAAACTATGTTCTATACATCGTATCCATTATAGCAGGTGTGCAAGGTAGCCGCAAGTAGCGAACAGAACGAGGTCTCCATCCTTTAGGGGGATGGTGGTGACCGGTGTAGGGGCGTCATTCATGACGCCCTGCGAGCGCATCGACAGGCTACCAGGGCGTCATGAATGACGCCCCGCGAGCGCATCGACGGGCTACCAGGGCGTCATGAATGACACCCCGCGAGCGCATCGACGGGCTACCAGAGCGTCATGAATGACACCCCGCGAGCGCATCGACGGGCTACCAGGGCGTCATGAATGACGCCCCGCGAGCGCATCGACAGGCTACCATGGCGTCATGAATGACGCCCCTACAGCAATTTCCCCCGGAAGGATAGAGAGCCACAGAACGAACGCTGAGAATGTATTCGTCCATCCCCGCTCGTGAGAGTATCACATACCCGATTTTGCGGGATGACAATGACCCCATCATAATGTTTTATAAGGTAGCACTCAATATTTTTGACATCACTTGCTCATTGTGCTATACTTGCTAGCAACAGAGAGTAAGAATTAAGGATTGATCAGGAGGATACTCTTCCATGAAGATAGAGCGTTTCACGGATAAGGCGCGTGAGGCTATTCAAGAGGCTTCAGAACTGGCTCAGAGCCATAACCACAGTCAGATTGAGCCGGAACACCTGCTGGCTGCCCTCTTGAAGCAGGAGGGTGGGGTAGTAACACAGGTGATTCAGAAGGCCGGCGGTAATGTGGCCCTTGTGCTGCGACAGGTTGAACAGGAACTTGAGCGCATGCCACGTGTCTATGGGGCCAGTGAGCCGGGTATCTCGCCTCGTCTGCGCAAATTACTAGAGGATGCATGGAGCGAGATGAACACATTCAGGGATGAATACCTGAGTGTGGAGCATATGCTGCTGGCGATGTTTAACGTGGACAGTCCCGCGCAACGCATCCTGAAAAACACTGGCCTGACGCGCGAACAAGTGCTGCAAGCCTTAACGGCCATTCGCGGCTCACAGCGCGTCACTGACCAGAATCCAGAGAACAAGTATCAGGCGCTGGAGAAATATGGACGCAACCTGACCGAACTTGCCAGGCAAGGTAAGCTTGATCCAGTGATCGGACGTGACGAGGAGATTCGCCGCGTCATTCAGGTGCTGAGCCGCCGCACCAAGAACAATCCGGTACTGATTGGTGAGCCGGGCGTGGGTAAGACCGCTATCGTCGAGGGGCTGGCCCAGCGCATTGTGCGCGGCGATGTGCCCAAGACGCTGGCCGATAAACAGGTCGTGGCGCTGGACCTGGGCGCGCTGGTAGCGGGTGCCAAGTATCGCGGCGAATTTGAGGAACGTTTGAAGGCCGTGTTGAAAGAGGTCACGGCTGCCGAAGGTGGCATTATCCTCTTTATTGATGAGTTGCACACATTGGTCGGCGCGGGTGCGGCGGAGGGCGCGATGGATGCATCTAACATGCTCAAGCCTATGCTGGCGCGTGGCGAACTGCACTGCATCGGTGCTACGACCCTGGACGAGTATCGCAAGCATATCGAGAAAGATGCCGCCCTGGAGCGCCGCTTCCAGCCCATCATGGTCGATCAGCCCTCGGTAGAGGATACCATCAGCATTCTGCGTGGCCTGAAACAGCGCTATGAAGTTCATCATGGTGTGCGTATTCAGGATAGCGCCCTGGTGGCCGCTGCCGTCCTCTCCAACCGCTATATCACCGACCGCTTCTTGCCGGACAAGGCGATTGACCTCGTGGACGAGGCGGCCAGCCGCCGTCGCGTCGAACTAGACAGCACACCGACGGAGATCGACGCGCTGGATCGGCGTATTCGCCAGTTGCAGGTTGAGTTAGAGGCACTGAAGAAAGAGACCGACCCTGCCAGCCGTGAACGGCGCGAAAAGGTTGAGCGCGAAATCGCCAATCTGACCGAGCAACTGCACAACCTGCGCCTGTCGCTGGAGCAGGAACGTGAGCCGGTAGAAGAGATGCGCCGCCTGAAACGCGAGTTGGAGCAGGCACAGGTCGAGCTGGAGAAGGCCGAGCGCGAGTACCGGCTGGAAGATATGGCCAAACTGCGCTATGGCACCATCCCCGAACTGGAGAAGCGCATACAGAGCATGGAGGCCCGGTTGGCGAATATGAAGAGCGCACGCATGCTCAAAGAGGAGGTTGATGCCGAGGACATCGCTGAAATCGTCTCCAAGTGGACGCATATTCCGGTCACGAAGCTGATGGAGGGCGAGGTACAGAAGCTGTTGACGATGGAGGATCGCCTGCGCCAGCGTGTTGTTGGTCAGGATCGGGCGCTACAGATCGTCTCGGATGCCATCCGGCGTGCCCGTGCCGGTCTGCAAGACCCCAATCGTCCGCTTGCCAGCTTCCTGTTCATGGGGCCGACCGGCGTCGGTAAGACCGAACTGGCACGCGCGCTGGCCGAGTTCCTGTTTGACGATGAACGGGCCTTGATTCGCATCGACATGTCCGAGTACATGGAGAAGCACTCAGTCTCGCGCCTGATCGGTGCCCCGCCCGGATATGTCGGCTATGAGGAAGGCGGACAATTGACCGAGGCGGTGCGCCGCCGCCCATACAGCGTGATTCTGCTGGACGAGATCGAGAAGGCCGCGCCGGAGGTCTTCAACATCCTGTTACAAATACTGGATGATGGGCGTCTGACCGATGGGCAAGGCCGTACCGTCGATTTCAAGAACACTGTCATAATCATGACCAGCAACGTCGGCAATCGCTGGCTACCGGAACTGGACGGCATGGACGAGGAGGACTTACAGCGCATCGTGCGCCAACGTCTGCGCGAAGAGGGCTTCCGACCAGAGTTCATCAACCGTATCGACGAGGTGGTCATCTTCCATCCGATGACGCGCGAGCAGATGAAGAACATCGTCGAGATTCAGATCAACCGCATCCGTCCACGCCTGGCCGAGCGGCACATCACACTGAATCTCAGCGAGAGTGCGAAAGAACTGCTGGCTAATGAAGGTTACGACCCACAGTTCGGCGCGCGCCCGCTCAAGCGCGTGATCCAGAGAGAGGTCGAGAACCGCATCGCGCGGGCTATACTGGATGGGACGATCCACGATGGTGACACGGTCCTTCTCGACGTCGAGAACGGCAAACTACGCATGACCGCAGTTCACCAGACCGCCAATGCGTAACGTGACAAACCCCTACAGAATGCCTGGGGATAAACGATGGATACGGCTTCTAAGGAGCGGCTGCAAGCGACGCTGAGCGCGCTCCTCATTCAAATCAACGCCCTGCAAACGCTAGTTGAAGGCTCTCAGGGCGGGCAAGGCTCTCAGGGCGGGCAAGGCTCTCAGGGCGTGATGAATCACGCCCCTACGGCGGGGGGCAACCTGCCCGCGCTGCGCGACGGCCTGGAGGCCGCCGCGCAGATGGCGCGGGAGGCGCTCCACACGGTACGCGCTAGCTATGAGCAGGATCGCTTGCCGGAGTTGGAGGGCGTAACGCTGAGTGAGGCGCTCTCACGACTCGTGGAGGAAACCGCTGAGACGCTGCATCTCTCCAGCCGCATCGTGGTCTCCGGCGCGGACGAGCAGGGGCGGGCAAAGGAGCATGAGCTGAGCAGCATTGCCGAGCGCCTGCTGTTCCACATCGCCCGTGAGGCGCTCTATGATGTGCGTCATCACGCAGATACACGCACCATCCGTTTTGCGCTCATCTATGCGCTGGATGAGGTACGCATGAGCATTGAGGACGATGGTCAGCTTGCTCAGGACGCGGTGGAAAACTTATCCCCGATGTCTGCCATATCTCCTGTATCTCCCACCCCTGAAAACGCTCTTCCTGCTTTCCTACAAGCGGCACCGCCGTCGGTCACACGCTCGGAGCATTCCATCTTCACCGACCTGCGCTATCGCGTCGAACAGATTGGCGGCACGCTTCAGCGCGAAACACAGGGGGAACGCGGCGTGCGTGTGCTGGCGCATATACCTTATACTTATGCGCCACAACTGTCCACATCAGATGTGCCGGTGAGCGAACAGAAGATTAGAACGAGTGCAGAGGGAACAGGGCCGATACGCATTTTGATCGTGGATGGGCAGGCAGTAACACGTGCAGGCCTGCGCCGCCTGCTAGAGAGCTATGCCGACCTGCGCGTGATTGGCGAGGCGGCTGACGGCGTGCAGGCGGTTAGCGAGACGCTGGAACTGGGACCACAGGTCGTGTTGATGGATGCACAGTTGCCGGATGGGCAGAGCTTAGAGGCACTGCGCCAGATCAAACAATTGCAACTCGATACCCATGTCCTGCTGCTCTCAGCACAGAACCGCGAGGAGTATCTGTATGAAACCTTGCGCGCCGGTGCCGACGGCTACGTGTTGAAGGATATCGCGCCCGACGAGCTGGCGCAGGCGCTGCGCACGGTAGCCAGAGGAGAAGTGCTGGTGCAGCCACAACTGGCGGGACGCCTGCTCTCGCGCTTCGGTCGTCAGGGTCGCAACATGCCACACGAGGCATTAACGGCGCGTGAATTAGAGGTTCTGCGTCTGCTGGCGCGCGGCCTGCGCAACAAGGAGATCGCGGAGCGCCTGTACATCAGCGAGCGCACGGTCAACTTTCACCTTGCCAACATCTACCAGAAACTCAACGTCTCCGGTCGCACTGAGGCGCTCAGCCGCGCCTTGCAACAGGGGCTGGTCAGCGCGTAATCAGGAAGCAGGGCAAGGTCCGCTCCTACTATTAGGAGTGAGCAAAGCGGGCATCATATCATTGTGGGGACGATACCTCGCGCTTGCCCTGCTCGCTTTTATTCTTTTTATTTATAAGCTACGGATATACATAACCGGCGCGCCATGTGTCAATGGCATGCTCTACGGCGGAGATATAGGCCGAGTCATTATTGTTATCTGATGGGGGAGCGTAGCGGGGAATAATCTGCTCAACGGTAGTGAGGCCCCAGTCGGCCACGTAGAGATTGCGAATCAGGGCATACCAGGCTTTGAAGCCCGCTTCCCAGGTGGGGAACCAGGCATAGCCATCGCGGCACTCAAAATTAGGAATACAGCGCAGATTGCCGAGCGAGAGGCTGGAGCGCGCCTCGCCCATCGTGCCGAAGCTGCTTTCATGCATGAAAAAGGCCAGCGCGAAGACGGGATCGATGCCGTACTGCACGCCGAGGTCGTAGAGTGCCTGTCCTTTACCGGCAGCCGGCGAATTGTAGGCGGCCAGTACTTTATTGATGAAGGCAGCGGTAATGGTCGGTTTACCAACAACGGAGTAAGGGCCGACATGAGGGGTAATAGGCACTTTAGGCGGCAGTGGTTGATTTGACTGCCAGGTACCGGCCAGCGAGCCGCCTACCTGCACCGAGTAGACCTGCCCACCAATAAAGCTCACCACTGAGGCCTGACCCGGACGCTGCATAACGGCGGCAGCGGTCAATATACCAGCGCCAACAATCACGCATACCAGGCTGATCACCAGAGGATTGAGCCAGGTGCGATGGCGCTGGAGCGGTGGCGGAACCTGGGCGTCAACAACCAGCGGTCTGGAAGCGGTGGCGCGCGGAGCCTGGACGTCAACAACTAGAGGTTTGGAGCCGGTAGTGCGTCGGAGTTGGGTAGATTGCGTTGCTCTACTGGACGTAGAACATGCAATTTCAGCCTCACCTGCTTCGCCATCGGCCTTTTCCTCGTCCTCAGCACTCTTTGCTTCAAGTTCCACCGCTTGTAGCTTGCGGGTGCGCGCCGGAATCCGGCTTTGCGTCTCAATGGTCTCGATAAGCTCAAGTGGTACAGACTCTCTGCTGACGTAGCTACCGCTCGCCATGAGCGACCTCCTAAAAATAGATGAACACCTGTTCTATTATACACCTTATCGGTACCTATAGCAAGCCCTGATGAGACGTTGATACATCAGGAAAAATAATTGCATACTTAAGCACAGGATGTAAAACTATCATATCACCGGCAGAGCTATCAAAAAAATAAGAAAAAAGTACTGTTCGCCTACCCACCCTGGCCTCTCGTGCCTGGCAGGTTCATCGCACGCAAGACTTTGTATCGGCTATCACCGGCCACCTCTTCGACCAGCGTGAAGCACGAACGTAGCACCGGCTCATATTTCAGAAAGCGATTGGCAACCAGGTAGAAACGTCCGCGCGGCGCAAGCACGTGGGCTGCCTCACGGATAAATTGCTCAGCCGTCTGCGTACCTTGCAGCCCCCCTTGATGGAAAGGGGGATTGGTAACTACCAGCGTGAAGTGCCTTTCCTGTAACTCTTTGATGCCATCGCTGGCCAGCACGCGAATATTGCTCAGGCCGCTCTCGGTAATGGCCTGTTGCGCTGCCGCGACAGCGGCCAGGCTGGCATCGACCATTGTTACGTATCCTTTTGTGGCCCGACGAGCGATATGCAGGCCAAGATGGCCAACGCCGCAGCCCAGGTCCAGCGCCCTGTCAGTCACGCGCACCTCTAAGGCGTCTAGCAGCATGCGCGTCCCTTCATCCAGCTTGGTGGCGGCGAATATGGAAAGCGGGGGTATGGCTGCCGCAATACTCTCCAGCGTGGGTTGCTCACAACGTAGAGAGCGCAGGACACGATGTCCCTTGCTGATCTCCAGCGTTTCGACGTTGCCGAAGAGTTCCTGCATGCGCTTCGCTATCGTCAGGATGCCGCGATCCCTGGCTCCGGTCACATAGAGCTGGCCGCCGGGACGGAGCGCGTAGGCACCTACGTGTAGTCCATAGAGCATCCAGCTATTCCCCGGCTGGTAGAGCAAATTCATGGCGGCGATATCGGTGTTGGCTGCGGCATGGTGTAAGATGTAATCATGAAATGGCACGTGGCGCACACGCGGTGGCGGCGCTGCCGACGCGCGTCGGCTTTCTTGCATAAAACGCTGAATGGTCACAATGGAGTCTTCTGCCAGCGTCAATGTGCCGACGTGCAGCCGTTGGAGCGCGAGCGTGGTCAACGGATCAGCCGCCGAGTTGAGCATCAGTAATGTATCGTCTGTCTTGAGCTGGACAGTCTCGACCAGGAGATGAGATTGGAGCATGACTTATGGCCCTCTATGTTGATTGTGCATACCTTCATCATATCATAGAAGCCGCGCAAGCGGTACCCCTCGCCGGTGTAACCATGAATCCGAGCATCATGCTGGCGGCACGTGAGCAGGGGCAAAAACTCAGTCCGCTTTCCCTGCTGCAAACACTGCTGGAGCAGGTGGAAGGTACGATCTTCATCCAACCAGGCGCTCTTACGGAGCAAGAGATGCTCCGAGAGGCGCTAACCTACATTCAGGTCGCTCCCCAGCGCGTGATTCCTAAAATTCCCATGACCCAGGTTGGTCTCAAGGTTGCCATACAGCTCAAACACCAGCAACATCGTGTGGCCTTTACCGCTGTGACTTCCCTTGCTCAGACCTATTGTGCCTTGCAGGCGGGAGCAGACTATCTTATCCCGTATTTTAATCGCCTGGAGCGCTCTGGCATTAATGCCAGCCAGCGGGTGACACAGATGGTACAACTGATCGCGCAGCACCAGGCTACGGTACCTACTGCCGCCGTTCAGGAAACGCGCCTGCTGGTCGCCAGCCTCAAGACACCGGCAGAGGTCGCCGCCGCGCTGCTGGCGGGCGCGCACGACCTGACGATCACCCCCAATGTGCTGCTGGACATGGTACGCGACCCACTCAGCGAGCAGGCGGTAGATAAGTTTGCGCAGGATTGGCAAAAAATGAACAAACTGTAATCTTTTTACGGAACCTCCTATCCCACCGGGGTGAAAATTTATTCATACAATTCGGAAGAGTGTTCACGGTTTCGTCATAACAGCATGATATAGTATTACCAGCAGAGAGGACAGGAACAGCAGCGTGAGGTGGCAGGGCTGAACAAGACCTATCGGTGAGGATATGTAGAGAGGGATGGGCAAGGTCGAGGCCGGGTTGCGCGTGGTCAGGGAGCGGGTTGGCTGTTCTGGTGGGAGAGCAGGTGGAAAGGGTGGTCACTCACTGCACACGCTCATGGGGAAGATGGCGGAGAGGATGGGAAGAGCGCCATATTTGTGAATAAACTTACCAGGGGGAAATTAGGAGGGGGAATCATTACGCAGAGGCGACCGCGTTGTGCGGTCGCCTTTTTATGGCCATCGGGCGAGGCTCTCTTTACCTGCTTAGCCCAGCACCTTCTCAATCTGGTTGAGGTCATAGCCAGCTTGATGTAGCTCTTTGTGCGCATTCTGATCGGCACTGGTTACGCTGGCCAGAGTGGTTTTGTAACTGGCGGCGTTATTGTTGAAACTGGTGGGAGTCAGCATAGGCAATTCGTTTTGCGCCGTTTGCACATCGCTGGCGGCATCGCTCACCTCTTGTACGAAGTTATTGTAATACGACATAAGTTGTTGTTGTTCACCGGCAGGGGCGGCATTGATGTCATTTTGTAAATCACTCTCCATACTCTGTAACTTCATAGCGATGTTTCCGGCAATGTCGGCGTGGATAGTGCGGTAATCACGTGGTAGCACCACTGCGTAGATACGAAATTGATAATAGAGGTTGCGCACATCCTGGCGTGCGTTCTGAATATTCGTCTCGGCATCGAGTTGCTTTTGTAGCGCGCCGAGGCCATTTTCGTTGTTGGAGACGTCGGCCTGCAAAGTGCTGACCTGGGTATCGGTGAGAGCACCTTTGCCTTGCCAGTAGTTAATGCGACCGTTCAACGTATTCAGTGCGTTGAGGCGTGCCTGAATCTGCTGATTTCCGAAATTGATTACGCATGAAAGGTTGTTGCCACACGCGGCGCTATAAACCGAGGCGGCCTGAGTGGTTGCCGGAAGGGCGAAACCAGATACCAACAGACCAACCAGTACGGGCAATGTAAAACGACGTACATGTCGCAAAAGGTGTGCCAATAGATATTTCATATCGCGTTCTCCCTCTTAATTCTTTAATAAGGTGATAGTGTCAAAGAGTCACTCTTTGCTGTGGTTCGTTATGGTATCTGCTGATTGTCTTGCGTCGCCTGATTGGCGCTATTTTGCGCATCATTGTTGGATGCATCTAGCTCGTTGAGCATATTCTGCACCTGCTGCTTCATACTCTGCACCGATTGCTGAGCATTAGTTATACTGGTTGAGGATGAGCCTTGCTGGTTCGTCACGCTGGTAACACTGCCACCATTGTTTGAACCATGCCGATGATGTTGTGTAATGCTGGTGGTTGAGAGCGAGTTGCTGAGGCTATTGACGTTCTGCGCGCCGGTGCCGCAGGCCGACAGAGTGAACATCAAGGCTAATAGTGCTAATGCGGCTAGAAGAAATAGTGAGATGCCGCGTGAGCGATGAAAAGTTATCCAGGTCATTCCTTCTCTCCTCTTCAGAAAATGTGGGGAGTGGGAACACACTCTAGTACAGAGTTATTGGTGTTCCCACGTTGCTTTCCCCCTACGAAGGGTATCTTACCTGGATTGGCTCAAGAAAGTCTCAAGATAAGCTAAATCTTTGTTCAATAATTGTCTATGATGATTGTAAATGAAATGTTTTTCCGTCATTAACAAAAATGATCTGCTGGCCCTGCACATGCAGAATCAGCTCAGGTTTGCCCCCTTTGACGGCACGTACCTCGCCGGTCACGGGGATGAGATCGCTATTGGGACCATAGAGCGTGGGGCCGCTATAGATGCGGGTGAGTGCAGCGTTGCCGCCGGGCATTTCAACGATCTCGATATGGCCATGCAGGTTGAGCAAGATAAAGTGTGTGGGGTGAGCAGCGCTATCTTCGTGACCAACCACCGCATCGAATTGATAGGTACGCGGATAGCCATAACGCAGGTCATTCTGCATATTCGTCCACCACGCGCTGAAACTGATAATAGCCAGGATGAAGAAGACCATGATGAGCATGCCGCCCACGACATAGAGCCAGGGTGAACGGCGCAGGCGGACCAGCTCCTCAGTTCGAATTGTTGTAATCGCACTGGAGACAACGCCATTGGTGCGCGGCGGTGCGGTGGTCAGGCTGCGGCGGCGCACGCCGGATGAGAGAGAGTCCTGCGCATCAGAGTGGCCAGGTTTGCCAGGCTTTGAGAGAGCCGCTACGCCCTTCGTGGAAGACGTGCCGGGTCGATAGCGGCGTGTGCTGGTATGAGGACGGGTATCATAGATGGCGTCCTCGTCGTCGATGGCGTCGCGCCGAATGGGCTGAGAGGGCCTGCGCACCTGCGTAGTTCCCATGACGATACTCCTTTCCGGGGGATGAGAGCAAATTTCGCTGTCGGCTTTTACTTTGTGATAACCTGGTTACCACCATTAGAACAAATTTTCTTCTTGCTAAGTATAACACACCCTGCCTGATAGTCAAGAGGAGATGGTACAAAGGTTCGATGAATTTAAAAAAAGCTCTTTTGTTCAGGAGTAGCTCTACTCAGGCCAAAGGGTGAGACAAAAGTACTAACCTACCCCAACAATACCAGCGTTCAGGTATTTTCTAATGACTTTGCCTGCATGGGCAATCGTCAGGCTTAACTGTGCAATACAAAAAGAAAGGATTTGCTGGATGACATCTTTTTACAACGCGCTCAGGCAACGTGTCGTACCGTTCTGGCGTTACATGGGGCGTCACCTGTTGCTCGTCGCCGTGTTCGTACTGGTCGGTACGGGTGCGCTGGGTGGCTCGCTCTTTGGCATACGCAGCTTCGCACAAGGCGCGTGCCCGACTGGCAACCAGACCTATTTTGTGCGCTGGGGCGACACACTCAGCGGCATCGCCTATCGCTACCACAGCACTGTGCAGACGCTCGCCAGTTACAATCACATCGCCAACCCTAATCTTATCTTTCCGGCGCAGCGCATCTGTATTCCCTCGCCCAGCACTACTCAGGGCGGCTACAGCGGTATCGGCACCAGCCTGCCCGCACAGAACTACTACGTCTTACTGGCCCGTCAGGATGCCCTTGCCGCAGGTATTTCGCCGGATATCTTCGTGCGTCAGATCAATGAGGAGAGTGGCTTCCAGCCCTATGTTGTCTCATACGCCGGAGCCATCGGTATCGCGCAATTTGAACCGGCTACAGCGGCCTCGCTCGGCATCAATCCCTGGAATCCGCAACAGTCGCTCTGGGGAGCCGCGCACCTGATGGCGAGCTACCTACGCCAGTACGGCGGTTACGCCGAGGCGCTGACAGCCTACAATGCCGGTCCAGGCACCGTCTATAGAGCTACCTATTATTGCGGCGACTACTGGATGCAATGTATTCCCTCTGAGACCCGCAGTTATATCGCCGTGATCCTGGGCATTTGAGAAGACAAACCACGCCACCCGCTACAGGAAGTCGCGGGTGGCGTGGGAGAATATTCCGTCGGCAAAAGTATAACTATTTACATTCTTACGAGTGTCATAGTTGCGCCGTTGTGTTAGCCGGTGAGGACTCTAGCAGACAAAACAGCCAGTGAAGGGCGTTGGAATGAAGGGGGTCGGCAGAATCGTCGGTACGCCGACGACGCCACAGGCTGCTAGCAATGGACTCACGAATGGAGCGCCAATCAACGGCAAGCCGAGACCAAAAGCGCCCATACCATCCCAGGCGAACTCACCCCCAACTACCTGCGCCATTTCCTCATCCGTAAGTTCTATCATTTGTATGTTCAATTTCCCACGCATGTTTGCTTGCTTCCTTTCTCTTGCTCTCTATGAGAGTTGATGCTTTATATAAACTATAAATGTTTTCTCTCCGGCTCTTCAACAAGGAAGGAACCTTTGATGGAAACAATTTTATATAGAAAATCAGTGAATGTCAAGCTCATAAACAATTATTTATATTATTTAAATGAGCGAAAGAATATTTTACATTTGCCCAATAAAGTAGTAAATATTGAAAAAGATCAGGGTAAATGCAAAATTATCGACGCTGTTCGCTCGTCGCAAGTACCTGTCAAGACTGACAGGTAGTGCCCTCGCTATTTGCTCCGGGCTAAAAACTAGCCAGACTGGCGGGGCTATTTACATCCTGGATGGGTATACTTAACACAGTGCAGGGCGAGCCTGAACAGAGAGAACCCGCGAGAGTTCGGCATATTGATTGTGGAACCCGGTATGCCCTCTCGTTCACCCGTCGGTGCCCGTTCAGCGACGAGAGTCTGCATTGCGAGGCACGACAAACGAGATAACGTTGAGCGAACACAGATGGGTGGCCAGACCATCGGATATGGTCTGGGGGCTTTCTCTGTGAAGGCTCAAGAGCAAGGCCGGGCCAGCTTCCTGGCCTATCGGCCTCTTTGCAGAAAGGAGTACACCGCATGGCACAACAATGGGCCTACAAGGTTGTGTATATTGATTATCGTGGCCGCATCTCTTCCGAGGGCGTAGAAACACTGATTGGCAACGAACGCCGCAGTACGTTCGCGCGCCGCTACCTCAACGGTCTGGGCAAAGATGGCTGGGAACTGGTCGGCATTCAGCCTCTCACCGGTAACTCGGCCTACTACGTCTTTAAGCGACCAGCGCAGGAAGGCGATTTCGCCGACGCGACCTTCCAGGGCAGCACGCAGCAGAGCCATCCCAATCCCGCTCCAACCAGCGGCCCCACGATTGAGAACGCATAGTTGCGTAGATCATACTGATATACTGTCAGATAATCACGCTATAAAGATTGTCGCGTGCAATCCTTATAGCGTGATTATCTGACAATACATACTACTCCACTCCGATGTCCCACGCCTGTTGCAGATCGGCGCGAGAGTAGCATTGGAAGGCCATCAGCGTATTGGTGCGCGTGATGGCAGGTATTTTGACCATGTGTTTCGTGACCACATCCGCCAGGTCCTCGTAGTGTTGCAAGCGCAAGAGGGCCACGAGATCGTATTCGCCCGTGACCGAATAGACCTCGGCCACGCCCTCGATTTCGAGCAGACGTTGCGCCGTCTCGTTCACCTCTCCGCGTTGCACGTTAATCAATACCACTGCCGATACCATAATCAACTCCTCAGCTAGAATGTTGGCGGCGGCGGGACGCTCGGTATCTCCATACTGATGCCGATGACCTTCAACTTCTTGCGCAGGGACTCGGCCCCATAACGCGGTGTCTGCCAGGGGTCCATCTTCTGCTCCAGCATCATCTGGATGCCTTCTGGAATGGGTGTCAGTCCTTCGATGGCAGTGGGCGCGTATTTGTTGACCGCCGCGTAGACCGTGTGCGCGTTCGCCGCATCTTGTTGAATCATATCACGCAAGAACTTCACCCCGAAAACGACATGGCGCGATTCGTCGCGCGCCACGGCGGTAAAGCCGCCGCGAAAGGCGGGAAAGATATTCATCTGGCGATATGCCTCCAGGATGGAGCGTTGACCGGCCAGCGCCAGCGTACCTTCGATGATGATGTGATAGAGGACGACGCCCTCGATCAGGTCGGCCATACTGGACGGATTGCGCCGGATGCGGTCTGAGACATCGTTGAGCGCATCGACCAGCAGGTAGTGCGTCTTGGGATTCATATTCTTCTCGACGACGCCGAGTGTAGCTTCCAGATGGCCATAGTTGATGCCGAGTGCCTCTGTGAAGAAACGCTCGAAGAAGACGGTGTGGCGCGCCTCGTCTACCAGTTGCGTGGTGAGGAAGATGCGCATCTCGTCTGTGGGCATGGCGACGGCGTAAGGCGCGAGTGTGTTAGTGACGCACTCCTCGCCTTTGAAGAAGGCCGAGAGGCCACCCAGGCGCATTCTCTTTTCTTCCTCGTTCATCGCTTGCCACTGTTGACGGTCGGTCGAGAAGTCGATGTCCTGCGTCATCCACTGCTGGCGTTCCCAGCGATAGTAAAGTTCACGATAGCTCGGCAGGTGTACCAACCCCTCGTCAATAATACTCATCACACGATCAATTGGCACCTGCTGCAATTGTGAGACGGAAGCATCCTCGATAGGCATATCAATTGACATGGCGTTTCCTTAGCTCCTTCTTGTCGATTTTACCAATGGGATTACGTGGTAATGCGGGTAGAAATTCAATCTGGCTGGGCGTCTTGTAGTTGGCAAGACGCTCGCGGCAATAGAGCATTAGCTCCTCAGCCTCGACCGGAGCGCGTGTGACGACATAGGCTTTGACCTCCTCGCCCATGCGCTCCGACGGCACGCCCACGACCGCTGCTTCCACGACGGCGGGATGAGAATTCAGCACCTCTTCAACATCGCGCGGATAGATGTTGAAGCCGCCGCGAATAATCAGGTCCTTCTTGCGCTCGACGACATACAGGTAGCCATCTTCGTCGAAGTAGCCCATATCGCCGGTATGCAGCCAGCCGTTGCGCAACGCGGCCTGCGTCTCCTCCGGCATATTGAAGTAGCCCTGCATGGTGTTGGGGCCACGTGAAACAATCTCGCCGATTTCGCCTGTGGGCAGAGGATTGTCGTTTTCATCGACAATGCGTATCTCTACCCCTGGCAATGGCAAGCCCACCGAGCCGGGCTTGCGTAGCACGCCCGCCGGGTGCGTGGTCAGGGCCGTCGTGCCCTCGGAGAGTCCATAGCCCTCGCGGATCTCGCAGTGAAATTTCTGCTCAAAGGCTTTCAGTACCTCGACCGGCAAAGGAGCCGAGCCGCTGCCGCACCATTGCAGGCTGCTGGTATCGTATTTATCGGCATCGGGTGCGTTCAGCAGCGCGACAAACATGGCCGGTACGCCGCCAAAGGCCACTACCCTGTAGCGTTCGATGGCCGATAGCACAGCGGTTGGCTCGAAACGCGGCAGCATGACGACCTGCCAGCCACTGACATAGGCCAGGTTAGAGACCAGGATGCCGTAGGCATGTGCCAGAGGCAACACAGCCAGAGTGACCTCGTGCGGGAGGGTCGGATCGACCTCCTCCGCTTCGCCGTTGGCGGTGGCATTCGAGACGAGATTGCGGTGCGAGAGCATCACCCCCTTTGGGCGACCGGTGGTGCCGGAGGTATAGAGAATGATGGCAGTATCATCGCTGGTGGGCGGATTCTCTGGCTCTTGCAAGTACTTGTCAGCATGGTCGGCCCCGCTCGCCACCACAGCGCGGTAAGGGATGAGCCGTTCAGTGGCCTGCTCACCGCCGAGATCGGTGACGATGATGTACTGCATGGTGGGAACATCGGTCAGCGCGCCTTGCAGGAGAGGAAGCAGGATGCTGCTGGTGATGATGGCCTTCGCGCCGGAGTTCTGCGCAATATAATGCACCTCCGGCCCTTTGAGTAGAGGCAGGACGGGAATAATGATCGCTCCGGTGCGCGCTATCGCTTGATATGAGATAATCACTTCGGGGCTATTGGGCATCATTACGATGATGCGATCACCCTTCTCGATACCCAGTTTCTTGAGACCCACCGCCAGTTGCGTGGCCTCACGCGCCACCTCGACATTAGTGTAGGCGCGCGTCTGGCGCTGATCGTCATAGATCAACGCCGTATAGGGGCCGAAGTGCTTACAATTGTAAATAGAGAAGTCATACAGAACATGGATATCCCGCAAGGTCATTGGCTGTTCCCCAATCATACAATGCTCTCTTTCGTAAATCGAACTGCACTGTTCCTCAATCGGCAGACATACTCACACAAGAATGTTTCACGTGAAACATTTATCGGAATGGCAAACAAGGCAACACTTGCAGTCACCCTGCTACGCCACCCTGCTCGTTATATGTTGTGGGCAGAGAGACGGTGGCCTCGCCCGCCGTGACAACCACGCCATGTTGATTATGCGCCTCGCAGGTCAGGTGTACCAGTGTGCGACCATCGAGCGTCTGCTCGCGCTCTTTGACGATGCCCTGACAGGTAAGGGTATCGCCGAGCCGTACCATGTTGCTGAAACGCACACGCAGATGGGCCAGGAACGCGCCGGGGATGCCTGCGATCTGCTGATTGACGAACTGCCCAAGAAACGCCATGCTCAACATACCATGAGCGATGACACCATCCAGACCGACGCGCCGCGCCGCCGCTTCATCAAGATGGATCGGGTTGAAATCGCCTGAAGCCTCGGCATAACGCCGCAGTTGCTCCTGCGTAATCGGTGGCTTGATAAGTGGGGGAAGACTATCGCCGCTGACAGCGTCTACGATGCTCATGCATTGCCTCCTGCTGACTGACTATCCGTCATTGGATAGTGGTAACATTAATCTATACAACGATAGTTTGGTGGGAAGACACAATCACCTTTTCAATGTATCATGTAGAGAGGGTACTAAGCAAGAGGTAATTTCTTGTAAGGATGTGATTATGGATTTTAACCATCGAAATCGGCGATCTCGTAGGGGCGTGATCAATCACGCCCCTACGAGAGCACCGTTTTAGGTGAGAAATTTCTTGATTATACCCTGCAAGCGGGGCAAGGGGCGAACAGGGCGTGATTAATCACGCCCCTACGAGAGCACCGATTTTAGGTGAGAAATTTCTTGATTATACCCTGCGAGCGGGGCGAGGAGCGAACAGGGCGTGATCAATCACGCCCCTACGAGAGCACCGATTTTAGGTGAGAATTTCTTGATTATACCCTGCAAGATCACATCCTATCAACAAGCCAGCGAACGACCAGGGCGTGATCAATCACGCCCCTACGGGGAGGAGAGCGATTTATGAACACACCAACCATCCAGGCAGATACCGTTATTCGCAATATCGGGCAACTGGTGACGGTGGCCCGGCAACCAGTGGCCGGAGCCAGGGGAACGTTGCAGGTGATTGACCACGCTGCCATCGCCATACACGACGGCCTGATTGTCTGGATCGGACCGGACAATGAACTCGCGCCATACTTTGTCCATGATGAGACGAAGCCAGCACATGGCCTTTCCACCGATAGCATCCTGCTGGTGGATGCACAGGGCGCAGTAGTTACACCCGGCCTCGTCGATTCACATACTCATCTCGTCTTCGCGGGTGACCGGGCAGAGGAGTTTCATCAGCGGCATGCGGGTGTCAGTTATGCCCAACTGTTGGCCGAGGGGCGCGGCATCCTCACGACTATGCGTGCCACGCGCGCCGCCAGCAAGGAAGAGTTGCTGGCACAGGCCGAGCCTCGTCTGGATAGGATGCGTCGGCACGGCACCACGACGGTCGAAGCTAAAACGGGCTATGGGCTGGAGAGCAAGAGCGAAGAGACCTGTTTACAGATTTTAAAGGAACTGAACCGGTTCCTGGACGAGAACCCCTACCCGCAGAACCGTATGCACGTGGTTCCGACCTTCCTGGGCGCACACAGCGTTCCGCCGGAGTATCGTGAACAACGCGAACGCTACGTGGATTTGATCGTTGAAGAGATGCTACCCGCTTTTGTCGGACTGGCGCGTTTCTGCGATGTCTTCTGCGAGCAAGAAGCTTTCACGTTAGAGGAATGCCGCCGCATTTTGACACGCGCCAAAGAGTTGGGCTACCAGCTAAAACTGCACGCCGATCAACTCACGGCGAGCGGCGGCGCTCGCCTGGCAGCGGAACTCGGCGCGACCTCTGCCGATCATCTTGATCACGCCAGCGACGACGACCTGGTTGCTATGCGCGAGGCCGGTGTCGTCGCTACGCTGCTGCCAGGCTGCTCCTACACACTGCGCACTCCTTACCCATCGGCGCGGCGCTTCCTCGACCTGGGCCTGGACGTAGCGCTGGCCACCGACTTCAATCCGGGTACGTCATACTGTGAGAATATGCAAATGATGATTGGCCTCGCTATGTCGGCCATGGGCATGTCGCTAGAAGAAGCACTGACGGCGGCGACTATCAACGGCGCGCGTGCGCTAGCCTTACAAGATCAGATCGGCAGCATCGAGGTCGGCAAACGCTGCGAACTGGCCTTCTGGTCTATTCACGACTACAGAGAGATTGGCTACCACTTCGGCGTGAACCTGGTACAATCCGTCTTCGTAGCATAAGTAAAGGCAATATTTCACGTGAAACATATGGTTTGTGAAATCCCAACATTGCGATAACTGCCCTCTTAGCAGAGGGATGTAAACAATGAATCTTGCGGAGTGGTTCGGCTATCAACTCAAGGCCGTCGGCATGGAGACCCCGCTGACCTCGTTCGAGCAGGTGCGCGCCGAACAGATCGCACTCTTGCCTCAATTTGATGAACGGCGCTGGCAGGAGATACGCGAGACGGTGTGGGACAATGTCTCCATGCGCTGGATTGTTTCCAAGACCTTCCAGCACACGGCGCAGCACACACACGATCTCATGCGCATGGTGCTTTATTGGAAGTGATCCCGCCACACCATAATGTTTCACGTGAAACATCGAAGCAGAAGGAACGGAGCGATGTCACAGACACTCAAAAGCGAGAACCAGTTCGTAGTTGATCTTTTAACCTCGCTGCAAGCAGAGAAATTCAGTCCGGCGGCATGGTGGCACTTTTTTGTTCACTCCTGGCAAATGTCCTGTGACACCGCCGCTGCCCATCCAACGTTGACGCGCTCCTGGCTGCGTCTCACGGCATTGGTCGGCCTTCTGACTGTGGGCATCCTGCTCGTTACCATGCTAACCGAGGGCAGCAGCACGATGTTGCGATTGCTCCCCGGCCTGCTCTTCTGCATCGTCTGGCAACAGAGTGATCTCTTCTGGCACCTGGGCCTGAATCGACCGGCCACACCAGCAACGGGCACAGTATTCAGGACAGTGGGGATTGCCAATGCACTGACGATGCTGAGAGGGTTGTGTGCGGGCTATTTGTTGGGGCGATTGGTCGGCGGATTGATGACGCCATCGGGGCTGGCGCTGGGCATTTTTATCGTGGGCGTCGTCACGGATATTTTGGATGGGCAAGTGGCACGATGCACGGGGACGCAGAGCAAGCTGGGACAGATAGCCGATGGCGAAACCGATTTTTGCCTCTACCTGGCGCTGACCCTCATACTCATTCAGAACGGCGTGCTACCGCTGTGGGTCGGCTTGCTGATGCTGCTGCGCTTCATTGTGCCACTGCTGGCGGCGCTGCTCAGCTATTTCTGGCTGGCGAAACCGGTGCGTTTCGGCTCAACGCGCTGGGGCAAGTACGCCGGGCTGGCGCAATGTCTCTACTTCTTCGTGCTGCTGGCTCCGCCCATCTTCGCGTCATCGATGGGGTACCTCAATACGCCGCTGCTGATTGTAACCGTGGGATTGCTAATCGTCGCACCCATCGCGCAGATCAGCAATAACCTTCGCTCGTAAACGAGGGAATGTTTCACGTGAAACATCGCACTTCCTCTGCCTCGTCGATTTAAGGCCACGATAACAGAAATTTTTATCTTGCATAGGGCACCCATTTCACATGGAAACACTCTCCCCTTGTACCTGCCCTGCTTTCCGTGCTATGTTACACTCAAGGCAAAGATGCCCGGAAAGGATGGAACTTCTATGGAGAGGTCTGTATATACACTATCAACTACTTTACCCACGCAGGTTACGCTGCAAGGTGAGGCTCTTACACCACAGGACGTAATTGCAGTAGCGCGGTGGCACGCGCGCGTAACCATTGGCGATGAGGCGGTACGACGGATTGAGATCGCGCGTACTTTCATCCAGCAACTGGCACACGAGGAACGCAAGGTCTATGGCGTCACAACCGGCTTTGGCCATTTGAGTCGGGTGCGCATTCCGGCGGATCACCTGCTCGACCTGCAACATAATCTATTGCGCAGCCACGCGGCAGGCGTGGGTGAACCGGTGAGCGAAGAGGTCGCACGCGCCATGCTCCTGCTGCTGGCCGCCAGTCTGGCGCGTGGCAACTCCGGCGTGCGCGTGGACGTGGTACGCAGCCTGGTGGCGCTGCTCAATAACGATGTCTACCCGATTATCCCCTCGCGCGGCTCTGTCGGTGCCAGCGGCGACCTGGCTCCGCTGGCACACCTGGGTCTCGTGCTGATCGGCGAGGGCGAGGCTATCTACCAGGGCCAACGTATGAGCGGCGGCGAGGCGCTGCACCACATCGGACTGGAACCTTTACAACTACAAGCAAAAGAGGGCCTGGCTCTCGTCAATGGTACACACATGATGGAAGCCATTGCTATTCTCTCCATCGTCGATGCCTGGACGCTGCTGGAAACGGCAGAGGTGGCCTGCGCCATGAGTATCGAAGGTCTGATGGGCAGCCATGTTCCTTTGGATGAGCGCATTCATCGGCGACGTGGCCAGGCCGGACAGCAGGAAAGCGCGGCTCATCTACGCGCCCTGGTGCGCGAAAGCGAGATCAATCGCAGCCACGAGAACTGTCCCAGGGTGCAGGACCCCTATACTATGCGCTGCGCTCCCCAGGTGCTGGGGGCCGTGCGTGACGCACTGCACTACTGCGCGAATATCTTCGAGCGCGAGTTGGGGGCCGTGACCGATAATCCGTTGCTCTTTCCAGAGGACGGCGACGTGCTGAGCGGCGGCAATTTTCATGGTCAACCCCTGGCGCTGGCGCTGGACATGCTCGCCATCGCGCTGACACATCTGGCCAGCTTCGCGGAACGGCGCATCTATAGCCTGATGGGGCCGCACGATTGGGACGAAAATGGCGCGCCGCTCTTCCTGACGCCTAACCCCGGCTTGAACTCCGGCTTCATGATCGCGCAATATGTGGCCGCCGCGCTGGTCAACGAGATCAAAATACTGGCCCATCCCGCCAGCATCGACTCCATTCCCACCTCAGCAGGCATGGAAGATTTTGTCAGCATGGGTGTCACCAGCGCCAACAAGCTATTGCGCATCATCGAGCAGGCGCAACAGGTGGTGGCAATTGAACTGCTCTGTGCGGCCCAGATGCTGGAGTTCCGCAAACCGCTCAAAGCGGGCCTCGGCGTGCAGGCCGCCTACGAGAAGGTACGCGAGCTTGTGCCCATGCTCGACCACGACCGCACGCTGGCCCCCGACATTGCGAAGATAACGCAAGCCGTCAAAGAGGGATTGTTTGTCATGTGAATGTGACGAAGTGCAACAGGACATCATGGACATGGCATCCGTAAGGAACATACCCACGATGTCTGCTATTTTGCCTCCCGATGTTTCACGTGAAACATTCTATCGTTCAGCGCATCAGTGTGCCTCCATCCAATATCAGCACCTGACCGGTGATGTAGGCGGCGGCGGGCGAGGCCAGGTAGAGTGCGGCCTGCACAACGTCTTCGTAGTGGCCCCAGCGCTGTAGCGGGTTGCGCGCCGCTATGCGCTGACGTGTCGTTTCCGGCAACCGCTGTGCCCATTCGTTTTCGATATAGCCGGGGGCGATGCAGTTAACACGCACATGGGGCGCGAATTCGGTCGCCAGGCAGCGTGTCAGCGCGATCACGGCGGCTTTGCTCATGGCGTATAGTTGCGCGGTCAGCGTTGTTATGCCCGGCACATTGCCGAGCGCGCCGTCCCAGCCCATAGTCAGGATACAGCCGCCGTCGCGTAGATAGGGACGAATCTGTCGCGAGCATTGCCACGTGCCGCGCACATCCACATGCATCAACAGGTCAAATAGCTCGCTTTCGCTCAGGCCCAGCGTATCCAGCGTGTTGGCGCTGGCCCCGGCATTATTGATCCAGATATCCACCATATCCAGTCGGCTATGCACCTCGGCAATGAAGCGCTCAACCTGTTCTGGCTGCGCCAGATCGGCCTGGAACAGTTCCGCGCGTCCGCCGCGTATGACGATCTCTTGCTGAACCGTTCGCGCCTGGGTGGGGGTATGTCCGTAATGAACACCCACAGTGGCCCCCTGTTCGGCAAAGCCCAACGCTAGCGCGCGTCCGATACCGCGTCCCGCACCGGTTATCACTACCGTCTTGTCCTGCAACATGCCCGTTCTCCTCACCGTCTGCAACTCGCAATATAACTTCATTCTCCTCACCATGTTTCACGCAACTATGTTTCACGTGAAACATACCCATATTACTGACACAGATGCGTCCGTATCTTGTCGCATTATAGCCTATGTGCTAAACTTCTTATGGCACAACTGGTCAGTGTTGATCAGGCAACTTCTCAAGGCAGGCAACTTCTCTTGAGGGGTGGCGCTATGTTTCGCGCAACTAGAAGGGAGCAACTTCAGTGCTATCGCAGCAAACCACTACCTACCCCGTCACAAACGCAACACTTTCCATAGAAGAACAGCGTTCCTTCCTTCGCCAGACGCGGCACGATCTGCTCGTTAAATATCGCCCACACCTGATGAAAGGGGCCGGCCCGATTCGCGTCATGGCCCGCGTCGTGGCCGAATTGACGCAGGCATGTCGTCAACACGGCGTCTCTGAGGAGATCATCCAGACAGAAATCGTCAATCGTACTATCGGCGACATCGATGTGCGCCGCATCGTAGAGTGCGATGGCCCTGCTGGCGGCGAGCGCGACTACCGCATGCTGGCCGACGAACTGGGTGTGGCCCTGCCGGGCGAGAATTTACACGGCTATATCGCCACCGGCGAAACCTACCTCTGGCTACGCTTCCAGATGATGGAGTGCGAACATCTCTTGCTAGAACAGCAGTTTGATCCGCGTATCTATGACATTTATGGTGTCGGCAACCCCACCTTGCGCACGTGGCTGACAGAGGAAATGCAGCGATGGGGCATCTCCGTCGCAACTGAGCAACTCTATCTGAGCCTGGGCGCGATGGATGGCATCGACAAGGTGTTACGCGCCATCCGTCACATCTACCGCGAACGTGGACAGACGGAGATCGGCATTCTTTTCCCAGAGCCGGGCTTCAACGTACCGGAATGGCAGGCTCGCTCCTATAACTACCAGATGTACCATTTTCCAACCTTGCCGCAGCATCGCTTCAAGCTGACCGCCGAGCAACTTGAACAACAGCTTGTGGAGCATCCCGACATTCGGCTTATCTACCTGACCGTGACCAACAATCCCACCACCTTTGCCTACACGGCGGACGAATTAAACGCCTTGCACGCGGTCCTACAGGCCCGTCACGAGTGTGGCCACGAAGTCTATGTGCTAGCCGATCTGGCCTATATCGGTACCGGTAGGCCGGAAGAGGATCACGCACGCATGGCGACCTTCGCTGCGCCTGATGTGCTGCGCTGGACGATCTTCGTCAGCAGCTTCTCTAAAACGCACACACTGACCGGCGAACGCTTCGGCTGGGTCACTATCGGTGACGCCACGCTGGCTCCTCAGTTCGCCGCCAGCTGGACAAACTCGATGGCCGCGCTCCCCGGCGAGTGGCAACTGCGCTATATGGCCTACTATCGGTTAATGCAGAGCCGTCCCTGGCTGGGCGAGAAGCTGCGCAATTTCTATCGCCTGCGCCGCCAGCGCCTGATCCAGCAGCTTCAACGCCTCAACGCGGAGCAGCAACTCTTCGCCGATATTTATCTCGATGACGACGCCACCGTCTACAATTGGAGTCGCCTGGCCGCAGGCGAGGATACCTTCTCGCTCTTCGAGAAAACCGGCATCGCCGGCGTACCCGGCTCCGGCTTTGGCTATAGCGACGAGTATGTGCGTTTCTCCGTCGGCGTCGTACCCGTGCCGGAGTCATAAAAAAGTATAAAAATGACATCCTGCTATGCCATCATTCAGTAAACAATGGCATAGCAGGATGTCATTTTAAAGAACATTATAGCTTTGTGCGCGTACCGTTATCAGTGGCTCGCGCCAGCGCCCGCCAGCTCTTTGGAAGCGGGGGTTTTCACGCTGATGCGTTTCGGACGACTGACCTCACTGATCGGTACAAAGATGCTCAACACGCCCTGGCTGTACTCCGTCGTGATATGATCGGCATCTATCGGTTTGTCGAAGGTAATACTGCGCTCAAACGCGACCGAGCCAATCTCATGGATCAGCCAGTTGACCGACTTCTCGGACTCAACCGTGGCCGGATACTGGCCTTTCAGGGTCAGCGTATTCTGCCGCACGGTCAGTTCGATATCGTCAGCCTTGACGCCGGGCAGAAGAGCTTTGATCTGATAGCCCTGCTCCGTCTCATACACATCCATCGGAACGCTCAAAGTAGTTGAGCGGAACAGGCTCATCGGCTGCACAAAGCTTTGCTCAAAGAGCCGATTCATCGCATCCCGTAAGCTGAGCATTTCATTGAATGGATCAAAGCGTACAATGTTTGCCATACACTTCACCTCCTCAAGAAATTACTCACCATACGTGAGTGCCCGACGAACCTCGTGTGTCACCACCATTCGCCGGGGCATCCCCAACAGGGATTACCTCTTCTTGTTCGTTCCACACTGAGAAACAATTATCCCATGCTTCTTATTCCCAAAACTGGGCACTGCTAGAAAATTTTCCAATCCAAAAAGAACATAGCTTTAGTGATTGATCTGTTAGATTGTCACCTTGCGTGTTGGCAACTAACGTGGTACGCTTTTAAGCGGTGGCAGACGGACTTCCGCCGTTTCACGTGAAACAATGGCGTTGTAAAATCATGTCTGACATGGTTAGAAGCGCGTGAGCATGGCAATCCCAGTTTTTATATACAAGGAGAAGAGACAACATGACGCTACGTGTAGGCATCAACGGGTTCGGGCGCATCGGACGCCAATCCATGAAAGCAATGCTCGAACGCTATCCCCGCGACATTGAGGTTGTCGCTATCAATGATTTGACCGACACACACACTAACGCACACCTCTTGAAGTATGACTCAACCTACGGTCGCTTTCCTGGCGAAGTTGAGGCCACGCCTGATGCTCTGATCGTTAATGGGCATTCCATTAAGGTGCTGGCACAGCGCGACCCGGCGCAGATTCCCTGGGGCGATCTCGGTGTAGAACTCGTGATCGAATCGACCGGTCTCTTTACCGATGCGAGCAAAGCCTCCGCACACATCAAGGGCGGAGCGAAAAAGGTCATCATCTCCGCACCTGCCAAAGGCGAGGATATCACCATCGTGCTGGGTGTCAATGAAAATATGTATGATCCAGAGAAGCACAACATTATTTCCAACGCCTCCTGCACGACCAACTGCCTGGCTCCTACCGCCAAGGTGCTGAACGACGAGTTCGGCATCGAGTATGGCCTGATGAACACCATCCATTCCTATACCAATGATCAGCGCATCCTGGATCAGGTACACAAGGATCTGCGCCGCGCTCGCTCCGCCGGGGCCAACATCATTCCAACCACCACCGGTGCCGCGCGCGCCCTCGCACTTGTCATCCCAGAACTCAAGGGTCGCTTCGATGGTATGTCCTTGCGCGTTCCCACCATCACCGTCTCCGTGGTGGACTTCGTAGCCACAACGCGCAAGCCTGTCACACGCGATTCCGTCAACGCCGCCTTCAAGACCGCCGCTTCCGGCGCGCTGAGCGGCATCCTGGCCTACACCGAGGAGCCGCTCGTCTCCAGCGATTTTCGTGGCGACGCTCACTCCTCAACCGTCGATGGCCTCTCCACCATGGTGCTGGGCGACAACATGGTCAAGGTCATCGCCTGGTACGATAACGAGTGGGGCTATTCGTGCCGCGTCGCCGACCTCGCCCACTTTATCGGCGAGAAGGGCATCTAGCCGCAACGACAGGCCGGACGACCGCAAGGGAACAAACAGGGTACCCACAAGAGATATTACAAACGGCGTACCCGCAAGGGACACCCCTACAATCACGAACAGGCGAGAGCAGCACTGTCACACTGTAGAGGCAACCCTCGTGGTGTCCTGTTGCTCTCCGCCCCGTTGGATCGTGCCTTGCGGTCGCCCTCCTCATGTGCAGGAGAAGAACATTATGGAGAAGAAAACAGTACGCGACATTGATGTCAACGGAAAGCGCGTGCTGATGCGCGTCGATTTCAATGTGCCGCTGGATGCCGACCGACATATTACCGATGACACACGCATTGTGGCCGCGCTACCGACCATTCAATACCTGCTGGATCATAATGCCGCCGTGATTCTGATGTCGCACCTGGGACGCCCGGACGGGAAGGTGGTAGACAAGCTGCGCATGGCCCCGCTGGCCCAACGCCTCAGCGAACTCCTGCATCGTCCTGTGCAGACGGCCACGGACTGTGTTGGATCGGATGTTGAGGCGCAGGCGAGGGCGCTACAACCCGGCCAGGTGCTATTGCTGGAGAATCTGCGCTTCCATAAAGAGGAAGAGAAGAATGACCCGGAGTTCGCGCGCCAACTGGCCGCGCTGGGTGAGGTCTATGTCAACGACGCCTTTGGCACCGCGCACCGTGCTCATGCCTCCACCGAAGGCGTGACACACTATCTGCCCGCCGTTGCCGGTTTCCTGATGGAGAAGGAAATCAATTTCCTGGGCAAGACGCTGGAACATCCAGAGCGCCCCTTCGTCGCCATCGTCGGCGGCGCGAAAGTCTCTGACAAGATTGCTGTGCTAGAGCGCCTGATCGAGATGGCCGATAGCATTCTGATCGGCGGCGGCATGGCAAACACCTTTCTAGCCGCCGAGGGCTATGAAATCGGTGACTCACTTTTTGAAGAGAGCAAGGTTGAGATGGCACGCGCCCTGCTGGACAAGGCGCGCGCGAAACAGGTCGAGCTGCATCTGCCCGTCGATGTCATGGTAGCAGATCGTTTCGCGGCTGATGCCGAGCATAAGGTTGTGCCGGTCAACGCTGTTGCAAAGGGCTGGCGCATCATGGACATCGGCCCGGCCACCATTGAGGATTTCCGCACCGTGCTGGCGAATGCGAAAACCATCGTCTGGAACGGCACGCTGGGCGTAGCGGAGATGCCCGCTTTCGCCGTCGGCACTAACGCCATCATTGACATCCTGGCACAACGTACCGGCGAGGGAGCCATCACTGTCATTGGCGGCGGCGACTCGGCGGCAGCGGTTGAACAGGCAGGCGCGGCTGACAAGATGACCCACGTCTCAACCGGCGGCGGTGCCTCACTGGAATTTCTGGAAGGGCGTGTCCTTCCCGGCGTGGCCGCCCTGCAAGATCTGTAGAGATATGATGTGAGGTCTCACATCACCCCTCTACGGGAAAGGAGTTGGTATGGCACACACGCGCTCCATTATTATCGCGGGCAACTGGAAGATGAACTATGGCCCCAGGCGCGCCAGCAGTTTCGCACAAGAGATCGTGCCGGAACTACTGAATATCCTGCACCAGCATGCCCAGATCGTCAGCGTGCTCTGCCCACCCGCTATCTCGCTCAGTGCGGTGCATAACGTGCTAGAGGTACATGCACATCAACGACTGGCACTGGGCGCGCAGAATATGTACTTTGAAGAACAGGGTGCTTACACCGGCGAAATTTCGCCAGTGATGGTGCATGAGCTGTGTCGCTATGTGATCCTCGGCCATTCCGAGCGACGTACTTACTTTGGCGAGAGCAACGAATTAGTCAATAAGAAGACGCTGGCCGCTCTCAAACACGGCTTGCGCCCGATTGTTTGTGTGGGAGAGAACCTGCAACAGTATGAAAGTGGTCAAACCGAGCAGGTTATTCGCACCCAGGTAGCAGGCAGTCTGGCCGGGTTGCCAGCCGATAAAGTCTCTGAACTGGTAATCGCCTACGAACCGGTCTGGGCCATTGGCACCGGAAAAGCCGCAACCCCCGAAATCGCCTGTAGCGTTATTGGCCTGATCCGTCTGCTCTACGGCAATATGTACGGCCAGGAAGCAGCAGAGGCGCTGCACATCCTCTACGGTGGCAGTGTCACCTCGGCCAACATCGCAGACTTCGTGTCAAACAGCGACATCGATGGTGCGCTGGTCGGCGGGGCAAGTCTCAAGGCCGATTTTATCGAACTCACCCGCAAAGCTGCTGAGGCAAGATAGTCCCTGTAAGGACAGATTCACCACATCCGTGCCTGGGGCCAGTGAATGATGAACGTGGTGAACTGTCCCTACACTGTCCTTTACGAAACTCAGCAATATATTTTCAGCAGTATCAGTGTCATCGACGGATGTAGCAGAAGACGAGTACTTTCATGATGCAGCACGAGGTAAAGCGGTCGGTTCTCGCCACCTGGCAGCGTCATCGTCAGTAACGTCTCGTCGGGGAGCCGCACGCTGGTCAGGGGCCAGGAGTCCCACGTGGGGCGGGCAGCGCGATAAAGCAGGTTTTTCACACAACGTTGCAGATGCTGCTCATCGGCAAACAGATTGCTTATCACCTGGATACGCCCCTCGTACACAACCGCAACATCGGCGGCATTGCTCACCATCAGCGCTTTGACCGGAGCCTCGCGCAACAAAATTTCCAGTGGCCCCGCTCCAACCACCTCGTCAATCACCCGTTGCAGGAGAAGCTGCATCTCCTCTTTGGAGCGAATTTGCCGTGCTTGCTCAAGATCAGTGCGCAGAAGAGCCAGCAAGCGACGACGCAGCGCAGTGGTAGAGGGAAAGGTCGCAGGCACAGAATGAGAGGGTGGAACAGGCCGGAACTCACGCCGAAGTTGTTCGCTCAATTTTTGTACAAGCGGCCATAAGCGATGCCCCGGTATGAGCATCGTCACAGGAGCTTGCCGATGTCCGTCCTTGCCAACCGACGGGCGAATCAGTGGGAATGTCGGCACCTCTTCATACGCAATAGTGTGGCCTAGCCGCGCCGGTGCGCCGCCATCGTTCAGCCACGCATCGTCTTCTGCTGTGTCTGCTGTGTTCTCCAGCATGTTCACCTCCTGTATTTTTAGTATAGTTAGCGCAACCAAATAAAAACCCCACCGGAAATCGCTTCCGGTGGGGTACTATGAGATTAACGTTAATCCAGGTAATCCTTGAGCTTGCGGCTGCGGCTGGGATGACGCAGCTTGCGCAGGGCCTTAGCCTCAATCTGGCGGATGCGCTCGCGTGTCACGTGGAACTCCTTGCCGACCTCTTCCAGCGTGCGGCTGCGCCCGTCATCGAGGCCAAAGCGCAATTGCAGCACCTTGCGCTCGCGCTCCGTCAGGCTGTCTAGCACATCCTCCACCTGCTCTTTGAGCAACTGGTGGCTGGCGGCCTCGGCGGGAGCCAGCGCGGTGTGATCTTCAATGAAATCACCCAGGTGGCTGTCCTCCTCCTCGCCAATTGGCGTCTCCAGGCTAACCGGCTCCTGGCTGACCTTGATGATCTCGCGCACTTTCTCGGCGCTGATATCCATCTGCGCGGCGATCTCTTCCGAGGTTGGTTCGCGCCCCAGATCCTGCAACAGACGACGGCTGATGCGGATCAAACGGTTGATAGTTTCGACCATGTGAACCGGAATGCGGATGGTGCGTGCCTGATCGGCGATAGCGCGTGTGATGGCCTGACGGATCCACCAGGTAGCATAGGTGCTAAACTTGTAGCCCTTCGTATAGTCGAACTTTTCGACCGCACGAATCAGACCGATATTCCCCTCCTGAATCAGGTCTAGCAGGCTCATACCGCGTCCGATATACTTTTTGGCCACGCTCACCACCAGGCGCAGATTGGCTTCGGTCAGACGACGCTGGGCCTCCTCACCTTCCTCGATAATGCGACGATTGGGGGTTGTCTTATAGATTTCGGCGCGACGACGCTCGGCCTTGCCACGCTCCATAAGTTGGGCCAGGCGAACTTCTTCCTCGGCAGTGAGCAGGGGCACCCGCCCAATCTCGCGCAGGTACATGCGCACCGGGTCGTCCAGGCTGCTCTCCAGGTCTGCCACTACAATCCCCAGACTATCTTGTAGATCATCCCACTTCGTCTCAACCATCGCCTCGACATCCATAACATCTTCTGGCCCCGGTTCCCAGTCAGCCGGTGGCTCTTTGGTTGGATCAAGGGCATCCATAGGCTCTTCGTCCTGTAATTTGAACAGATCAAATGCCTCGCTGTCATCGACGGGGGTCACAAGACTACCGCTGGCAACATGAGCATGACCTACCGGCTCAATAGCTAAAAGATTCTCGGTATTACTTAAAATTGCCTCACCAAATTGCTCTGGCTCTATTAACATCTCATCTAAAGACCCTGTGCTGACACGATCTTTCTGTATGCGATCTATCACTTCTTGTTCCCTATTCACCATAATGGCATCCCCCTTCAGAAAACAGGTGATGATAAATGAAAAAAAGATGATGAAAACCCGTCTTCTGGAACGATCCACTGTATGATTTTATTCCACAAGGCGCACTGATGCGCCGACCACACCCTTCTACATAGATACCGCTTCCCCCTTAACCATGAAGCGGCATGACAGAATCAAGAGCGCGCCGATCACGATGCAACGCCACTACTTGACTCTGAAGCTGGCGTACCAGCATTGCATCACCGGCGCGCCGAGCATCTTGCAAAAGATATTGTAGTTCAATATTCAGTTGTGACAGCCGCTCGCGCTTGAGTCGCGTTGCACATTGGACCGCTTCTTTCCTCAGTCCTTCTCCATCCTGCGGAGCGCGCAACTCAGCGCACGCCTGCGCCCTGGCCGCCGTTTCCAGCAGAGCCGAAGGTATATCCTGCGTTATGGGTTGATGAGAGGGGGAGAAACCACGCTGATACAACGAGCTGAGAATACGGTACAACTCTCGCGTGTCTGTCCCGATGAAGTCACCATCGTTTATTATAGCACAAACGTCGGCGCTTAACCCAGGATTCAACAAGAGTAGCCCAATCAGGTAGTCCTCCCATTGTAACTTATCTGTATGCCCTCTGTCAAGCTCACGCATCATAGCCTGATGCCCATCAGAGACATCATCGCTGGCAGTAGATCTCACTGCCTCGCCGGGTTTCCCCTTGCTATGTGCTGGCCGGTCGAGGCGTCCCTCCGTGAACGTGGCGGCAACTCCCGTTGTTTTCTGCCCACGTACTACACGCCTCAATTCCTCATAAAGAGTACGCTCATCGACGCTAATCAGGGTTGCTAGCTTACGAAGATAGACATCGCGCTTGATACGGTCACTGATGGTGGCAATCACAGGGAGTAAACGCCGCGCCGCCTCGCTTTTGCCACTCGGCTCACGCAGATCAAGTTGTGCGGTTTTGACTACGAAGTAGTAGTCGATTAGAGGCAAGGGATGGGACACGGCATAAAGCCACGCTGAGAAGTCACGTCGAATGAATTCGTCCGGGTCCACGCCGTCGGGCAATTGTACCACGTTGATCTCCGCGTCGATCTGTTCTTCCAGGCGCACAATACTACGCGCCCGCCAGTTACCGCTTCGACCCGTGCGCCGCTCCTGTCGCTCCGTCCCCGCTATAGGCACCGGCACAATCGTGCGATCAAAGCCCTTCAACGCCTCCTGAATACCGTGCTCAGTAGCAGCGCTACCGGCGGCATCCGGGTCAAGCGCGAGTGTGACCTGCTTTGTCAGCTTCTTGATTTGTTGAATGTGCTTCTCTGTAATGGCACTTCCAATACAGGCTACAACCTGTTTCGTCCCATACTGGTGAGCAATAACCGCGTCAACATACCCCTCCACAATAACAACTTGCCCAGCCTGTTTTATTGCATCACGAGCCAGGTCCAACGCATAGAGAACACTATTTTTTTCAAACAGAATCGTCTGCGGCGAGTTCAGATATTTCGGCTTATCGCTGCCCAGGGCACGTCCGCCGAAACCGATCACGCGACCGCGCATATCCCGAATGGGGAAGATGAGCCGGTGCCTGAAGTAGTCATAGACTCCATCACCTCCGCCTCTCGCTTCGCCCTCATGCTCCTCATGCCTGCGTGCCAGACCACCCTCCACCAGTTCCTGCTCACTATAGCCCTTGCGCAAGAGATACTGCGTCAGAGCATCCCAGCGCTCCGGCGCGTAGCCCAAACCAAAGGCAATGATGGAGTCCATTGAGATACCCCGGCTCTGCACATACGCCCGCGCTTCCTCCGCTTCCTTCGCCCGCAGAAGCATCTGGTGAAACCAGAGCTGCGCCTCCTCGTTCAGTTTGCGTAACCGCTCCTTCTGAGCGCTACTGACTCGCTCCTCTTCAGAAGTTCCCGCACCACTCTCCTCAAGCGCAACGCCCGCCTTCTCCGCCAGATATTGCAACGTCTCACGAAATTCCAGGCCCTGCTGCTTTTGTACAAAGCTAAAGACATCGCCCCCCTCGTTGCAACCAAAACAGTGCCAGGTCTGGGACTCTGGAAAGACGTAAAATGATGGTGTACGCTCATTGTGAAAGGGACACAAGCCTTTCTGTGCCTTGCCGGATTTCTGTAAGGCCACCACTAACCCGATCTCCTCCACAATATCGATCCTGGCTTTAATCGTCTCGATAATGGATGCCATGCCTTACCTCGCTGAGCGCACGTTTGTTACCGTTGTCTTTACTGACGTCTTACACATATAACGAGTTGTGGATACAAAAGTCGTACCCCTATCCCCCAAAAGTATATTACGTTTACCGCCGTCTTGTTGTATTGTTTCAACGGGTCTAACGTATATAGACGTAAAAATGTTCCAATTCTTAACAATTCTTTACCAGAAAACAAGCAGTGCCTGATAGGCACTGCCTGAGACTGCTGCCCTTGCATCTCAAAGAACACCTCTACACCTGGCGATGCTCCTTGAAAACCTCAGGTGGTGGTGATCAGGCTATCTATCTCAGGCGGCCTTTGTAACTTATCCACTTATCCACCGTCCCTAATTACTACTATATAGATTCTTAATTACTTATATATAACAGCAGTAGTAGGGACGGTGGATAAGTGGATAAGTTACAAAGGCCGCCTTGTAATGACAACTTGTAAGTATCCTAAAATGGCTCTACAGGCTCGTTTATTGCCTGTGGAAAACTTATCCACAGCGACGGAAGAGCGTTATCGGTGTGGATAAGTAAGGGATAATGGTGGATAATGGTGGGGAAAACTCGCAGTCATCCCGGTCATTTTTGATCCTCTGTGGAAAACTTATCCACAGCAATAGGGGCAAATACGGGTATTTATCCACTACTTATCCACCGCTATCCCCACCGGACACGCCAGGCTTGTTACTGTGGAAAACTTATCCACAGGCATTGGGGATAAGTCTGAGGTACGCATTTCTCCCCTCTGTATTTATGAATATTTATTCATGAATACAGGATAATGATGAAAAGTATGAAAACAGTTCGAAGAAGTTATCCACAGAAGCAGACGGTGTTATACGCTTTTTTGTCTTCTCTAAGACTTTGCAGGATGTGCCCGGCTGCGGAAAAATCCGCATCTTGTGGATAATGTGGAAAACTTATCCACAATCATTGTGGATAATCTTTGTATAGGTTGCGCTGAATGTGGATAATGTGGAAAAGTTATCCACCGCTTTGTGGAAACTCTTGTGTACCATGATAGAGGTTGTGGATAGGTGGATAAAATGTGGAAAAGTTATCCACCGCTTTGTGGATAACTCGGCTATCGATCTGGTGAGTGTGGATAATGTGGAAAAGTTATCCACCCCATTTGTGGATAAGTGTGGAGCATGAAAAAATAGTCAGAATAGTCAGTATTCCCAGGGTGGCGGCCAGCGTCGTCTAACCTCGCCGTAATATGACAAGGGCGACCCTGCTGGTCGCCCTGTACTTCCTGGTGTTCTCTCGTGGGTATCAAGCCCTGGTCGCCACTTATCCACAATCACTGTGGATAAGTGTAAGAAGAATGTGTAAAACTTTTAAAACTAACCAGAGAATAATGAGCGTTGTGACATATCTTTTTCGTTCTTTATTCTCTAAAACACAAGAGACACTGTACATCATTAATGGTGAGTAAAACTGGCAATAGCGGTATCTTCGCCAATGCTGGTTATCTGCATACTGCTGAGGCGATCATAGATGCGCAACAACTCACCTGTGCAGAGGACGGAGGCGAGGTAATATTCCCCTTGATAGGGTGCATCGCCGTCGCAGACCTCTCCAATCATGCCTTGCAGGCCCTGGTAGAAGAGCTTGCGTAGGGGTGTTAGCAACTGCACGCTTTTGCGCCAGACGTATTCGTATACCAGTTTTTCTGCTGGATGCTGTGGACGAGATGTGTACCCCAGGCCGTTGGTGGTGAGCAAAGCCTCAACGTAGGTACTCAGGAGCCAGTGCCACGTGCTACCTTGATGCAGTGCGCGTAATTGTTCGTCCTGGTGAGTGCCGAGGTGTCCTCGATAGCCTTGCTCTTCAGGAGCGAGCGTGCGCAGGCCATAGGGTGTCAGCAAAGTGCGTGTGATTGTGTCCAGGATGCTGGTTTGCTGTGTCTCGTCCAGTAGGGAGCGGCGCAGGGTGATGGCAAAAAGCTGGTTGGGGCGAATGCGGTGATCATCACCTTCTGGTCCATCCACGACATCGTAGAGATAGCCGCTGTCGGCATACCAGAAGCGTTGGCGGAAGCGCTGATGGCAGAGGGCAAGCAGTTCCTGGTAGTAGATGGGCAGCGAGCCGGGCCATCGTTGGTGGGGGCGGTGGCGCGACCACTCTTCCAACAGACTGAGCGCGTTATACCAGAGGGCATTGACCTCAACCGCCTTACCATAGCGGGGGGTGACGGGCAGGCCGTCAACGCGCGCGTTCATCCAGGTGAGAACGTGTCCATTGGTTCGCGTGCGCAGCAGGCCGTCACGAGGATCGACGCTCACGCCGGCGTCATTCCCTTGCACATACCAGTTGATACTCTCTGTGAGTCGGTGGTAGAGTTCGTCCAGCAGTTCATAGTCGCGGGTAGCCTGGAGATAGGCATCCAGCGCGCGGAAGAACCAGAGGCTGGTATCTACACCGGTGTAGCTGGTCGGTGTGAGTTTGTCTTGGGTGATGGGCCAGTAATCCGGTAGCATACCCTGGTAAAAATGGTGGGCCAGTTCATGCAAGAGACGGCGTGCCATCTCGAAACGGCGCGTCGTAAGCAGCAGGCCGGGCAGAGCAATCAAGATATCGCGCGTGCGCAGTTCTTGCGCGTAGAAGTCTGCCACGACGACAGGCAGGAGATAGGGCTTTTCAGCGTAGAAGGGCAGGTTCTGCTCCTGTTCTGCAGGCAGGCGAAGATTGGCCTGAAAGCGGTAGGCGGCTTGAAGCAAGAAGCGGCGTAGCTCCTGTCCTTGCTGATAGGCATCGTCATGGCCATCGTTATGAGCGATAGTCAATGGCGCTAGTGGATAGGCCTGAGCGGCTTCGCCGGTTTCGCCGAAGAAACGTTGCGATGCTTGCCCGTGTAGGACGATCTGGTGCATCTCCTCGACTGTACGTTCATACAGCTTGTTGAGTTGCTGTGGGCGCAGAGGCTGTTCCGCGATATCTTCGGTGGTTAAAATGATGCTCAGAGTAGTGTCCTCGTCGGGCCAGAGGGTAGCACGTACAACGCCGGGGAGATAGAGATCGTCGATGGCGGCACGTCCGGCCTCGGCGTCACGGCGATGTAGGAAGTGCCAGTACCAGACGTTGGTAGGAATAAACGTGAGCTGACTATCGGGATGGGCGATGGCCAGTAGGTGATAAGGATGGGCATTTTCGGTGGCGCGAATGGTGCAGCCGACCACGCCCGGTTGCGCGAAATGCGTGGTACTGGCTGGAGTATACTCGTCTTCGCCGCGTGTGGGTAGCGCTTGTACCTGGAAATGCCAGTCCTGGCGACCATGTTGGAGCGCTTGATGTGGTCGGTAGGCGGCGAGTGGTAACAGGGTCAGCGTCAGGGCATGTTGAGTTGCCTCGGCAAAGTGATGATAGCGCCCATGGTCAGTACTAAATCTGGACTCATTAATGCGCACCAGATTCTGTTCTGGTTTCTGATTGCGCAGTACGCGGTATTGGATACAGGTAGTATGGTGGCCCTGGGGCATCCAGATGCGCTTTTCCAGCATGATGCCATGTAGGCCGCCGATACGGTAAGTAAAGACCGGAAACCCTTCTTCCAGGCGAAAAGCTTCCAGGTGGACAAAGCCGACCGGATTCAGCGTGCCGTCTTGATACTCGTTTGTGCCCAGGGCATAGGTGCGCTCGTCGAAAATGACCTCTTCGTCGATCTTTGCAAAGAGAAGATGCGGGGTAATGGTATCTTCGAATGGAACCACCAGCAGGCCATGTTCCACGCGGGTGAGCATGCCTGCTATCGTTCCCGCCGCGTATCCGCCCATGCCATTGGTAATGAGCCATTCACGCATTGTGGTCTCATTCAGGTCACAGCACACGCTACGGTCATATGCAATGGTCATTGTAGACCCTCCAAGCCCATCGATAGACAGTTGAAACTACTCTGTTACAGGCAGTCGAAACTACTCTGTTACGCTCCCTTTCGCGGGAGGTTACTACGTAATAAGTGACGGTGCGTGATGGATAAAAGTTATAGAACGCAACACTGCGTCCCAGATTTTTGTCTCCCTTGATAGTGTAACACACGATACCATGCAGGAGAACAAAATTCCACCCTTTTTGCTACAAAATCACAAATTTGTTAAGAAGCTCGTAGCAACATGTGCCTGACAATGTGATATCGCACGTTCCCAACAGCGTAGTTTACATAGAGTTATGCGCACATTCCATAGGAGATTGCACGTTATGTTTCCCTTATTCCCCTTTGCATCCCCCAGACGTGTCTTCTCTCTCTCGCCAACGCTGTTGACGGGTTTTTTCTGTTGTGTTCTGTTGTTCACTGCTTGTGGAGGTAGCGTGTCATCGCAAATCCTCTACACACATGCTACTACTTCCAGCGTCAGTGTCCCGTCGATCCCGACCTCTGATCTGGTTACGGCGGGCACATTGACCATCGGTAGTGATACCACGTATATGCCGCAGGAGTTCGTTGACTCTACCACTCGTCAAACAGTGGGATTCGACATTGACCTGATTACGGCAATGGCACAACGCCTGGGTTTGAAAAGGCAAATCGTCTCAAGCGACTTCAGTACCTTGCTGTCCGGGCTGCAAGAACACGAGTTTGACGTCGCTATCTCGGCTATCGGCATTACGCCTGAACGCGAGCAAATGGCCGACTTTATTCCCTATTTGCGTTCCGGTGAGTTGCTCCTGGTGCGCAAAGGCAATCCACTCCACATTCAGGCTCTGACTGACCTGTGTGGACAGAGCGCAGCGGTAGTAGAAGGCACAGTCGAACAGGCAGACCTGCATATTGCAAGCACGGCCTGTGTCGCGGCACATAAACCGGCCATTCATCTCGTGGTTCTGAGTGACCAGAACGCGGTGATCCAACTGTTGCTCACGGGTCAGGTGGTCGCTACCTACCAGGATGCACCGGTCAGCGATTATTTTCTCAAGCTCTACCCTCAACAACTGGCCCCTTGTGGCAGCATTGTGAACTGGGATACCGAGGGTATCGCAGTACGTAAGGGCGATGTGCCGATGAGGCGTGCTCTGCAGCGGGTCTTTCAGGCCCTCGAAGCCGATGGAACCTACCAGCATTTGCTCGCTAAGTGGGGATTAATCAACGAAAGCATCATTCCGTAGGGACATGACTGATCACGTCCTTACGGAATTTTTAGCCAATTACGGGCTTTGGACGTTACAATGCTCTGTAACGGTTTAAAGGTCGATGATCGGTGACATGGGTTCACCGGGTTGATGTGGTAGGCCACAAACATGCTGCGGCAGCGTAAAGTTGGGCATTTGATCGAGGAGGCACAGGAAGGCATGCAGCAATTCAGGATCAAAACTGGTTGCTGAGCCTTGCAACATGCGCTTGCGTGCATCCTCTGTGGTCAATGGTCTCTTATATGGGCGTTGCGACGTGAGTACGTCATAGACATCCACAATGGCCAGCAGACGCGCGCTCACCGGGATATTTTCGCCACTTAACCCGGCAGGATAGCCATGGCCATCCCAGGCTTCATGATGATAGAGGACGGCTTCCACATAAAAGGGAGCAATCTCGTAACCAATCAGTATGGTTGCACCAATCACCGGATGGCGCTCCATTTTGCGCCGTTCTTCATTGGAGAGGGCTGCCGATTTATTGAGAATGTCATTAGTAATCCAGGTTTTACCGAGATCGTGTACCAACGCCGCCAACGCGAGATTGCGAGCATCCTGCCGACTCCATCCTATATAGCGTGCCAACCTCTGCACGTAGGTTGCGACCCGACGTGAATGCTCGTAGGTCACAATATCACGCTCCTGGATACTGTGGGCCAGAGAGAGCAGAACTCTTTTTGTTTCCTGCTCTCGTTCGGTCTGCGCTATTCCCACCACGTTCTGCTCCCATACACTCTTCAGCAGGCAGTAGTGCTTTCACCTGCTGTGATAAAAACATAACTACTGAATCAATTATATATGCGTAAGATTGTCTATTATTGATGTAGGGGGTTTCCGACTGCTTAGAAGATACCCTGGTCATGAAAAAACCTACTACATACTAACAATTGTACGCATTTCTGTCCATCATAGATGCCAGGAAGGTACTTTTGTATAGAGAGCTGTCACATTCTGGCTGTCTCCAACGTGTCCCTGGCGGGAGAGATATCCAGGTAGCTATTTTAGCCTGTGTCAGTATATAATGTGTGATGTTGTGTGCGGCGTTATCCGCAATTCGTCGGGTCTTGCCGATAAAGGAGTGTTCTATGAACTTACAAAACGCACCGGAGCCGATAGACCGTTATCCGCTCTTAAAAAGAGATAATGAGGTGCTGAGACGGGAACTACTCCAGCATACCTCTCTCGCCAGTACACCTGAGCCAGTGCGCGTGTTGAAAGCGTCTGTCTCCGAAATAGTCCTGTCACCCGCCTTGAGTATCGTCCCGGAGGAGTTGGAGGAGGCGACACCGGTGAGAAGCACGGAGGTATCCGCCGTGGGACAAATCTCCAGGCGTTTTAAAGACTACTCCCATCCGCTGGTCTGCTGCCGCAATCAACTAGGCATTGGCATGTCTAACCCAGGCCCTCGCTAATGGAAGCTTCTCATCCGCGTGCAGCGTCAATCCGCTTCGGGTGCTTACGGGCATGTTGACACTCCCCCGCGTCATCAGCGGGGGGTTCTTCCTTCATCCAGACCGCTTGCCTGTTCTGACCTTGCCAGAACGGGGAGAGGCGCTCTGTCCAGAAGCGTTACATACCTTCTTCGACTTTGATAGCAGCTAAGAGTTTCTTATACGAAAAGCTGTTCGATGAAGACGTCGGCCATCGCGGATACAATGGTAGATTGAATGGGTACATGGCCTGTCTGCGGGCCGGTTGAGTGATATTGTCTGCTCTCAAGCACCAGGATTTCCAGCGTGTAGTTGACCGGATCGACCAGCCAGTATTCGGGGATAGCGGCGCGCGCATAGGCGTTACGCTTGCGCTGGCGGTCGTATTTCTCCGTTACGGGTGAGGCCACCTCGACCACCAGATCGGGGGTGCCGATGATGCGTGTGGGATGCAGGATGGCGGTGTGATCCCGCCGCACAACGACCACATCCGGCTGAACAACCGTTTGCGGCGCGAGTTCGACATCAACCGGGGCAACGTATACCATGCCGAGTCCGGTTAATTTGACATGATTGTAGAGATAGACGTATATCGTTCCGACAATGTCCTGGTGCCAGAGATTGGGTGCAGGTGCCATATACAACACTCCATCGAGAAGTTCGTAGCGTTGTCCATCGGATGGTAGTGCTGCATAGTGGGCATAAGTCCATGCGCCCTGGCGAGGGCCGGGGACATGATCGGCGCGCTGTACGGCATCGAGACGATCTGAAGTGGTGGTCATTGCGAAGCCTGCTTTCCTGGGAAAAACTACCATTGAAGAACGCTATCTGCTCCAATGATAGTATATCTCTAGCGATTATTCCACAATGGCATCCGCTTCTATCTCAACCAGCATTTCGGCCTGGATGAGACGGCTGACCTGCACCATGGTTGTGGCGGGGCGAATGGACTGGAAGAACTCGCCGTGTGCCTTACCCACCAGTTCCCAATCGTAGATATTGGTGACATAGATGCGTGTGCGCACCACGTTGTTCAGGCTGGCTCCGGCCTGCATGAGAGCGCGTTCGATATTTCTGATGGTCTGGACAGTTTGCAGATAGGGGTCGCCGATGCCT
The DNA here is from genome assembly GCA_034436045.1 of Ktedonobacteraceae bacterium. Lineage (GTDB taxonomy): Bacteria > Chloroflexota > Ktedonobacteria > Ktedonobacterales > Ktedonobacteraceae > H111-94. The sequence continues at coordinate 32,852 of DAOTVZ010000205.1, read as the reverse complement.
ACAATGTTGCCTTGCTCATCGAGCGCAGTTGTGCCGGAGACATGAATAGTGTTGCCGATGCGCACGGCGCGCGAATAACCCACCACAGACTCCCACGGTGCGCCGCTGGCGATATTTTGTCGTTGCATTTCCTTCTCCTCATTACTGGGCCATTAGCAAAGGTAAAGCATGGGTACGATAGAAATCAGGATGCATCTCGCTGAGCCAGCGCAGGGGGGCCTGCAAGAGCGGCGGCATACCGAGTGCGAGCGCCTGTCGCAGCGTGGCGATAGCTTCGGTATCCCGTCCAGACATAGCGAGTATCAATCCTGACCAGAAGTGGGCATCCCAACCTTCGTCGCACAGGCGCTGTGCCTCATCCAGTTCGAGCAGGGCCTGCTGATATTCGCCGCGCAGATAGAGGGCGACGGCACGACAGAGGTAGGCATAGTAGTCGGCAGTATCGGTAGAGGCAATCTGCTCCAGCCGTGTGGGCATAGCAGCATCCGGCTGGGTCTGACACATAGCAAGCCATTGCACCTTCCAGCCATGTTCAACGTGAGTATCGTCCAATTGCCAGCCGCGCTGGCAATCGGCATCTGCTCGTTGAAGATCGCCGAGCAGCAGATAGGCTTCGCCGCGTTTGTTATATGCGCAGGCGAAATCCGGCTCTAACTCGATCAGCCGGTTAAAGTCCGCCAGCGCGGCATACGGGTCTTTGAGCAGCAGATAGAGTGAGCCACGTTCAAAGAGAGCCTGCACATCATCTTCATCATGGCTCAGCACCACGCTCAGGTCCTCTTCAGCTTCACGGTAGAGTTTGAGGGCTTTATAGGCCAGCGCGCGATCTTTGTAGACCATATGCAGGGTGGGTGACAGGCTGAGCGCTTTTGTATAGTCAGCGATGGCCTGCTTTGTTTGCTTGAGGCCGACATAGGCCAGTGCGCGATTGTAGTAGAGGATGGCCTGCGTTGGATCGAGGGCAATGGCCCGATCAAAGTCTTCAATGGCTTCGCGGTACAGTTTGAGCAGGCGATAGGCTTCGCCGCGATTATTATAGGTGAAGGCCGAAGAGGGTGACAGTTCAATAGCTCGATTATAGCTTGATAAAGCTTTTTCGGGTTGTTTATTGTCAGTATAGGCCGCGCCGCGTCGGTTGAGTAGCACGATATTGGTGGGGTCCAGCATCAGGGCGTAGTCGAAGTCGCGGATAGCGGCACTGAACTGGCGCAGCATAGCATAGGCCTGACCACGACTGTTGTAGGCCCCTAGCCGTCCCGCCAGCGTCGGGTCGGCGCTAATCGCCAGGTCGAGATGAATAATGGCCTGCTCGTAGGCTTGCATTTCAAAATAGACCATTGCTCGTCCCAGCAGGGCTGGAACATCGCGGGGGTTGCTGGCCAGCACGGTGCTGAAGTCCTGGATAGCCTGGATGTAGCCCTTGAGCAAAAAATGCGTGATACCGCGCTGATAATACGCGGACAGGTAGTCCTGTTGCAAGGCGATAGCAGTATCGAAGTCGAAGAGCGCATTTTGATAGTGAGTGATATTTCTGTGGACGATGCCGCGATTATGATAGGCCAGGGCGTCGGTAGGATTGAGAATAATGGCGCGATTGAAGTCTGCCAGTGCGCCCGAATAGTCACCGTGCTGTGCCCGCTCCGAACCTCGCTTATTATAGTCAATAGTAGTCTCTAGTCCCATAAACTGCATATATCCTTCATCGCTACAAAAGCTGCTTCACACAATATTGCGCTACTAGACCCGCGTGTACCTGTTTACGTCTGACGATTCTACCATATGCTAGGGGTTTCTACCAGGAACGATGACCTCTGTCCTATTGTCAGATGATGGATGGGGAAGGGAACAGAGCGGCTTCCTCGCTTGTTCAATACATTTCAATATACCCTCCGTCTTTTAAAAAAGGTTGTGTAAAAAGGGGCATTATATATATTGCTCAGCCCTACGGCATGTAATAACAGTGAATATATTGTAACATATCTTTATGAAAATTTACCAGTACATCACAACTTATTAACCTCGATAGAAATACATACTGATTATTGTTTTCGGTAGAGATTATTTACGCAATGCTGAGCTTAATTTTAATCGGCGGATTTTTTTTATTGGATCAACGTGTGATGGAGGGCCATAATGCGTATTTTGTTCGTTACACCCTATCTCCCATCGCGTATTCGCGCGCGTTCCTATGGCTTTGTGCAGCAACTTGGTCGGCGGCATAAAGTGCAGGTGCTGGCCCTGAGTGGTGGCAAACATGAGGTGGCGGACACACGGGCAATGGTTAAAGATGGTATCGCGGTGACGGCGCTGCACGAGGGGCGAGGCATTAAAATAGCGCGTTGTCTGGGCGCGCTCGCCACCGCCCAACCGCTTCAGGTTGCCTTTGATGCCAGCGCGCGTCTGCGTGCTATGCTGGGCACCTTGATTAAGAGTGGTCAGTACGATCTGCTGCACATTGAATTTGTGCGTGCACTCGGTATGCTGCCCGCGCCACCATCACAGTTGCCACTGCCCTGTGTCTGGGACGCCGTCGATTGCGTGAGCCATCTCTATCAGTTGGGGGCAACGGCTGGCGCTACACCATTGTTGCGTCTGTGGGGACGGTACGAGGCAGAGCGCCTGCGTGCCTATGAGTGTGAACAGCTTACACGCTTTCGCCATATCCTGGTTTCATCGTCACGTGAGCGCGCACAATTCTTGCAGTTGGCGGAGGCGAGAGAGCATGGAGGAGAAGAGGGAGCGCAAGCGGAGATCAGCGTATTGCCCCACGGTCTAGATCAGAGCTATTTTCAGTGCAACACGGGTTGGCGTGCACCAGACACGCTAATCTTTTCCGGCAAAATGAGTTTCCATGCCAATGTGGCGGGCGCGACCATGCTGCTGCAACGTATCATGCCATTGCTCTGGCGTGTACGTCCCACACTGCGCCTGATTATCGCGGGCAGCGATCCGCCTTCCTCGCTGTGCCGCCTCACCCGCGACGCGCGCGTTGAAGTCACCGGCTATGTGCCTGACCTGCGTCCCTATCTTGCCCGCGCGTATGTCGCTCTCTGCCCGTTACCCTACGCGGTGGGCATTCAGAACAAGGTGCTGGAGGCGATGGCGCTGGGTACGCCTGTGATCGCCAGTCCGAGCGTCGCGGCTGGCCTGCAAGTTGAGTCGGGGCGCGAGTTGCTGATCGCGGAGACGCCGGAACAGTTTGCCGCCGCCACGCTCAGATTGCTGGATGATACCGCGTTGTGGCAGCAACTCGCTGCATGTGGACGACGCTATATCGAAGCGTATCACAATTGGGATGCTATTCTTACCCGGCTTGAGGCGCTTTACGCGCGCGCCATGCAGCAGAAGACGCATTACGGAGGTCTGTAATGGGACAAAGTGAGCTGATGTTGGAATCGTGCGGGGCTGTTGTAAGACGGAGGGAGGATGATGCGAGGTGCACGTATCCCGCGTTTTTTAGCAACCAGTACACGGCATTTTTCTATGCCGTGATCAGGCGCGCGCTGGACATTGTGGTGGCTGGCGGTGGCCTGTGTTTGCTGGCTCTGCTTCTACCTTTTATTGCGCTGGTGATGCTTTATGAAGATGGTGGCCCGCTTTTCTATCGGCAGGTGCGTGTCGGCTATCGTGGTCGGCCATTTGTCATCTACAAAATTCGCAGCATGGTCGCCGATGCCGACCGCTACCTGGCGCGTCATCCACAGTTGCGGGCAGAGTGGGAGCGCATGGGCAAGCTCAAGGATGATCCACGTGTTACAAAATTGGGTGCGCTCTTGCGGCGCAGCAGCCTGGACGAGCTACCGCAGATGCTCAATATTTTGAAGGGCGAGATGAGCCTCGTGGGACCGCGCGCCATTCAGTTTTCAGAGCAGGCGGCCTTTGGCAATCTCATCGAGCTACGGCAGGCGGTGCGCCCCGGCTTGACCGGTCTCTGGCAGATCTGTGGTCGTTCTACTACTGACTACGAGCAGCGTGGCCTGCTCGATTGCACCTATGTCTTGCAGCGTTCGTTGTGGTTAGACCTGTATATCCTGGCCCGCACACTTCCGGCAGTCTGGCATGGGATGGGTGCGTACTGATTAGAAGAGGAGAGAAAAAGGTTTTATGCAACTACGTTATTATAGCGGTGTCATACGTCACTGGTTGTGGTTCATCCTGCTCTGCACGAGCGTCTGCGCTTTCGTAACTTTTATCGTCAGCAGCATGATTGCGCCCACGTATCAAGCCAGCACACTCATTCAGGTCAATGGTACGGGAGTCACGGATAGCAGCAGCGTCTTTGCTAACCAGGCGCTGGCGGTGAGCTACGCACTCCTGATAACCAGCAATGATGTCTTGACGCAGGTGGCGCAGCAGGTACCCGGCGTGACCTTGCAGGACCTGCAAGCGAACGTCAGCGCCGCACCAGAGCAGAATACACAGATCATTGAGATTCGTGCCACCGCGCACTCGGCAACGCAGGCGGCGCAAATTGCCAATACGGTGGCCCAGGTATTCATTGCGCTTCAGATTAAAAAGATACTGCTACCGTTGCAAAACCAATCCACTCAACTGAACAATCTCATGGCGACGCAGAGGACGCAGATTGATAATGATCAAGCGCAGCTCAATGTTTTGCAGGCCAACAATGCCAATATTGACACTTTGACTCGTCAACGTGACAAACTTAGCAGCGATCAGGCCAATTATAATGCTACGCTGAACAGTTATCAGCAGGTGCAGTTCCAGATACTCCAGGTCGGCAATGTCATCAGCCAGGTGCAGGTAGCCACGCCGCCAGAGCGTCCGAGCGCCCCTCATGTCACGCTGAACACGATAATTGCGGCTTTATTAGGGCTGCTCCTCTCGCTGGCGCTGGCGTTGCTGTTGGACTGGTTGGATACGACGATCAAGACGACAGAGGATGTGATTCATATGACTTCGCTCACACCGTTGGGTGCGGTGGCACGTGCCAGTGTCTCGCCCCTGGTGCCGGGGATGATGGTGATGGGAATTGCCGATGAAATATTGGAACGCGATTTTATGGCCATCGGCACCGGTCTCTGTAAAGTTTGCCAGCAGCAAGGGCGGCGCGTCCTGCTGCTGACGGGTATGCAATCGGGGAGTGGCACGACGCTGACGGCCACCTATCTGGCGCTAACGCTGGCGCAAATGGGTAAACGTGTCCTGCTGATCGATGCCAGTCTACGCGCTCCTTTCCTGCACAAGCTATTTCTGCGCCAGAACATGAAGGGGCTGGTAAATAGCATGTCCGAGGTTTATCAGTTTCGGCGCGATATTGTTCAAGCATGGCGCGACCAGTGGTTGACGCATATTCCGAACCTCTGGTTTCTGCCAGCAGGACCACCCTCGGCGCATCCGCCCACGATCCTGCGTTCACAAGAGTTAGTACTACTGTTATCCTGGTTGCTCGGTGGTCAGGGTGTAGCGCCGGTGCTGGATTTTGTCCTCTTTGATGCACCTGCTCTGAAGCGCCACGCTGATGCGCTGGCACTGGCCTCGGTTGTATCTGCCACGCTGCTGGTCATAGAGGCGGGCAAGGAGCGTGACGAAGCGCTCATAGCGGCTGACCAGACCTTACAGCGTGTGGGCGCGCCTGTACTTGGCGTCATTATCAATCGGCAAACCGCGCATCATCACTCATCGCTGTATGCACGCAACGCCTACTTGCAGCGTAAACGGCAGACAACAATAGTTCCGGCTGTTACAGCGCCCCACCCGGCAACACCACCGCCGACAGCGGCGAACATCGATACGCCACCGGCTGAGGTGCAGAGCGTGGGCAGTATGGGTAGTCGGCTTTTTAGCAAAGGGAGAAACGGAAATCATGCATTTCCCACTACACCGCCGATACAGGCAACCGGCAACAAGCAATTTATACGCCGCTAGTGCTGCATTTCTTGAAACCGCTCAATCAGCTAGTCGTCGCATTGATCGTGATGCTGGAAATGCCGTTCTGTCGTGGCTGGTGCGCAAACGCTGGCGACTCAACCTGCTCGGTGTGTTGCTCTTTGCGCTGATTATCGTGAGCTGCGCGCTCGCACCGTCTCCGCTCTGGCCGCTCATCCTGCTCATAGTGGTTGGTATAGGGTTGTGGGCGCTGTGTCAACCGTCGTTTGCTCTGCTGCTGGTTTTCGCCGGGGCCGGTCTGCCCTCGCTACTGTTGCCCTTGCCAGGACATACCATGCGCCCTGTTGAGCCTGCCCTGCTGCTCTGCCTGCTGGTCGCGCTGCTGCGTCGTCCACTGGCTCCGTTGCGCCTGTCCCATCTGCTGGCTCTGTTCTTTCTGGCTATCGCGTTTATCTCGTTTATCCATGTGCCGCAGGTCGCTAGCGCGCTTAACGCTTATGGCGCAGATAAGCGCCTGTATGGGGTGGTACTGCTGGTGCTGGCCTTCTTGTGTGGCACGTGGCTGACCGCGCACGTCAAACGCCCCATCAGCCTGCTGCTCGCCGCGCTGCTGGTCAATCTACCCCTGTTCTTTATCACGTTGGCGCAAGCATTAGGTATCATGCTGCCGACGTTGCTGGAAGATAGCTCGGCGCAGAATCCCGCGCAGACGCTCGGTCGCCTATGGGGGCCGTTTGATGGTGCCGTCACACTTGGCCTCTATCTGACCAACCTCTTCGCCATTGCGCTTAGCTGCTGGCTGCTCGGCACGCGCCGCCGCGAACGGATCATTGGTGCGCTCATGACGATTGCCTGCACGGCGGCCATCTTCGGCTCTGGAACCCGCAGTGCCGCCTTTGCCGTTGGTCTTATGCTCGTGATGGCACTCCTCATGACGCGGCATCGACGCTGGCTGCTGGCAATAGGCATCATCGTCGCGGGTGCGCTACTGCTCTTTCCGGGGCCGCTGCTGGCACGCTTCGCCCATGACGCCTCATCTACCGACAATCGCCTCTTTCTGGCGCAGGTCGCGCTCAACCTGATCGGCTCTCATCCCTGGATCGGTATTGGTCTGCAACAATTTCCTACTTACTATGCTCAACTCATCGTCAGCCAGGCCACACAGCTAAATCCACAAGGGATCAGCGTACACAATCAGTACCTGGAGCTGGCACTGGAGAGCGGCGTGTTCTGGCTGCTGAGCGGCGTGCTGTTCCTGCTCAGTATAGGCTATACCTGCTGGCACAGTTACTGGTCGGCCCGCCGACAAAAGCAACGAGAACGGCAGGTCTTAGCGCTGGCCGCGCTGCTGGCCTGTGCAGCCACTATGCTAACGGGTTTCTTTGATGTACCTCTCGATAAGGTAGAGGGGAGTGTGTTCCTGTTTCTACTGGTCGGCCTGGCCCTGGGCTATACCGAAGATAACTGTCGGCATTATACAGGCGCGCGTCCTGCTGCATGGATGTCCGGGCGCTGGTGGCATCTGCCGACAAAGCGGCGTGAGGAGGATACGCGCCGGGTTAAAGCGCAAGGAGCCACTACTGTTCCCGCAACAGATGGTTCCGCTATCGGGTCTTATAACGCTGCTAACGGCAAGAGAACGGGACGCTCTGTGATCGTGCAACTGCTCTCGTGGGGCCTTGCCGTTCCGATTATCTTTCCAACGACCGCGCTACTGGCGCGTTATCTAGGCCCTGCGCGCTACGGTGAATATAGCGCAACGCTGCCGTTTCTGGCCATTTTTGCCCTGCTCACCTGTACTGGTATGGATCCGCTCCTGGTACGCAATCTGAGCCTTCAGCCACGCCGCCAATGGAGGGTAACATTGAGTTATGCTGCCGGTACCCGCCTGCTAACAACGTTGCTGAGCGTTGGCATGGCCGTTATCGTGACGCTGCTCTTGCCCTTGAGTGCGGAGCAACGCCGACTTTTCTTGCTTGGCAGCGTAACACTGTTCTTCAGCTATTCATTTAATGGCCTGCGCACTGTTTTTGAGCATGGCTTTCGTGCGGAAGAGCACATCACCCCTGTCGCACTGCTTGAGGTCTCTAACCGCATTATCACAGCAGCTCTCACCATGGTGGTGGTGCTGGCGCACTGGCCCTTTACCTGGATTTATGTGCTAATGCTCTATTCCGATCTGCCCTTCTGCCTGCTGCTAATCTGGCGAGCCTCTCGTCGCTATGGCCTGCGACCGCGTTTCAATCTGCACACGGCCCTGGCTCTGTTACGTGCCAGCTTACCTCTGAATGGTTACAATGTGATGATGCTGCTTTCCGCTCAGTTCGATATGCTGGCACTGACCTTGCTGAGTGGTGCGCGCGACGTGGGCTGGTACGCGCTGGCTTCGCGCATCACTGATCCGCTGCTCGCACCTGTGCTGGCCTACGCCGGGGGCCTCTATCCGCTCTTCTGCAAAACATTCGCCACCGGGCGTTGGCAGTTCGCTCAGGTCTATAGTGAGGCGGTGCGTATACTGGCCCTGCTCACTCTGCCTCTGCTCTTGCTGCTCTGCTCACAGGCCGGGGCGCTGGTCAATCTGCTTGGTGGGCCTCAATTTGCTCCGGCGACGCCGCTGGTGTACTTACTGCTCTGGGCAATGGCACTCACCTTTTTCAATCAGTTGGCGGTTCGCGCCTGCACCGCAGTACACGCAGAGCAATATATTTTGCCGGTAACGATGCTTTCAGGGGCCACAAACCTGCTGCTCAACCTGCTGCTGATCCCCTTCTGGCAGGGTATAGGCGCGGGAATTGCGGCGCTGCTTAGCGAAGGCGTTGGCTTCTGCCTGCTGCTCTGGCTGTTGCGTTGCTATATCAACCCACTGCGCATTGTGGGTACACTTTGCATGGTAGGGATTGGCAATCTGCCCATGCTGCTTTTTCTGCTCTGGCAACCGCATCTATCACCTCTACTGGTTATATCTGTCGCTCTCAGCCTCGCGTTGCTCTGCGCACTCTGCACCGGCTCTCTGACGCGCCACGATCTGTATAGGTTCCGTCAACTGCTGCTACGTGGTCAGCAAAAGCCGTGCCCTGCCGCACCTGACAGAAGCCTCGCCTGGAACAGTCAGGATGTAGCTGAACGCACCACACTGATTTTGCCGCGTGTCCAGGTTTGAAATTATTGTGCTAGACAAAGATGAGAAAGGAACTGTACATTGCCATGCGTATTGTGATTGATCTGTTAATTGCTGAAAAAGAGCCGGGGGGCATGCTCTTCGCCGGACGCGCGTTGCTGGAAGGACTGGCGCGTATTGAAAGCGATAACGAGTATATTGTGATTACTGCGCGTTCACGTGCCTACCAGGCGCTACTACGAGATACGCCTCAGTGCGGCAGCATCTCTATTCATAACGTGCGACTCTTCTCCTGGCGTGGTCTGCTGGTGCAGCACCAGGTCATCGTGCCAGAAATTATGCGCCGTCTCAAACCCGATCTGCTGCATGTGCCCACTTTTGTCGCGCCTATCGGCTGGCAGGGGCCGCTGGTTATCACCGTGCATGATCTGGCCTTTCTGCATCGTTCACAGCCGTTGCCGCTCTATGCACGGCTGTACTGGCAATCGCTCTTATATGAAAGTGTCAGGCGCGCACAAGGTATCATTGCCATCTCTGAACGCACGCGAGATGAATTAACCACCTTCTGGCATATTCCATCGGAACGCATTCACATCATTCATAATGCTATTCGCTCTTCGCTGCCCTACAACGCCGTGCTGCCGACACATGTACAGGCCATGCAGCGCCGGTACGGTCCGCGTTATCTCCTGCATGTTGGTCGAATCGTGCCACATAAGAACGTGGAGACGCTGATCGCTGCCTTCGAGCTGATCGCGGACCGTTTCCCCGATCTGCATCTCGTGTTGAGCGGTGGCGTGGGCGCAGGCAGCGCGGGCGTCTTGCAGCAGATTGAGCAATCAGCGTACCGGTCGCGTATTCATCAGGTAGGGTGGGTTTCGGACTACGATCTGGGTGTGCTATATACCGGAGCCAGCGCACTTGTGTTTCCCTCGCACTACGAAGGCTTCGGCCTGCCAACGCTGGAAGCGATGGCCTTTCAGATACCCGTCGTTGCCAGCCCGGAGGCCGCGCACGAGGAGATCACGGGTGAGGCCGTGTTGCGCGTCGATTGCACCCACCCCGCATCCCTGGCCACCGCGCTGACCAACCTGCTCACGGACTCCGCCCTGCGCACGCGCCTGATACGCCTGGGACAGCAACAGGTGCAGTCGTTCACTGTGGAAGCCTGTGCGCGCGCCACCTGCCGCGTCTATGAGCAGGTTTATCAGCAAACATGTCTGTCTTCCCCGGCGTAGGGACACGATTATGTAACAAAATTTAAGAAGAGGAAAAGGTATGCAGTACTTGATAACAGACATGGCGGCCTCAACCCTTTCCCTCAAACGGGTTGCGCAGAGCGCCGAACTGGTGGCGCTGAACAGTGAGTGGGATATGCTGCTCGCCCGTCTTCCACGCGCCACCTGTTTTCAGCGCCTCGACTGGCTGACGACGTGGTGGCACATTTTTGTCGATGCTGATAACAATAAGGGCGGCGCACAACTCTGGGTCTTGCTGCTCTACGAGCAGGAGGGCACGCTGGTTGGCGTGCTGCCGATGTATTGTCAGCATTATCGCTGTGGCCCGTTGCGTTTGCGTGTGCTACGCTGGCTCGGCCAGGGACACGGTGCGCTGACAGACACACTTGGGCCGTTATTCGTGCCGGGCTACGAGCAAGTCGGTATGTGTCATGGTCTGGCATATCTTGCGGAGCAACGGGGACAGTGGGATGTGTTAGCGCTGGCCCACACGCCTGCCGACCTTAGCGCGACAATCAGAGCGTATGTGCATGAACAGGGCTGGCATCTGATAACCCGTGCCGTCATGGGCTGGCTTGCCATTCGTCTTCCATCCGACTGGACGACCTATCAACGCGCGCTCAGTAAAAATCTGCGTAGCAATCTACCTCGCTATCGCAATCGTCTGCTGCGCGAAGGGCGCATGGCACACGTAGAGATTCTGACCTCACCTGAAGCCATCCTGGCTGCGTTGCCACAACTGTTTCTGCTGCATCGCCAGCGCGCACACGCAATGAACATGAAACGCCATAGCGATTATTTCGCCAGCGCGACCAGTCGCGCCTTTATGCTGCTCATTGCTACGATGCTGAGTTGGCAGCGGCGAGTGGCCCTGGCGCGTATGATCGTGGATGGGCAGGTGGTAGCCATGCAACTTCTGCTCTTCGAGGGAGATGGTATGTCGCTGTACTTTTCCGGCTTTGATCCGGCCTGGGGTCGCTACAGCGTGATGATGCTGACCACGAAGGCTAGTCTGCAATACGCGATGTCGCAGGGTATTACCTGGGTAGACCTGACGGCAGGCGCGGGCAGTCAGGCCAAACGTCAATGGGCCAATGAGGAGTATTACAAACATTATGTGCTAGTGACGCACAACCTGTTCTGGAACCACTGTGTTCGCTGGGGAATGCGCTTGCTAAACCTGTGCTCGGCGATACAGAGCAGGATGTCCGCGCTCAAAGGACGTTTGCGTTGGCAACAGCTCGAACTGGCAAAGGAGGAGTAAGATGCGTGTACTGGTCTTTGGTGTGGATGGTCTGGCCTTTCGCGTGCTGCAACCTATGATGCAGGCGGGCTATCTACCGCACTTTCAAGCATTACAACGCGAAGGCTTTTCCGCTATTCTGGAATCGAAGTATCCGCCGCTCACTCCACCGGCCTGGATGTCGCTGGTGACGGGGCTGAAACCGGCAAAACATGGTGTGTATGATTTCTGGCTGTATGATGAGCAGGGTGAGGGACGACTGGTGACGCGCCGACGGGGCGGTTCTGCCATCTGGAACATGCTGAGCGAGTACGGCAAAGCAGTCATCGTTGTCAATGTGCCGCTGACCTACCCTCCCGAAGCTGTGCGTGGCGTGCTGCTCAGTGGTATTCAAGGGGCAAGCGAGCGTGGCAATTTCACCTATCCCGCCGCGCTGCGTGCAGAGTTGCTTACACATGTGCCCGATTATCGCGTCGATGTCGATGTGACGGCAGTCGTGCAGGGACGGCTCACTCCGGCGCAGGCGGCAGTGCAGGTGCTGGAGCAGCGTATCAAGGCCATACAGTATCTGCTCACGGAGAAGCCCTGGGACTTCACATTCATCACCTTTTGCGCCGCTGACTACCTGCAACACCTGTGTTGGGAGGCTGTACAGGCTCAGCGACCGGATGTGTTGCGCTATTACCAACTGCTGGACGAGGCGCTCGGCATGGCGTGGTCATATCTTGGCGATAATGGCATGCTCTTTGTTGTCTCCGATCACGGCTTTCAGGGTGCGCATACGCGCTTCGCCATCAACGAATACCTCTGGCGGCGCGGCTGGTTCCGACACAGCCAGAGGGCCTCTTATTACCGCAATGTGCTAACGGCAATGGGTAAACACGCACTCAATAGCCTCGGCCTGCTCGATTATGGTCGTGCGCTCAAACTGCGTCTCTCGCATCGCCAGGGCCAGGCGCTAACGCGCGTCAAACCTTATTTGACGCGCCAGGAACAAGTGGCAGCGGGTGTGAGCGTGGCCTCCTGGTCATGTTCCTCGGCGGCCTTTGCCGATCTCTGTATCACGGATACGAGTTCCACACAACGCATCGCCGATCTACGCGGCGAACTGACGGCGCTGGTCGATCCCGTGCGCGGAGAGCCGGTAATCGCCGCTATATACGGCACAGAGATTTTTGGATATGGGCCGTTCGCGCCACAGGAGGAGCATCTGCTGCTCTTGCCCACCGAGGGCTATACCTTTACGCCGTCACTGGGCCAACCACAGTGCTGGTTGCGCGAGCATCATTTGTATGGCACACACCATAAAGATGGTGTTCTCTATGCCTGGGGGGCAGGCATTCGCGCCGGTATCCAGGGGCAAGCCGCAGAAATTTATGATCTCGTGCCAACTATTTTGCATGCTATGCAGCTTCCAATACCTTCTGAGCTTGATGGACGGATCATTGACGAGATGTTTGTCCCCAACTCCACGTCAGCGGGTATGGCAGCAGAACGGAACATTGTTGCTGACAAACTGAAATTGTTGCGTAGAAGAGAGGTCTAAGTATGGGTCAATGGGATGATTTGACAAAGACGCTGGTAGGAGCCAATCCGCAGGCATTTGTCTCGCTCTTCTTTAAGGAGGCACAATTCGTTGCCTTACTGGATAAAGAACTGAAGAGTCAGCGTACCCTTTTCGCGGATATCTTGCTGAAAATCCTGTGGTTTGAGTACGAGCTTATTCTGCATCTGGAATTTCAACGCAAACATGACCCCGACATGGGCCAACGCATGTGGGAGTATAATGTCTATGCCATGCAAGCCTACAATTGTAAAGTGGCCTCGTTTGCTCTATACTTGTTACCAGATGAAGGAATCGTAGAGCCACCACATATCGTATCTTTGCCGGATGGCACCGTCGTCCATGCCTTTTTTTACCGGAACGTGAAACTGTGGGAGGTGCCTGCGGAGAGGCTCAAGCAGCCGGGGTTAGAAGGTTTATTGCCCCTGTTGCCCCTGACCAGAGATGGAGCCACGCACGAGACGGTGGAGGACATGCTGGCGAGCTTAAAGGCAGCCCACAAAGAAGATTTATATTCGGTCGCTTACGCTATTGCGGCGCTGGTCTTCAAACAAGAGAGCGAGCGGGCATGGCTGAGAAGGAGATTTAGTATGCTCAAAGATATCCTCGAAGAGTCCTGGGCCTATTGGGAAATGTATCATGAAGCTGAAGCGAAAGCAGAGAAGGAGGGATTGGAGAAAGGATTGAAGGAGGGATTGGAGAAAGGATTGGAGAAGGGATTGGAGAAGGGATTGGAGAAGGGATTGGAGGAAGGGGAGCGAGAGACGTGGCGGGCCTCGCTGATGCTGGCCGTCAGGCGGTTGTTTCCCGCCCTGAAGGAGCAGGCGGAGCAGGTGGGACGCTCCATTGAAGACCCTGATCAGTTAGAGCAGATCGTAAAGGCGATTTTTGCAGCCCAGACGGAAGAAGAGGCGCGGCTGGCTCTCACGCTCCCTTCCCACCCGTAGGGAAGATGGTTACAGCTAGACTGTGCTTACCCTGCTCGCTATCCACGTTGTCTGTCGGGTAGAGATAATTAGTATCTATCCAACAATCTGCCGGAGAGCCAGAAGTCGCCTTGAATGATGGCACCGGCAGCCAGGCGACCCAGCACCATCTGGGGATCGGCCACCATGTCCAGCTCGCCGAGCAGGGTGAGAAGTCTGGCGCAATAGAATTTTTGCCAGGTAACCGGATTGGTGAGCATCTCGGCGCTCAGCACGCGCGCCGAGATGGTGGCCTCGGCGCGCGCCGGTCGCACGCGGCCATTGGGCGTGAACATCTTGCGCGGCGTGAAGGTCAGCAGGGATTGGCCATGTTCCTCGTTGATGAAGGCGGTATAGTAGCGCTCCTCGTCGGAGAAGCAGCGCGCCTGAATGGCGAAGGCAGCAAGCTGGACGCGCGTGGTACAGGGGATGTGTACCCAGTCATAGACATCGTAGTCGGGTACGTCGAAGATGAATGGAACATGGAGCTGGTCGTTGCTGCCGATGGGGGAAGGACAGGCCCAGCCGTAAAAAGCGCCGTCGAGAATGCTGGATTCGTAGCGTGGAATGCGGCCCGTGATCTGCACTCGCACGCTGCTCTGGCCCCGAAAATGCGGATTCATGCCCAGAAGGCGGCGGTGCAGGTTGGTCTGCGCCCATAGTTCGATACCTGCGCCGGGCGTCCAGCAGGTGTAGGAACCGTTGCGACTCTCGATCTTCTCACCAAATTCGGTTGTCTGATAAACGTAGTGCCGGAAATCCTGTTCGGTGGAAACCAGGAAGCCGAGCGTTGTCATGTGCCAGGCCATAGGCGTCATCCTTGTCGCGCAAGCAGCAACGTCGTGAAAACAACCCTTATATGAAGATAACGCAACTGATAAAGCTCGTCAAGGGCGGGTATAATGAGCGTTATATGAGATTTTTACCAAAGTATACCATATCGTTTATTCTGCATGTATAGAATAAACGATATGGTATACTTTGGTAAAAATCTTAATAAATGACGATGATCGTGTTCCAATTGGTGTGGCTGTAGACCCAGGCCGCCTGATCTTCCTGCATATTGATGCAGCCGTGACTGCCGTCACCTGCAAAGCTTTCGTCGCCGCCGGTATCATAGTGAGGGAACTGCGTGCCGGGACCAAAGTTGACACGCCACCAGGCGTCATGCACGAAGTAGCCGCCGGTATGATAGAGGATAGCATAATTGATCGGTGTATTGGGATACCAGTAGGGTGAGCCGGGCGGGTCCGGTGAGATAAAAGTCGTTGGCGAGAGCCGCTCCAGTGTGGGCCAGACGCCGGGGAGCGAGGGTAACTCGTTGCGCCCGCTCGTAACCTGGAAGGCGTTGACCAGTTTGCCATTCTGATAGACACGCATGGCCTGCTCGACCAGCGAAATCATCAGAACCTGCTGATTTTGCAGGTTGTAGTGGGCCAGCATTTGCAGGTCTGTGGCATGCACCTGGTTGTATGGCGTCTTATCGCTGTAATCCTGTTCCATCATGTGCAGGTTGAAGAGCGCGTTCTGGGCCTCGTCTACCACGTTCTGGAGATCGGCGGGGGTCTGTGCATAGGATAAGGCAGCGTCCAGGTCGGAGCCGATACCCTGGCTCATGTAGCCTGCGTCCAGCACGTAGTTGGTATTATTATAAGAATCGTGGTACTCGTGGGCCTGGCCCCAGCTTGTTACTTCTTGATGGAACTGGTTGACCAGGTAAGCAGCTTCGCCCTGCGCCAGCAGTTCTTGCATCGAGGATAGCGCCTGATCGACCAGATGGGCGAACTGCTGATATTCGCTCAGCGTCCTGGTGCTAGTCATCATCTGCTGAGCAGTTTGCACCTGTTGCTGATAGGTGCTAACAGTGTTGGCGCTGATGCCGTAGGTTTTTAGCCGATTCACCTGCGTTACCAGCTCTTGCAGTTTGGCGTTCATGACGAAGGGGAGCGCTGCCCGGCTGGTGACCACTGCTTGCAGATATTGTGCATTGAGGAGCGTCTGCAATTGCTGGAAATCGGCGGGGAGTCTGCCACGTGCCAGTAGTTGCTGATCGTTCTGATACTGCATTTGCATGGCGGTAACATCCAGGCGGGCCTGCTGCATCTGCTGAATGGTGGTATGGAAGGTGGCCAGCAGAGCGGCGTCGTTCTGCAACAGATCGAGAGCCTGTGTCGTGGTGGTGGCCTGCTGGCTGATCACGTTATATTGCAGCGGCGTCGTGGCGTGCGCGAGGGCCTGCTGTTGCTGACTGAACTGCTGAGCGAATTGCTGGACAGGAAGATGATTGCTCTGTTGATGCTGCAATGCAGTATGAAATTCCTGCAGGGCATTCTGGGCCAGGGCCTGATCTTGCTGGATAGCTGTGTCAATGATGCCTTGCGTCTGTATCAGCAACTGGCGATAGCGCGCGGTGAGATTGCGGTAATAGTCGTCGATGGGCTGAGTGTTAAAGAGGCTGAAAGGCGCTCTGGTCTGTGCTAGCTGCTGCTCCTGGCGTTGCACAGGTTGTAGCAGCATCACAGGAACGCCAATAGCGAGCGCGTGGTGCAGTAAATTATCGAGTTGCACTTTCTCCTGACTGGCCTGTTGTTGCAAGCTAGTATTGCCGCAGGCGCTCAGTGTCAAGAGCAGACTAAGCAGGAACAGGACAGTTACAAGCGACTGTCCTGTTCCCATCTTCCACGTAGACCGCTGTGTTGTTAGCATAGGAGGATTATCTCCTTCCGCTTCTCGCTCTCTGTTTGCGCTTTTCTTTGCGAGCCGCCTTGCCTGTCTTCTTCCCACGCGGGGGATGAGGCATTGTCGGTACGCGCGTGCCCTCCGGCAAACCGGGTACGCCAGGGATGCCACCGCTGCCCATATACTGGCGGGCGAGCTGGGCGTATTGACCCTTGCCGGTGGTAAGCTGGCGCATCATGGTGCGCATTTCATTAAACTGTTCGAGTAGTTGGTTGACAAGCTGCACGCTGGTGCCACTGCCGTTGGCGATACGCTTGCGACGGCTCCCGTTAATAATATCGGGATTGCGCCGCTCCTCACGTGTCATCGAGAGAATAATGGCCTCGACGTACTTGAGTTGATCGCCTTCCAGTGCCTCCTCCATCTCCGGCATTGCCATCAGCTTGTTCGCACCTGGAAGCATCTCTAACACAGAGCGCAATGGCCCCATGCGTTTCAACTGGCGCATAGCGCTAAGGAAATCCTCCAGGTCGAACTTACCTTGCTTGAGTTTGGCCTGCGTCTTGAGCGCCTCTTCCTCGTCAATCGTCTCCTGTGCTCGCTCGATCAGCGAGAGAACGTCGCCCATACCCAGGATACGCGAGGCGAGGCGCTCCGGGTAGAAGGGTTCCAGTGCATCTAACTTTTCGCCAACGCCCATGAACTTGATCGGCACGCCCGTCACCGAGCGAATGGAGAGCGCTGCGCCACCTCTGGCGTCGCCATCCATCTTAGTTAAGATCATGCCGGTCAGGCCAAGGGCTTTATTAAAGTCATCGGCTACGCGCACCGCTTCTTGACCGGTCATGGCATCGGCCACAAGCAGAATTTCGCGTGGATGAACCTGCTCCTTAATACGTTTGACTTCGCCCATCATCTGCTCGTCGATGTTCAGGCGACCCGCTGTATCCAGAATTACGACGGTACTGGCCTGTTCACGTGCGTAAGTGAGCGAGTGGAGACAGATATCAACGGGGTCGGCCCCCATCGGCTCGGAGTAGACCGGCACGGAAATCTGCTTGCCCAGCGTTTTGAGCTGGTTGATGGCGGCGGGGCGATACATGTCAGCGGCCACCATCAGGGGACGCTGGCCCTGTTTGAGCAGGAAGCGCGCCAGCTTGGCCGCCATGGTGGTTTTGCCGGAGCCTTGCAGGCCCACGAGCATGATGACATTGGGGGGAGGGCCGCCGAGATCGAGTTTATTTTTGCCATCGGTGCCGCCAAGCACCTCGATGAGTTCTTCGTTGACAATAGAAAGTACTTGCTGTGCTGGCGAGAGACTGCCCATGACATCGGCTCCAATGGCCTTCTGCTTCACCCGCTCTACGAACTGGCGAGCCACGCGCAGGTTCACATCGGCCTCAATCAAAGCCAGGCGCACCTCGCGCAGGGCGGCGTTGACATCCTCTTCGGTCAACTTACCCTGCCCACTTAAATTAGTAAAAATCCCTTCGAGACGTTTCGATAAGCTTTCAAACATTGCCATACATGCAAAATCCTCTCTCCGCCAGTCGCCAATAATGACCCTATTATATCACAGCTTCAATTTTCGGGCCATGCTTTGCTGAGAGAAGAAAATTGTTCATCGTGTGTTGAGGACACAACGAACGGCCAGGAGTGGTCGCTCGTTGTGTCCCCCATTGTGATAGCGCCTGGAAACGATCCTTCTTTAACCAATCTGCACTAGCGCATTCGTATTGGCGGTCGGTCGCACCGCGATGGCCAGGTCGAGGCCAACATCTGCACCCACTGTGTTAGTCAAGCGGGTAATCACGGGGGCGAGGTTGACACCTGCGAAGGTGGTCACGCCTGCTCCGCCGTAGGCCGAAACTGCACTTCTGCTCAGGTCGGCGGCATTACCCAGACCAACGGCTCTGCCCAGCGCAGCGGCTCCGGCTACGTTGCCGCCGAGAACTGCTGCTAGCTCCTTGTCGGTAAGTTCCGGCAGGCTCAGAACGGCATAGTCATGTGTCATTCTCACACAGCTCACTTTCCTGCTAATGTCTCTTTGTACACTTTGAAAGAGAGGGGCGTGTGTACGCAGAAAACAGGCGTACACACGCTTCTCCGGCTCGTTTATGCCGTTAGCCAATCATCGTAAACACGCTATGGCTGGCGGTCTGGCTCTGCCTGAGACTGGTAGTGTAGGCGAGGCTGGAGGCCGCCGAATGATTATGCGCGAAGATGTAAGGCCCGCTATTTGCGGCGCAACCACCGAGTCCGAGGCCCCCGATACCAGAACCCAGGGCAGGAAGCCCACCTGCCAGAGCAAAACCATCAATACCGTACAGACCTGCCCCTGCTGCCGTCCCCATACCATATCCACCAACTCCTGTACCGGCAAAGGCCTGGGTACCACTCACTGACTGTAATTCCTCGTCGGTAAGCTCAATTGCAAAGTCAAACATGGGTTGTGATCTCCTTCTTTGAAAAGAGGATGCTCTATGCTCTATTCCCGCACACCTTACGTGCCAGGTTGCGGTACGGCGCGACATAGTGCGGCATGATGCAACAAAAAGTCGCGCCGATCATGGAAATCAATCAGGTATGGAACTGCTATCAACAAATGGCTCTGTGTGTATACTGTATACTATCTGATATAGATAGCATACAGATCAATAGTGTATGTTAGAATTAAATCTAACATACACTATCATGCACCATTAGTTGATCATTGTGAAGACCGAACTCTTAACTGCATTGCTGTTCTGGAGACCTACATTGTAGGCAGTGCTTGATTGACTTGAGGCATCCAAAGCATTAATGTAGGGACCACTGGGGGCAGCAGCAACAGGAATCGTTGTTACTGCTGGGATATTGACTACAGCCGGAATAGCCGCCGCACCACAAACACCACATCCACCAACACCGTATGCACCATATCCGCCAGTACCGACTACATCACTCAGTTCATCATCGGCCAATTCAATGGCATACTCATACACGTTCGTCATAGCTGGAATACTCCTTCTCACGTTGGTGTTCTGTGTTGTTCGACTTTTAACGTCCCCGAAAATCTCACGTGCGAGATTTCGCTTACGCCAATGAATGTACCCGATACAACAGTAAAAGTCAAGGTCAGCATCATTCATTTATCAAAAATATACTCTTACAATCTAGCAGTAAAATAGATTTTTAATTTTATTTTGTAACAATCGGCCTCTTTCTTTCAGAGAGACTATTACACAAGCTAATAGCAAAAGGGCGCTCGCCCGGCTGATTGTAGAAATATGACGCCGAGGACAAAAACATCATCGGGGCAAGAGAGAATTCGTAAATTTTTGAAAATTGCCCTATAAAGGTATTGACAGGGCGTTATGGCGAGTGTATAATTGCTACTTGCCAGAGACGGCAGGTCAGTTGAGGTAACGATACTGATAATGTGACGGGAGCATGGGCCGAAATCTGATACTGCGATACACATGCCAGGCGTTATTCCCCGCAGAGTGTGAGGACACTGACACAGCAATAAACCACGTGAAGTGTATGCTTCAACCCGCCAGGGTACAATTCGATAGTAGAAAACCATTTTAGCTGCTTCATTCTGTCTGCTCGCAGTGCGGCAGGGAATAAAGGAGTGTTTTCGTTGTTTTCATTTAAGGCTGTTGTTCGCGTCTTAGTGTGTGGAAGGGGGGCCAGTGTGGACGTTTTTTCTGACGGAGTAATTGGCGCGCGTTTCGCTTTTTATTAAAGAATAGGAGTAACCGCCTGTGAGATCAGCAAGCGGTTACTTTTCTTGTCATAAGCCGTTTCTCAAAGCAAGCATTATTGAAGCATTAATCTCAAGTTATCTCATTTTTCTGTTGCTTATGGACGGGATAAATCGCTTCCTGATTGATCACATCCGATCAATCGGGGTGTGATCAAACACGTCCATGCAGGGACATGGTTCTGCATGTCTTTGTTGGCTTCCTCTACGAGCCAGGGACGGCCTCCACGCAGTTGGACATGCCGCCCATCATTGAGAGGAGAACACTAACCTATGGCTGTTACCACCAGGGCCGTTGCGCTGCCAGAGCGCGTGTCTTTCGCACGCATTCCTGACATCCGCCCTATGCCCGGCCTGATCCAGATCCAGCTCGACTCCTTTGAGTGGTTCAAAAAGGAAGGGTTGCGCGAACTCTTCGAGGAGATTTCCCCGATTGAGGACTTCACCGGCAAGAATCTCAGCCTTGAATTTATCGTGCCCCCCGAACCTTTCGGCAAACCTAAATATAGTGAGGATGAGTGCCGCGACCGTGACGCTACCTACGCTGCACCTTTAACGGTCAAAGCTCGCCTCATCAATAAAGAAACCGGCGAAATCATCGAGAAGGACGTCTTCATGGGCGATTTCCCCCTCATGACCAGAGAGGGGACCTTCATCATCAACGGCGCTGAGCGCGTCGTTGTCAGCCAGTTGGTACGCTCTCCCGGCGTCTACTTTACCGCCGACGAGGATGTCGCCACCGGCAAAAAACTCTTCGCCGCTAAACTCATCCCTGCGCGCGGGGCCTGGTTGGAGTTCGAGACCAGCAACAAAAACCTGCTCACCGTCAAGATCGACCGTAAGCGCAAGTTGCCGGTCACGACGCTCCTGCGTGCCATCGCCAGCCTCGCCAAAGAGGCCTGGCATATCGAGGAACTGGACCTTGCCAGCGACCAGGGCATTCTCGACGCCTTCAAAGATGTCGATAATGACCCCACCGTGCGCTATATCCAGGCCACCCTCGACCGTGATCCTGTCAAGCGCGAGGATGATGCTCTGCTCGAACTGTATAAAAAACTGCGTCCCGGCGATCCCGCTACGATTGATAACGCGCGCTCGCTGGTCAAAAACCTGTTCTTTAATCCGCGTCGCTACGATCTTGGCAACGTCGGTCGCTATAAATTGAATCGCAAACTCGATCTCGCCATCCCGCAGAGCCAGCGTATTCTGACTCAGGACGACCTGGTCAATATCGTGCGTCGCCTCGTCGCTCTCAATAACGGGCACGGGCGTCCCGACGACATTGACCATCTCGGCAACCGCCGTGTCCGCTGCGTCGGCGAGCTGATCCAATCACAGTTCCGTGTTGGCCTGCTGCGCATGGAGCGCGTCGTCAAGGAGCGTATGAGCATTCAGGAGCCTGGTCAGGCTACCCCGAACGCGCTCATTAATATTCGGCCCGTCGTCGCCGCCATGCGTGAGTTCTTTGGTGGTAGCCAGCTCTCGCAATTCATGGACCAGGTCAACGCCCTGGCCGAGATCGGTCACAAGCGTCGTCTCTCGGCCCTCGGCCCCGGTGGCCTCTCGCGTGACCGCGCTGGCTTTGAAGTCCGCGACGTTCACGAGTCGCACTATGGCCGCATCTGCCCTATCGAGACGCCGGAAGGCCCTAACATCGGCCTCATCGGCAACCTTGCCACGTATGGGCAGATCAACCCTTATGGATTCATCGAGACGCCCTATCGCAAGGTCTACAAACGTTTGCAGGCCAACGACCGGCGTCTCATCGGGCGCGAATTTCGTGGCATCTACGGTCGTCCGCGTGAGGATGTCAAGGACGAAAACGGCGAAATTCTCATTAAAGCGCGCACCCGTGTTCGCATTGACGAGGAACTTTTCGCCAAACTCTCGCGTGCCCTGGGCGACACACTGGTATCCATCAAACCCTTCGTCACTGATGAGGTGGAATATCACACCGCCGATGACGAAGAAAACTACTGGATCGCGCAGGCCAACGCCAAGCTCGATGAGCGCAATGAGTTTGTCAACGAGCGTGTTTTGGCCCGCTACCAGGGTGAGTTCGTCATGGAGAGCGCCGACAACATCGATTATATGGACGTTTCCCCGCGCCAGACAGTGAGCGTGGCAACGGCCCTGATTCCGTTCCTGGAGCATGACGATGTGAACCGCGCCCTTATGGGTGCCAACATGCAGCGCCAGGCCGTGCCTCTGTTGCGTCCGCAGTCGCCCATTTGTGGTACCGGCATGGAGCGCCAGGTCGCTATCGACTCTGGCCAGGTCATTGTTAGCCAGACCGCCGGCGAAGTCGTCTCATCCACCGGGCGCGCTATCCAGGTGCTGGATGACCAGGGCGAGTTGCACACCTATCGGTTGCGCAAGTTCGTGCGCTCCAACAACGGCACCTGCATCAACCAGCGTCCAATTGTCAAAAAGGGCGATTACGTTGCTGCCGGTCAGGTCATCGCCGATAGTTCTTCCACTGAGAACGGCGAACTAGCTCTTGGTCAGAACATTCTGGTCGCCTTTATGAGCTGGGAGGGTGGCAACTTCGAGGACGCAATTCTCATCAGCGAGCGCATTGTCCGTGAAGACCTCTTCACATCTATTCATATAGAGAAGTTTGAAGTCGATGCCCGCGATACCAAGCTCGGCCCGGAGGAGATCACGCGCGATATCCCCAACGTGGGCGAGGAGGGTGTCAAAAATCTGGACGAGCGCGGTATCATCTACGTTGGAGCCGAGGTCGGCCCGCAGGACATTCTCGTTGGCAAGATCACGCCGAAGGGCGAAACCGAACTGACGGCGGAAGAGAAACTCCTGCGCGCTATCTTTGGTGAAAAGGCCCGCGAGGTCAAGGATACCTCTTTGCGCGTCCCACATGGCGAGCGTGGCAAGGTTGTCGAAGTCAAAGTCTTCTCGCGTGAGAACGGCGACGAGCTACCGCCGGGCGTTAACCAGTTGGTGCGTGTCAGCATTGCGCAGAAGCGCAAGATCGGCGCGGGCGACAAAATGGCCGGACGGCATGGCAATAAAGGCGTCATCTCGCGCGTCTTGCCCATCGAGGATATGCCTTTCCTGCCCGATGGCACGCCGGTAGATATCATTCTTAATCCATTAGGTGTGCCGCACCGCATGAACATCGGCCAGATTTTGGAGACACACCTGGGCTGGGCGGCCAGCGTTCTCGGCTTCAAAATCGCCACTCCAGTCTTCGACGGCGCGACCGAAGAGGATATTGAAGAGTTCTTGCGTCGCGCCGGTCTGCCCGAAAGCGGCAAGATACAACTGTTCGATGGTCGCACCGGCCTGCCGTTCGACAACCCGGTCACCGTCGGCTATACCTATATGCTCAAGCTGGCCCACCTCGTCGAAGACAAGGTTCACGCCCGCTCCACCGGCCCATACAGCCTGATCACCCAGCAGCCGCTCGGTGGTAAGGCTCAGTTCGGTGGTCAGCGCTTCGGCGAAATGGAAGTCTGGGCGCTGGAAGCCTACGGGGCCGCCAACATCTTGCAAGAAATCCTAACCGTCAAATCGGATGACGTGGTAGGTCGCGTCAAAACCTATGAAGCTATCGTCAAGGGCGAAAACATCATGGAGCCTGGTGTGCCAGAGTCCTTCAAGGTTCTGGTCAAAGAATTGCAGAGCCTCGGCATCAACGTCGAGGTGCTCAACGAAGACGACCAGAAAATCCAGTTTGTTGAAGACACTTCCAATGATGTCATGCCCGAACTGGGTATCAACCTGTCCGGTTTCGAAGGAGATCAATAACACATCCGATTTAGGAGTGGGGTGACAGGGCGACCGCAGGGTACGCCCCTACCCCGCCCATCCAGGGTGGGGGCGTACCCTCGCAGTCGCCCTGCCGGAGTTGCCCCTTAGGAGGTAGCATGCTCGAAGTCAATGATTTTAACGCTATCCGTATCAGCCTCGCCAGCCCCGACCAGATTCGCAGTTGGAGCTATGGCGAAGTCACGAAACCGGAAACCATCAACTATCGCA
This sequence comes from Ktedonobacteraceae bacterium, assembly GCA_034436045.1. Lineage (GTDB taxonomy): Bacteria > Chloroflexota > Ktedonobacteria > Ktedonobacterales > Ktedonobacteraceae > H111-94. The sequence goes on along the minus strand of DAOTVZ010000205.1, from coordinate 8,445 downwards.
CCTTAAAGCCCGAAAAAGATGGCCTTTTCTGTGAGCGCATCTTTGGCCCGACCAAAGACTGGGAATGCTACTGCGGCAAATACAAGCGTGTTCGCTTCAAGGGCATCGTCTGTGACAAATGCGGTGTCGAGGTTGCACGTTCCAAAGTGCGCCGCGAGCGCATGGGTCACATCGAGCTGGCTTCGCCCGTCAGTCACATCTGGTACTTTAAGGGCACGCCCAGCCGCATCGGCCTTCTGCTCGACCTCTCGCCACGCAACCTGGAGCGCATCCTCTACTTCGCCCTCTACGTCGTCACTCACGTGGACGAGGAGGCGCGTCAGCGCGAGTTAATGCGTATTGATCAAGACATGGCCGCACTCGAACAGGATATTGACGGCAAAGTGCTTGAGCGCATTAACCGCCTGCGTGAGCAGCGCGACCATGCCATCCGCGAGGCCGAAAATCGCTTCTCCGCCGCCGACCGCCAGGAGATCGAGGAGCGCCGCGAGCAGGACCTTGAAGCCGCCAGAGTCGCCGAGACGGAGACGCGCGCCCAGTTGCGTGAACTGATGGGCATGGTGGCCGATGATGATATCATCTATCCGCCCACCGATCAGGTGATTGTCAAAGAAGGCGATACCGTCACGCCGCGCCATCTGGATATCCTTGAGCGCATCGCCGAAGCGGCCCGCAACGCTATCGTCGAACAGGCCCGCGCCGAAATCGAACTCGCTCAGTCCGAAAGCAAGCGCGACGCCGAGCGTCTCAATCTGGACTACCAGAACCAGATCGACTCCGCGCAGACTCAGCTTGAGCGCGAGCGCAAAGAGGCCATGCAGCGTCTTGAACAACTGCGCCGCGAACTCGAAGGCTTGAAGCGCATGGACCTTTTGCAGGAGGGCCGCTACCGCGAACTGAAAGAAGCCTTCCAGGAGAACGACATCTTCCGTGCCGGTATGGGGGCCGAGGCCGTCCTCGAACTTATTCGCGGCATCGACCTCGACAAGCTTGCCGCCGAGCTGCGCGAAGAAATCAATAAAACCGTTGGTCAGCGCCGCAAGAAGGCTACCAAGCGCCTCAAGGTCGTCGAGGCTTTCCGCAAGTCCGGCACTTCGCCAGAATGGATGATTCTGACCGTATTGCCCGTCTTGCCGCCCGACCTGCGCCCGATGGTTCAGCTCGATGGTGGCCGCTTCGCCACCTCTGACCTGAATGATCTCTACCGCCGCGTCATCAACCGCAACAACCGTCTGAAGAGGCTACTGGAACTCGGTGCGCCGGAGATCATCATTCGCAATGAAAAACGCATGTTGCAGGAGGCCTGCGACGCCCTGATTGACAATGGCCGCCGTGGCCGCGCTGTGGCCGGTTCCGGCAACCATAAACTCAAGAGCCTCTCGGATATGCTCAAGGGCAAACAGGGGCGTTTCCGCCAGAACCTGCTCGGCAAGCGCGTGGACTACTCCGGTCGCTCAGTGATCGTGGTTGGCCCCGATCTTAAGCTGCACCAGTGTGGCCTGCCCAAGCGTATGGCGCTGGAACTCTTTAAGCCCTTTGTGATGCGCAAGCTGGTCGAGCAGAATTTCGCGCACAATATCAAGAGCGCCAAGCGCTTCGTCGAGCGTGTCAAGCCGGAGGTGTGGGATGTCCTCGAAGAGGTCATCAAAAACCACCCTGTCCTGCTCAACCGCGCGCCGACGCTGCACCGCCTCGGCATTCAGGCCTTTGAGGCTGTCCTGGTCGAGGGTAGCGCCATCCAGTTGCATCCGCTCGTCTGCTCGGCCTTCAACGCCGACTTCGATGGCGACCAGATGGCCGTCCACGTGCCGCTCTCTGAGAAGGCGCAGGATGAAGCGCGCCAGTTCATGATGTCTACGCGCAACCTGCTCTCACCGGCACACGGCGAACCATCTATCACCGCCAGCCAGGACATGGTGCTGGGTTGCTTCTACCTGACGCAGGATCGTCCCGACAAAAAGGGCGAGGGCCGCATCTTTAGCGACATCAACGAGGCTCTCCTGGCCTACGAGCAAGGCTTTGTCGAACTACAGGCCCCCATCAAAGTACGCCTCGGTGACGTTGATGTCTATGATCAGCCGCCGCCCGCTAAAGCGACCATGAATGCCAAAGGCAAGCTGGTCACAACGACGGTTGGTCGCATCATTTTTAACGAGGTGCTGCCGGAGCGCCTGCGCTTCAAGAACTATCCGATGAAAAAGGAGAACTTGAAGCAGATCATGGCCGAGTGCTTCAAAGAGTATGGCCGTGTCAAAACCGTCGAGTTGGCCGATGAGATCAAGCGCCTCGGCTTCTCCTACGGTACCAAAGCCGGCGTCACTATCGCTATCAGCGATGTTAAGGTGCCGGTGACGAAGGAAGAGATTCTGCGCGAAGCTGATGCCAGGATTGCCGAACTGGAGGAGCAGTACCGCGAAGGTCTCATCACCAGTAACGAAAAATATCAGCAGACCATTGAAGTCTGGAACAACGCCCAGGATGTCATCACCAAACAGATCGAGTCCACCCTCGACCCCTTTGGTGCCATCTACACCATCGCCAAATCCGGTGCAACGAAAGCGAAGTTCCAGCAGATTCGCCAGTTGTCCGGTATGCGTGGTCTGATGGCCAGCCCGTCGGGCCGCATCATCGAGATTCCTGTGCGCGGCAACTTCCTGGAAGGTCTCAGCGTCCTGGAATACTTCATCAGTAGTCATGGCGCTCGTAAAGGTCTTGCCGATACTGCCCTGCGTACAGCAGAGTCTGGCTACCTGACGCGCCGCCTGATCGACGTAGCCCAGGATGTCATCGTCACCGAGGAAGATTGCGGCACCACCGAAACCATCCTCATCACCGACGAGGACTCGAAGGAAATGGGTCTCGAAAATATGCGTGGTCGCCTCATCGGGCGTGTGCTGGGTGAAGCCATTCCGAATTTCGAATACGAAGTTAACGAAGAACTCACCGATGACATGGTGGATGAACTCATCAGCGCTGGCGTCACCGCCGTGCGCGTGCGCTCGCCGCTGGGCTGTATGGCCAAACGTGGTGTCTGCGCCAAGTGTTATGGACGCGACCTTGCCGCCAACCATCTGGTGCGCGTGGGTGGGGCTGTTGGTATCATCGCCGCCCAATCCATCGGTGAGCCTGGCACGCAACTGACCATGCGTACCTTCCACACCGGCGGTATCGCGGGCGCGCAGGGTGACATCACGCAGGGCCTGCCGCGCGTCGAAGAACTCTTCGAGGCTCGTGTACCAAAGGATAAGGCCGAAATCTCTGAAATCGATGGCGTCGTCGAGATCATTAAGGATGAGAACACCGGCGCGCGCACCGTCCGCGTCGTCTCAACCAACGTCTTCTTCGACGAGTATCCGTTGCCACAGGGTAGCACCTTGCTCGTCAATGACGGCGATCATGTCTTGAAAGACCAGGTCATCGCCATGCTGCCGCCGGAAAACGGCGTCGAGCCACAGCCGGTCCACGCTCGCACCGAGGGCGAAGCTGTCGTCAATGAAGGCGTTCTGACTATTCGCTTTGAGGAGCGCAACGAGCGATCCTATCCGATTGCGGCGTCGCGCAGCCTCAACGTCACCGATGGCCAGAGGATTCAAGCCGGCACACCGATCACCTCTGGTCAGCGTGACCCGCAGGATGTCTTGCGCGTGCAGGGCCGCGAAGCTGTGCAGCTCTACCTCGTCAAAGAGGTGCAGCGTGTTTATCGCAATACCGGTGTCTATATCCACGATAAGCACATCGAGGTCATTGTGCGCCAGATGTTGCGCCGTGTGAAGGTAGATAATCCGGGCGACACCGACCTGCTGCCCAGCGATCTGGTAGATCGCTTTGTCTTCGCCGACACCAACGCGCGCGTGCTGGCCGAGGGCGGCGAACCGGCGACGGCCTCAACCGTGCTGCTTGGCGTGACGAAAGCCTCGCTGAACACGGATAGCTTCCTGGCAGCGGCCTCCTTCCAGGAGACAACGCGCGTGCTGACCGAGGCGGCGATACAGGCGCAGACCGATCATCTGGTCGGTCTGAAAGAGAATGTCATCATCGGCAAGCTCATTCCGGCGGGTTCTGGTATCATGCAGCGGCGACGCGAGCAGATCGCGCGTCAGCAAGCAATTGCCGCTGCAGCGGCTCGCTTCGCCGGTGCTACCAGCGTGGGTGTGATGAATCACGCCTCGACGGTGGGGGCTGGTGTCGGTGGTGGCATGATTACCGGCACGCTGGTTGAAAGCGATGGGGCAAGTTACGACGGGAGCCATAAGGACTAGTGCCCGCAGGGTAGTCGCGAGAGGCATCCCTACAATGACGGTGAGTGAGAACGATCCCGTCATTGTAGGGGCCACTCTTGCGGTTGCCCTGGTTGGCCCCAGTCGCTGTTTTATAGTTGATAGCTCTTTGCGATTGCCCTGACTTGCCGGTTTAACTCTTGACAGTAAAGGCGGCGAGTGGTAACATATGCAATCGCATATGTGTGATTGAAAGGAACGTGACTCACGTTCCTGCGCAGAGGATAAGAAGGGACAGGGAGGATCTTTCCTTGCCGACAATTAATCAATTAATTCGAAAGGGGCGCACGCCGAAGCAGAAAAAGGTGAAGGCCCCTGCGTTGCTGTATTCATATAACGCACTCAAAAACCGAACCGCGCGTCTGCGTGGGTCGCCACAGAAGCGTGGCGTGTGTACCCAGGTCCGTACCATGACGCCAAAGAAGCCGAATTCGGCAATGCGTAAGATTGCCCGTGTTCGCTTGTCAAATCAAATGGAAGTCACTGCGTACATCCCAGGTGAAGGGCATAATTTACAGGAACACTCAGTTGTACTCATTCGTGGGGGCCGCGTGAAGGACCTACCGAGTGTGCGCTATCATATCGTGCGCGGTACCCTGGACAGTGATGGCGTCGCCAAGCGTCGTCGCGGTCGCTCGAAGTATGGGGCGAAACGTCCAAAACCCGGACAGCAGGCCGCTCCAGCAAAGGGCGGAAAGAAATAACTCTTCAGAGAGGCATGTGAAAGAAAGCACCTCTCTCCGATACCACCTGAGCGCCTTCAGGTAGGTCGGTAATCACGCATCATGGGTGCGCGGCCCGCTGCTACGGTTGATTGGCCCGTGCCATGATGGGAGTCGGGTGTCCTCCTGACGCGCTAACTTGCCTCCGCTAACCAGCGGAGGGTTGCTGATGACGACGACAGGCAACGAGCAGAGTTTGGATAGGCACCTGCGTGCAGGCGTCCGTAGGAGATTGCAGGCCACGTAGACCGCAATCGAATCGACGCCTTTTCTGGTGTCTGATAACGCCAGAATGCCGTAGGAACGGGGATTTGTTCCGTCCGTGCCAATGTTTATACACGTTGTAAAGAGCAGGAGGCGAAAAGTGCCAAGACGTAGGAAAGTTGTCCGTCGGCCTGATGTGCCGGATGCAAAGTTTAAGAGTCGCAACGTGGCTCGCTTTACCAATAAATTGATGGTGGATGGCAAACGCAGCCTGGCCGAGCGCATTCTCTATCAGTCATTCGACCTGATCGAAACCAGGATGAAGCGCTCCCCGCTCGACGTGTTCGAGCAGGCAATTAAGAATGCCACCCCTAGCATTGAAGTCAAGCCGCGCCGTGTCGGTGGCTCGACCTATCAGGTTCCTGTTGATGTACGCCGGGAGCGCGGTAATGCGCTCGCAATGCGCTGGCTCATCCGCTCTGCTCGCGCCCGTACCGGGCACTCGATGGCAGAGAAACTGGCGAATGAGCTGATGGACGCTGCTGCGGGCCAGGGCGCGACCATTAAGAAACGTGAGGAGACCCACAGAATGGCGGAGTCTAACAAAGCCTTCGCTCATTATCGCTGGTAACAATATATCATGCCTAGAGAATTTCCACTCGAAAAAACACGAAATATCGGTATCATCGCTCATATTGATGCTGGCAAAACCACGACAACCGAGCGTATCCTCTTCTATACGAAGAAGATTCATAAAATTGGTGAGGTTCATGAGGGCGCGGCCACCATGGACTGGATGCCGCAGGAGCAGGAGCGTGGTATCACCATCACTGCGGCTGCCACCACCTGTTTCTGGCAAGACGTTCGTATCAACATTATTGATACGCCCGGTCACGTGGACTTTACGGCAGAAGTGGAACGCTCGCTGCGCGTTCTCGACGGCGGCGTCGTTGTCTTCGACGCGGTGGCCGGGGTTGAGCCGCAATCTGAAACCGTCTGGCGGCAGGCTAACAAGTATAATGTTCCCCGTATCTGCTTTGTCAATAAGATGGACCGCATCGGGGCCGACTTCTGGCGCACTGTGGATATGATTCGTGAGCGCCTGGGCGCGGTGCCCATCCCCATTCAAATCCCTATTGGGCGTGAAGCCTCTTTTAAAGGGTTCGTTGATCTGATTGAGCAACAAGGCGTCATCTTTACCGATGACCTGGGCACCAAGTCGGACCGCACTGAGGTGCCGACCGGCATGGAGGCCGAGTTCACTCAGCACCGCGAGTACCTGATCGAGCGCGTGGCGGAAACCGACGAAGAATTGACACTCAAGTACCTTGAGGGCGAAGAGATCACGAAGGAAGAGCTAGTCGCAGCCTTGCGTAAAGCTACCATTCAGGGCAAGCTAGTGCCTATCCTCTGTGGCTCGGCCCTGAAAAATAAGGGCGTGCAGGCCATGCTCGACGCGGTCGTCGCCTATCTGCCGTCGCCACTCGACATCCCCCGTCCAAAGGGTATCGACCCTGATACCGGCCAGGAGGTTGAGCGCGAGGTCAGCGATGACGCACCGTTCAGCGCGCTAGCGTTCAAGATCGTCTCCGACCCCTTTGTTGGTCGTCTGGCCTACCTGCGCGTCTACTCCGGCACGCTGACCAAAGGTGCTGCCGTGCTGAACAGCACCAAAGGCAAGCAGGAGCGCATCGGACGCTTGTTGCGTATGCATGCCAACCACCGTGAGGATATTGACGAGATCCGCGCTGGCGACATCTGTGCCGCCGTCGGTCTCCGCAATACCTTCACCGGCGATACGCTGTGTGACGCAGCGCATCCCATCTTGCTGGAATCCATCACCTTCCCGACGCCCGTCATCGATATCGCCATTGAGCCGAAGACGCGCGCCGACCAGGATAAGATGGCGATTGCCCTGGGCAAACTGGCCGAAGAAGACCCCACCTTCCGCGTGCGTACCGATCCAGAGAGTGGACAGACAATTATTAGTGGCATGGGCGAACTACATCTGGATGTGATCCAGGATCGCTTGTTCCGCGAATTTAAGGTCGATGCCAATGTAGGACGCCCGCAGGTGGCCTACCGCGAGACAATTACGCGCGAGGCTCAGGCGCAGGGCAAACATGTCAGACAGACCGGCGGTCATGGCCAGTATGGTGATGTCTGGATCAGGGTTGCCCCCAATGAGCGCGGTAAGGGCTTCGAGTTCATCAACGCCATCGTCGGCGGCGTTATCCCAAAGGAATATATCAAACCCGTCGAAGTGGGCATCCGCGAAACTCTGGAGAACGGCATTATCGCCGGTTTCCCCATGGTCGATGTGGTTGTCACCCTCTACGATGGCTCCTATCACGAAGTAGACTCAAGCGAAATGGCCTTCAAAACCGCCGGTTCGCTCGCCATTAAAGAGGCGGCTCGCAAAGCTGGCCCCATCCTGCTTGAGCCAGTCATGCTGGTGGAAGTGACCACTTCCGAAGAGTTCTATGGAGATATTATCGGCGACCTCAATCGCCGACGCGGAACCATCCTCGGTATGGAAACCCGTGGTTCACAACAGGTGGTGCGTGCCCACGTGCCCCTCGCTGAAATGTTCGGCTATGTGAACGATCTGCGTTCCATGACCAGTGGACGCGCCAACTACTCAATGGAGTTTTCTCACTACGATCCTGTGCCGAAAAATATCGCGGACGAAGTCATCGCGAAACGTAGTCGGTAAGCAGGATGTTTGCTGGCTCTTGCGAGTCCTGAACACGGGCCACAAACCCGTCGCACTCGGAAGGGCCATAGCGCGTGGACGTGACCAATCACGTCCGACAGAGCGCGCAAGACTGCATATCTGAATGGGAGCGGTGCCTGCGTCAGGGAACAGGCCGCCCGACTTCCCGTTCCCTTTCATGCGGTTTCAAACTATCCATCTGGATGGTTTAGCTACGTTTGTGTGTAATTACGTGCCATTGCAAAAGTGCATCCCTGACACATATGCATTGCACTATGCCTTATAACGTTTATCGGCCTCCTGCCGCTGCGCGGACGAGGCGCAAGACGCAACGTTCTGTATAACAGAGGAAAGAACATGGCAAAGAAGAAATTTGAGCGAACAAAGCCCCACGTAAACGTGGGAACGATTGGGCATATCGACCACGGCAAGACGACGCTGACCGCCGCGATCACCAAAGTCCTGGCGACGCTGAACCCCAGCAACAAGTATGTCGCCTTCGACCAGATCGACAAGGCTCCCGAAG
>DAOTVZ010000204.1:0-7508 GCA_034436045.1 Ktedonobacteraceae bacterium | reverse complement strand
CTAATATCAATAGCGAGCAGCATAGCTCCGATCCCCCTCTGTGTGTTTTCTCGTGGTCTACGTCTAACGATCTCCTATGAACGGATGATCGGCTGAGCCGCTGAGGCGTATTCTTCCAATGTGGCGGCGATGGCGTGCAGATCGCCATAGGAAGTATCTCTCACCACCACTACTTCCGTGTTGGTGCGGGTGTCGAGAAAGGCCAGCGAGATAGGGCCACGCCGCCGCTTGCGTTTCCAGCGTTGTCCGGTGGGAATAAGCCCGCGTCCAAGCAGAAAACCGGCCATGCTTTCTCCTGCGCTGGGCATGTCGCTCACTGAGCTATCGCGCTCTGCCGTGTTATCGGGTTGAGGAACACCGCGCGTGGTGATATAGCGTACACTGCTAAGCGGCACATGCACGATTTTTTTACCCTCCTGCTTAACGAAATCCTGCGGTGTGATGACGATGATATGGTTGCTGGCGTCACGGAGGCGTAGCAGGTCGCTGATCAGCAGGTACAGGCTGCCCAGGCCGGTAAAGAGGAGCAGGCCCAGGATGATGGTGCTGACGATGGCGGGTGCGATACCAGCTACATAATTGTCTGGTACAACAATGGGGAAAACGAGCAAGAAGAGTCCGAGGCCGATAATGATGCCGCCAAGCCAGCCCAGCATGCCGAGTATCACCTTCTCGCGCAGAAGAGGGTAGACAATCCAGTTGTGCGGCGGTTCGGCACTGGATTTCGCTGTTGTGAGAATTGCTTCTGCTTCCATGATTCTCTCTTAACTTTTGCATCTAGCATCAGACGCTATAAGCCTTATAGATATGTTGACTATATTGTAGCACAGTCTCAGGCGCTGCCCAAGACTAGAGAGAGCAAAGTGGGCCAGAGCAGGGCGAGGAGATACGAGGATATGCCCTTCCAATGAAAATGGGTGAAGTATGAAAGGTATCATTGTAGGGGCTGTGTCCTTGCGGTTGTCCTGCCCTCGCTCTGGTATATATCGCCCTGGTGTATAATAGAGTGGTCTTCGGCTTTATCTGGTAGGAAAATGATATGGGTGAGCATTTATACAGTAGACCACAGGAGCAGGCCGTAGAGGCCGCGCAACTGGTTTTACGTTTATTTAAAGAGGATCATCCACACTGGCAGGATGATTGCGTGCCGGTTGAGCAGATTGCGGACTGGCTGGGTCTGGACATCGCCTGCTTTATGCCCGGCGACCATCCCGACGGCACATATGGTTTTATCGATCCCGATCAGGATGAACACCTGATCTGGCTGTGTCAGGGCTTGCCGGAGTCGCTGCATCGTTTTACGCTGGCGCATGAACTGGGACATGCCATCCTGCACTGTCGCGGCAACGAGGCCATTGAACTGCTTCAGATTGAGTTGGGGGTGACGCTACCTGCTACTGATATCGGTACCGCGCATTGGCAGCGCAGCCTGTTGCCGACGCGCGACGACCCCTGTTCCGTGCGCGACATTCAGGATGATCTGGCAACTGATGTGGAGCAGGCATATGTGCAGGAATGGCTCGGTCGCGCCCATGCCTACGACCCGCGCAGCCAGCACGAACTGGCCGCCAATGCCTTCGCGGCGGAGTTGCTGATGCCGCGTGAGCGTATCTGCGCGCTCTATCTCCAGGCACAGATGCCGCCGCAGCAACTGGCGGAACACTTCATCGTCTCGCAGGCCGCACTACTCAATCGCCTGACCTCGCTCTTCACCTCGCCCACTGTCGGAAACACTGTAGCGCGTCCACAAGCTGCTACAGGCGTGAACGCGACAACAGTATCAAAGAAGCATTACGACGAATTTCAGCGCGCGGCTATCGAAGCCCCGACACCAGCGCTCGTGATCGCAGGCCCCGGTAGCGGCAAGACCAGTACGCTCATCGGGCGCGTGGAATATTTAGTTCAGACGCTGCATGTCGCACCTGCCCACATTCTGGCCTTGACCTTCTCACGCAAGGCAGCTCAAGAGATGGAAGAGCGGCTTCAGGCACTATTGCCTGGGCAGCAGTTGCCGTATGTCTGCACCTTTCACGCCTTCTGTGCCGACCTGTTGCGGCAGTATGGCGATCTGGTTGGCCTGCGCGCGGATTTTACGCTGGTTGACGAGGCCGAGGGCTATAGTACGTTGCTGCGCATCTCTGCCCGCCTGTCCTTGCGCCATTATCAGCATCTCGTTGTGCCCACGCTCCACTTTGCCGATATGCTCAAGGCCATCTCGCGGGCAAAGGATGAACTGGTGTCGCCGGAAACTTACGCGCAATTGGCCAGAGCAATGGTAGTAAAGGCGCAGCGAATGCCAGAGGGAGAGAAACGTGAGGCGCAGCTTGAGCAGGCTGAACGCGCACTGGAGATTGCTGAGGTATACCGGCTTTACGAAGAAGCGCTGGCGCAGCGTGGTGATACCGATTTTGGTGGCCTGCTCGTGCTGGCAGTGCGATTACTGGAAGAACATCCTGAACTGCTGCAAGAACAGCAGCAGATATATCAGCATATTTTAGTGGACGAGTTTCAGGATATGAATCGCGCCAGCGGCGTGCTGTTGCGCATGCTGGCCGGAGAGGCGCGCAATGTGTGGGTAGTGGGTGATCCGAATCAGGCCATCTATGGATTCAGAGGTGCTTCCCCGGCCAATATCGGCAAATTTAGCGAGGACTTCCCTGGAGCAACGATCCTACCACTGAGCCGAAACTATCGTTCGCGTCCCGATCTGGTTGAGATTGCCGAAGCCTTTCGCTGCCGCGTGCTTGAGCCAGATGATGTCCCCAGCAAAAATCAGCCAGTACGTTTGCCTGTGACGGAAACCTGTGTCACGCTAGCCAGTGCGCCTGACGAGGTCTGCGAGATTACCGGTATTCTGCACGATATCCAGGCCAGGCTGAGGCAGGGTTATACCTACAAAGATATGGCGATTCTGTGCCGCACGCGCACGCAGGTGCAGAGAATCAGCCGCGCCCTCATGAGTAACGGCATTCCTGTGGTCGAACATGGGGGGCTGCTAGAGCAGTCACATGTGAAGGATGTGCTGTCTATTGTACTGCTGCACGCGGATAGCAGTGGGATGGGCCTGCTGCGCGCCGCTCGTGTGTCCGAACACGCGCTGAGCCGCCAGGATGTCGAGGCTTTATTGTTGGCAGCCTACGCGCGGCATACCTCGCCACTGGAACTGCTGCGGCACGAAGAGATTCCGGCCACAGTGAGCGTCGAGGGGCAGCGAGCGTTACATCGCCTGAGCGAGATACTGCGCGTTACCGCAACCGTCGGCGGCATGTGGTCACTGCTAGCCCGGTATCTCTTTATCGAGACAGCGCTGGTACGCTCACTGCTGATGGCTGAGGATGCCGGTGAAGTTTCCACCACCGCTATAGCAAGGGCGCACCTGGGCGACTACATGGCGCTGCTGGCGCTGGCCCGCCATTATGACCAGCAATATCTGGCGCGTAGCATGGTCGATAGCAACGAAGTTGCAATGCGAGAAAAGGCATTGTCAGGGCCACAGCATCTGATGGAGAGCGCGAAAGGTTTTCTGGAATATCTCAGTCTGCTGATAACTCTACGTCAGGATAGCGGTGAACGTACTCAGAACGGCGATGAGCAGGAGGAGGCAGCGAACGCGCTGCGGGTGATGACGGTTCACGGCAGCAAGGGGCTTGAATTTCCTATAGTCTATCTTCCTGGCCTGCTCAAAAATAGTTTTCCCATGCCGCACCGGCATGATCCCGTGCTGCCGCCGGAGGGCATGTTGCCGCCGGAGTGCGAAGGTGAGGCGGCGCACAGCAGTGGCGAAGCCTGCCTGTTCTATGTAGGAGCGACGCGCGCGCGTGATGCCTTGATTTTGAGCTATAGCGAGCGCAAGGGCAAAATAGGCGCAAAAGCCTCGCCCTATCTGGATGCTTTGCGTGCCGCTCTGCCAGCAGGGCGTGTGACGCAGGTACGTTGGGAGCAGGGTGTGGCACAGAATAGAGCCGATGAACCCGCTACGTTTTATCCACCGCTGGGCGAGGAGCTACTCAGGGTGATGAAGCCAGCTAAGGTAACAGCATCCGACCTGGAAGCCTATCTGCGCTGCCCACGTCAATATGCCTATGGTAGTATTTACCGCTTTACGTCGGCTGAGCATGGCTACCGGCTCTTCTGGCAAGCCACGCAGAAGACAATCGAGGAACTACAGCAGCGCGTACAGGCGAACAGGAAGGACGGACATGATGCATCGATCACGCCGGAAATGGTACGCAGCATGTATGCCAGACACTGGCAGGCTCTGGGTGGCGCGAATGCGCCCTTCGCGGCAATGTATGAGCAACATGGGCAGGAGGTCATGGAGACGGTGCGATGCGCGCTAAGTCAGCAAAGGGCGGAGTGGAAGTTGCAGCAGCGTTTTACGACGGAAGTGGCAGGGCGCACAGTGCAGGTTACAGTTGACCGCGTCGATCAGCCGACGCAGGAGGCTGCGCCGGTTCAGTTTGTGCGTGTGCGCTATGGCAGGCGTAAGAGTAAACCGGAGCCGGAATTGCGCGAAATGCTGTATACGCGGGCCTACCGTCAACAGCATCCAGGTCAGGAGGCTAACCTGGTGCAGCATAATTTGAGTACCGGCGAGAAAACGCCGCTAAAGCTCAGCGCGAAGAAAGAGCAGAGTCTCTACGAGGAGGCGGTGCAGGGCATGGAGGGGTTAGAGCGCGATGAATATCCCCCGATCCCGAAGGATAGTCGGAAGTGTCCCGAATGCCCGTATTTCTTCATCTGTCCCGCCTGAAGAAGCAGGGAATAGAGGTCAGAATTGTAATGTTCCTATTGGAGGGAAGGCAATTTATCCCGTCCGATAAATAGTGCCTGATGCGAAGGAGAACCGTGATGGCTATGGACGACACAGAAATCTTGCAACGTATTCGAGAACTGGTTGACGAAGAGCATAAGCTGTTGGAGCAACATGAGACAAGCGGCGATTTGACCGAGGATCAGCACGCACGCATGAAAGAGTTGGAAGTAAGTCTGGATCAGTGCTGGGATTTATTGCGCCAGCGTCGCGCCCGCCGTCATGCCGGTCTGAATCCAGATGAGGCGAAGGTACGTCCCCCCGATATTGTTGAACATTATCTACAGTAGGACAGAGATTTATCCTGTCCACTGAGACTTCTTATGAATGGGTGAGGAGGTGGAGAGGAAAAACAGGTGGTGGGGAGGGTTATTACCTCTCCACCTATCCGGCACCTTTACATCGCTCGTGGGGAAGGATGTATTGGCTTTATATAGTATGCCACATGTTGGCAAGATTTGTAATACTATATCCTCTTCAATAGCTTTATTTTTTAGCTGTTTTTCAATTAAAAACTGTAGAGACGAAACTGACGGAGAATCTATGGGAGAGAGTACATGCTAAAGGGAGGATAAGAGCCAATTTGGCATTGAGATGGCTATTTTTACAAATTTCTCCTCAAATGATGCTACGAAATCGATCTAAATAGCGTACACTATGCATAGGAGGCATTGCCAATACGCCGGGTGTCCCCATGCCCGGTGTTTCCCCCTGGTAATGCTTCTTTCCTTTTTGGGCAGAAATGCTACCAGTGTAACATGTCGTCTGTTCCCGGCACACGTTCATCCTGTTTATTTCCCCCCGGCCTCTGTCGCCATTCGCAGCGTACCACACCCTGGGCCAATAAGGCTAAAATGATGCTATTGTATTCATCAACGGTTAAGGTGCCGAAAGAGGCCAGCAATGCTTGCTGACGCAGGTCGGGCCAGCGACAGCGGCGCAGGGCCTGGCCCAGTTGCACAATACGTTGCGTGATGGTGGCGCGTTGTTCCTGTTGTCGTTCCGCGTCCTGTTGGACAAACCAATCCTCATTCAGCACTCCTCGATAGCTCTGGTGAGTGAGTGCGCGCCGATAGCGGCACAACACGTCATTCATGATGAGCAGGCTATCCTGGCGGCGCGTGGCGAAGAGCAAGGTATAGGGTGACTCAGCGAGTGTGGCGGGACGGGAGATGATGGGGAGCGCCAGCGACTGAACAGGAAACTGGAAGTGGCGCTGTATGGAGGTAACCAGCAACTCGGTCAGCCGGGCGATGACCTGTTGAAGCTGCTGGCTCTCTTCCTCTCCTGTTGGCAGACTTTTCCAGCGATCAGTGCGTAACAGGGCGGTGAGCGTGGTGGCCTGTTCTGGACGATGCTGTGCCTGTTGCAAGTGGTAGAGAAGCTGGCGATGGGGCAGCAGGAAGAGCAGTTCAGTCGGCACAGTGCGCTGATAGAGTGGTAGCAGTGTCTCGTAGTTCAAAAGGGTCTGGCCAAACGGATTGAGCAGGAAGATCGCGGGAGACTGTGCCAGTTCGTTTAAAAGCCACGCCGCGCTCTCTGCCCAGGTGGAGGCGATAATGCTACTCTCTTTGGGCAATATGTCCAACGGTGGAGTTGACCGTCTCTTGCTGCGGCGGGCATTGCTGAACAGGTAGCCGTAGAGGGTGATGGGGAGCGGCGATTGCGCGAGTTGTTGCGCCACTGCCAGCACCGGTTGCAGCGCGGGATGCTCCTGTGCCCTCTTATGATGTTTTGCGCGCGAGGTGTCGGTCGGGACAGGGGGCATGGTTGCTCTGGCAGGGCGGGGCAGCGCGCCGAGCGCATCGATCCAGTAGCAGCGTCGAAAGATGCGCGTGGTAGCCAGCGAATGACAATAGGCTACGACATATTCTTGCAACAGCCAGTGACGCAGTGAGGACAGCAGGGTCTGTTCCGTGAGACGACGTGGGTGAGCGTGCCCCACTGCGTTGTTGGGTGTGGGTCGTGTATTGTCGAGATCGGGCCATAGACTCATGCTGGCATTGTATCACAGGCGCGTTCTAAACCAGCATCTTTACTGCCTCCACTATCAAGCGATGTTCTTCGTGCTTAATGCGTTCGTGCAGCGTCTCTTCGGTATCGCCGGGCAAAATAGGAACCTCGGCGCGGAGCAGGACGGGGCCAGCATCGACCTCTGGCACAACGTAGTGGACGGTGCTGCCCGTTACTTTGAGGCCCGCGTCGAGTGCCTGTTGTACCACGTGCAGCCCACGCAAGGCCGGTATCTGCGTGCCGTCGCTGGTCGTGTAGGTCTTGCTGCTGCCATCATCGGGCAACAACGCTGGATGCAGGTTGATAATGCGCTGTGGGTAGCGGCACACAAAATCGGCACTGAAGAGGCGCAGCCAGCCTGCCAGCACGATCAGATCGATCTGGAAAACGTCGAGCAGCGCAATCAGCCTGCGCTCCGCTTCCTCGCGCGGTTTCCAGGGCAGGTAGAGTGCCGGTAGCTTGTGCTTGAGCGCACGCTGTAGGCCCTGTGCATCGGCTCGGTTGCTCACCACCAGCGCCAACTCAACATTCGGCAACTCTCCCTGCTCACAGGCATCAATCAATGCCTGAAGGTTGCTTCCACTGCCAGAGACGAGAACGGCGATGCGCAATGGGCGGGTAGGCGTATCTTGTGGCTGTCTATTCATACTTTCTGTCTTCTACAATTTTCTATACCGCTTGT
>DAOTVZ010000203.1:0-11052 GCA_034436045.1 Ktedonobacteraceae bacterium | reverse complement strand
GCCCTGTAGGATCTTTCCAATATCAAACTAGTGATGGTGATGGTATTCAGGCCCAGGATCCTCCATATGCAGGTTGGTACGATAACCATGATCCAAAAAGTTATGTTGGCGGCCAAATGTATACTTGCTCTCCAACAAGTTGTTAGAGGTAATCCTCCAGTGAGTTCTTCGGGAAAAAAGAAAGGAATTTATCCCAATGTCGCATATGAGAAAATTGCTCATGATCACATCTGCATTTGCCTTTGTCGCTTTAGTTGTGGTGGGAGTTCTCATAGCTGGTAGCAATATACATGGAGCATCTGCAAGTGCATTCCCATCTCCGCAGACGATGTATGCACGGTCTCCTCATATGGTTGACACGAGTAATGTACCTACAGGTGGCTTCGGCATTCCCCGAACACGTACTGGTACCCCTGCATTTACGGTGAGTGATGTAAAAAACTATATTAATACTCACCCTTTTCCAGGCGGTCCTACATTATCTGGCAAGCCTCTCACTATTACAAGCGTCGAATTTATCACCAGTGCTGTTGCTAGCGCGCGCTTGAATGGTGAGAATATTGATGTACCTGCTACGCAGTTGGTATGTTATGTCCAACTAACAGGTGAATACAATCCCCTATACGTTTCAGTTCCTCCTGGCTTCCATCTTAATACGGAGGACGCAGCTACTGAAATCTTTGATGCGACAACGGGTAATCTACTTCTTTTAAGCGTACCCGCGTCAGCATTGCAAAAGGATTAGTGTGAAAGGAGGGATATTAGGAACATTGTTTCCCTTCCCTCCCAGAAACTCAGAAAATGCAGCTAGTGTATAGCTCTGTATTTTCTGAGTTTTACATTGATGGGGGAAGTTGCTAACTTCCTTCCCTCATAAAAATGGATAAACATTTAAGCTGAAAACCCATTATGGTTGATTGAATATGATATACTCTGTAAGAGATAACATATTTTCTCATAGAGGGGAGATAAAAAGATATGTTGATTTTCATACAGTATTACATTTTCTCGCATATTCCTAACAATATATTGAGGTTTATCACACTTAATATACCATACTTATCTCTTACCGCTATAGACATTATTCTGGGATTTTGTGTGCTATTGCTGGTCGGAGGAATCTGGATGCTCGCAAAAAATGTACAGGGGGCGTTTTGGCGGCGGTATATCGACAAACTTTTTAGCTTTACCGGCATTCTTTCTGCCATTGTGCTGGTGAATGCGTGGGAACGCTGGAAGGAATACCATAATGCACCTACTCAGTTGGTTTCTATGCCTTTGGGAGCGGATGTATCGTTTTACCACGCATCATTACACGCACTTGGCCTGCTCTGCATTGCTTTTATTTTCCTCTCAATCAGCGTTTCAGCCCTCATCATCATCAAGAGTAAGCTTCATCCTGTCTGGTGGCTAGCGAAATATCAACGTGAGCAAGCCATCCCTCCGCCCCCGCAGCACCAATAGTAGAGTAAATATGTGCAAAACTCGGCTCTGTAGGAGTGTAATTCATCACGCCGTAACATTTGTCCGTGTTGTGTTTGAACTTGAAGTGGAAGGAACGATGGCTCAACCGCAAAAGAAGCGCATCATACTCTTTCCAATTACAACTCTTCTTGACGGCGCTCAGTGCCAGGAAGGGGACACAGCAATGGCACTACCAGACCAATTGCCGTAATGACGATAGCAGCACACTCCCCTACGATCAGATTCATAGTCACACTCCCCTGTTTCTGACAGCACCGGTCACAGGTCAATAAGCAGGAGATGAATTTGGGACTGTACTACCTCAAACTGCTGAAGAATAATCTCATTAAAGTTTGTCACATATAAGTGATGCCAGGCATCCTTATATGTGACGGTGAGAGATGGGTGTCTCATAGTAAGCTAGAACAAAAAAGGGGCCAGGTTTATGAAATGTCAAGTTCTCTCAGGTATCTTCGCGTTCTATGTGCTAGCGATCCTTGCGACTGCATTGATCGGTATAAAAGGTATGGTAGGTGCAAGTCACGCTCCACTTGCATCTGGGCCTGGGGTGGTTCTAAAGGGGTTGAAGAGTGCCGGGCCTGGTCTACAAGCTATACCAACCCCTACTAATGAACAAGGCATTACGCTTGCACAAGTGAGGCAGTATGTCATCACAAATCCCTTTCCAGGTGGGTCAACGATTTCTGGCCAGGCTCCACAAATTGTCTCTATCCAGCTTGTGACCAGTCTACAGGCGGAGCAACTGCTCAATGGGGAAGAAACGGGGCTTCCAGCCAACGCAATGGTGTACCTTGTTATACTGCATGGTCCTTTTATCTTGACCAATATACACTCTCCTGCTCCCATAAAGATGCAACCATCTCCTGGTGGATTTGAAGTTTTCGATGCACAGACAGGAACTATGCTTGAGTGGGGAACGTATGCATAAGGGTACCTACGTTTGTCTTGGGGAGCGTTACCTTCTACTATAGATCGAATTCATAAAACAGGCGATGTTCTTCTGAAGAAAGGGCAATGAACATGAAGATGTTGCGAAGCTGGTACCTTTTATCGATTCAGTACAGCATGTTTTTTAGCCTGTAGCCTTAGTCTACTGTCGCTGTTGTGTGGATGCTCACAAAATACATCTCAGGCAGCGAATCATGCTCAAGCAAGTATCTACCCAAAAGTCGTCACGATGGACGCCAGTTGGTCACATTATTATCCAACTTTAGCCTCTATCAAGAAGGATGCTGATTTAGGTATTAGAGGAGAAATTACCCAGATATTCAGTACCGATGCATCAGCCAATGCTCCGATAAGTACCTACTTCATCGTAACTATTGAAGAGGTACTGTGGAACCCCCACAGTCTGAGCTTAAGTGCTGGTGCGACTATTATTCTTGACCAGGAGGGAGGGGTTGTGAATGGTACCCTCTACCAGGCGGATGATGATCCACTTTTTCAGATCGGAGAACAAACAATTGTCTTTTTGCGCCAGTATAGCCCTGGTCACTTTTTCGTCTTAGGGAGACCATCAGGACGCTTTAAGGTGAGTGGAAGCATTGTTACTCCCATCAGCGCAGATGGGATGCCTTTGCCAGGTGGTACTACTCTCAGTAGCTTCCGCACGCTGCTACTCAAGGCATAGCCAGAAAGGATCGTCAGCAAGATGAGGAGCGATTACCACCGCCAATGGACAAGATATTACTATTACGGAGTTTAAGGTTCCTGAGCAGTGGCGGGCTTTTCCATTCTTGGGGCGTAAGGCTATGCCTCTACAATGAATACGAGCAGAAGTTGCATGGTATTCATTGTAGAGACGGCTATTGCAGAGTCATGGATCGATGGGCTATCCTTCCAGGAGCAAGCTTTCAGGGTCTTCGATGAGTTCTTTGACGGTGACCAGGAAGCGCACGGCCTCGCTACCATCGACGATGCGGTGGTCGTAGGAGAGGGCGACGTACATCATGGGGCGGATGACGACCTGGCCGTTGATTGCCACCGGACGTTCCTGAATCTTATGCATGCCCAGGATGCCGACCTGAGGGGCGTTGAGAATGGGCGTAGAGAGCAGGGAGCCGAAGACGCCTCCGTTGGTAATGGTAAAGGTGCCACCTTGCAGCTCGCTCAGACTGAGGCTGTTGGAGCGGGCGCGTTTTGCCAGGTCGGCAATCTCACGCTCGATTTCAGCGAAGCTCTTGCGGTCGGCATCACGTAGGACTGGCACGACCAGACCTTCATCGGTGGCGACGGCGATGCCAATATCGTAGTAGTGCTTGATAATCATGTCGTTGCCCTGGATTTCGGCATTCAGACGCGGGAAGGCTTTCAGGGCACCGACGACGGCTTTTGTGAAGAAGGACATAAAGCCGAGCGAGACGTTGTGTTTTTCCTTGAAGGCGTCTTTGCGGCGCGCGCGTATATCCAGGATGGCGCTCATATCTACCTCGTTAAAGGTAGTGAGCATGGCGGCGGTATGCTGGGCCTCGACCAGCCGCTGAGCGATGGTTTGGCGGCGGCGCGACATGCGGACACGCTCTTCCGGTCGTGTGGATACGAAGCTCGTGCCGACAGATTGAGGCGCAGGGGTGGGTATTGGCGTCGGGGTTGGCATTGGTGCTGGACGTGTGGGGGCCTGAACTGCGGACGTGGCGGGAGCAATCGGCGGCTCAGGCGTCGCTGGTGTTCTAGCTTCCTGTGCTTGCGAGATGTAGGAGATAACATCGTCTTTGGTCACGCGCCCGTGAGGGCTATTGCTCTTGACCTGAGAGATATCGATGTTATGCTCGGCGGCGATACGGCGGGCCAGTGGAGACGGTGGACGTTGCAAATCAGCGCTCGATGGAACAGCGGTCAGGGGAGCAGCACTGCCGTTGCGCGACGTTTCTGCACCTGGCTGAGGTTGGGGCGTGCTGCTGACGGCGCTCGTTGCTGGAGAGGTGCTGGTACCGGCTTCGGTTCCCTGTGCGATGAGGCCGAGTACCTCGCCGACGGCAACGACATCGCCCTCGCGTTTGAGAACCTTTTGTAAGGTACCATCCTGCTCGGCAGTCACTTCGACATTGACTTTATCGGTTTCCAGTTCTACGAGGGCGTCACCCTTGCGAACGGTGTCGCCCTCGTGTTTCAGCCACGTGGCAATGGTGGCATCAACGATGGATTCACCTAGAGTTGGGACACGTATTTCAACGGACATGGCTTTCTCCACGCTGGCTTAAGGGTAAGCTCAGCGCCTCCTGTAAAATTTGTTCTTGTTCGGCTTCGTAGAGATCCCAGAAGCCAGCGGCCGGACTGGCATGTTCCGGGCGTGAAATGACATTGAGCGTGACGCCTGATGGCAAGATGGTGTGCAATCTGGGTTCTATGTAGTACCACGCGCCCATGTTACGTGGTTCTTCCTGCACCCATACGACTTCTTGTGCGTTGGGATAGCTGGCGAGGACGCGCTGCAATGTCTGCGCGGGGAAAGGATAAAGCAGTTCCACTCTGACGAGGGCAATTTCGTTGCTCTGCGCGCGACTCTCGTGGGAGAGCAGGTCAATAGCGATCTTGCCGGAGCAGAGTATGATGCGTCTGATGTCACGGGCATGGGTGCGCGCCTGGGCATCGTCCAGAACGGGCTGGAAGCTGCCGGTGGTCAGGTCCTCCAGGCGAGAACTGGCAAGCGGGTGGCGCAGCAGGCTCTTGGGCGTCATGATGACGAGCGGGCGTGGGTAGCGTTGCAGGTAGAAGGCCTGCAAGCGCAAGAGGTGATAGTATTGTGCCGCTGTAGAGCAGATGGCAATACGCCAGTTATCCTCGGCAGAGAGTTGCAGGTAGCGTTCCAGGCGCGCGCTGGAATGTTCCGGCCCCTGGCCCTCGTAACCATGCGGCAAAAGCATAACGAGTGAAGACTTCTGCCGCCACTTGGCGCGGGCAGATGAGATGAACTGGTCGATAATAACCTGCGCACTATTGGCGAAATCGCCGAACTGAGCCTCCCATAACACCAGCGATTCCGGTTCGCGCACGCTGTAGCCATATTCAAAACCCAGCACGCCGGCTTCGCTCAATGGGCTGTTATAGATGGAGAACGATGCTCTGGCCTCACTGAGATGCTGGAGTGGGACGTAAGTGTCACCATCCAGACTGTGCAAGACGGCGTGTCGATGGCTGAATGTGCCGCGCTCGGCGTCCTGACCGGAGAGACGAATGGGAGTACCCTCGGTGAGCAGAGTGGCAAAGGCTAGAGCCTCGGCATGGCCCCAGTCGATGCTACCATTGGGGCCGAGTGCGCTGGCGCGTCGCTGTAAGGTGCGAGCCAGGCGGGGATGAATGGTGAACCCCTTCGGCCAGGTCAAGAGTTCCTCGTTCAGAGCAATCAATTGCTCGGCTGAGACAGGGGCGGGCCGTTCCTCGCCATAATAGTGCCCGTTCAAAGAGGGTGAAACCTCAATTTCCGGCATCTGAGGCTCGTTGTCGGCCTCGCGTTTGGCATCCTCTAGAACGGAGAGCGCTTCTTTCATCATGACATCGGCATCTTGCTGTGTGATGATGCCCTGCTCGATCAGGCGGCGTGCATAGAGTTCGCGCACGGTAGGATGATGGCGGATAATTTCATACATGTGTGGCTGGGTGAAGGCGGGTTCATCGCCTTCGTTATGGCCCCAGCGACGATAGCCAACCAGGTCGATGAGGATATCTTTATGAAAATGGTCACGGTAGGCATGAGCCATGCGCACGGCGGTGAGACAGGCCTGGGGGTCATCGGCGTTGACGTGAATAATGGGAATCTCGAACCCCTTTGCGAGATCGCTGGCGAAATGCGTCGAGCGATCATCTTCTGGCTCGGTAGTGAAACCGAGCTGGTTATTGACGATGATGTGGATGGTGCCACCAACCCAGTA
The DNA here is from genome assembly GCA_034436045.1 of Ktedonobacteraceae bacterium. Lineage (GTDB taxonomy): Bacteria > Chloroflexota > Ktedonobacteria > Ktedonobacterales > Ktedonobacteraceae > H111-94. Next base: position 4,699 of record DAOTVZ010000203.1, on the reverse strand, counting down.
GCCACGCAGGTGCCACAGGTTGAGCGTCTCTGCGACGATGCCCTCGCCGGGGAATGCTGCGTCACCATGAATGAGGATAGGCAGCGTGTGATCAACGTCTTGTAGGGGCGTACCAACGACAGAAGTGATCTCTTGAGCGGCGCGTGTCATGCCCTCAATGACAGGATTGACAAATTCCAGGTGGCTGGGGTTAGGAGCCAGGGCAACTTTGAGGCTGACGGAGCGCCCCTGGCCTAAGACCTGCTCGGCTCCCAGATGATATTTGACATCGCCCGACCAGCCCAGGCCGAAATTCTCAGTCAGCGGTGATCCCTCTTCGTGCTTGGCGTGGGCGAACTCACTCAAGATTTTGGCATAGGGTTTGCCCAGGACGTGGGCCAGGACATTGAGTCGGCCACGATGAGCCATACCAATGATGACCTCGTGCGTTTCAGACTCAATGGCTCCCTTGATAATCTCATCGAGCATAGGTACCAGCATGTCGGTTCCCTCGATGGAGAAGCGTTTCTGACCAGGGAAAGTCTGGTGCAGATAGCGCTCGAAAGCCTCAACCTGGGTCAAGCGTTGCAACAGGTGACGTGCTTCGGCAGGCGTGGGCGCTTTGTGATAGAGGCGCAACCCGACGGCGTGGCGCAGCCACATGCGCTCGTCAGGGGACTTAACCTGGTCAAATTCGTAACTGATGGTGCCTGAATACATAGCGCGCAGGGTGTTGATGGCTTCTAGCGCATTTTTTGCCCCTTCAGCCGAGTGCCCGCCGACCACATCAGGCGGGAGTTGGGCCAGGTCGGCTTCTGTCAGACCATAAGTGGACGGTAAGAGGGCGGGGTCGCCTAGCGGCTCGCTGCCGAGTGGGTCGAGGTGTGCGCCGAGATGGCCACGTTCACGCAAGGCGTGGGCCAGCAAAGACGCGGCCACTGTATGTTTAACCAGCATCGCCAGATTGGTGTCGCCACGTGCGGGCGGTGTTGGTGGTTGCGATGGTGATGGTGTGGTAATGCCGGTAGTGGCGGCTGGCTGTAGTGGCTGCTGTTCCGGTGTCCAGGTTGCGAATATTGCGCGTGTCTCTTCATCGACGGACGCCGGATCCTGTAGGTAGCGTTCATACAGTTCCAGCACGTACCCGGCGTTGGGTCCGTAAAAAGCCTCCAGATTATACATGATGCATCCTTCGCATATTCTCCAGCACCCATGTGAGCCGCTGTGACTTGCGGTGTAGGTACTTCTCACATGGTCTGGTAGTCTCTCTACTTATAGAACCTTCTCTGTGTGTTTTAACAAAAGCGTCAAAGAGTCAACATCCTTCAGATGAGTTCTCGTTTTCCCTGTGGGAATGGATCGGTTTTAGAAGAGTATTCTTTCTTTAGAAAGAAACATAGCCGAACCACAAAAATGTTCCCTGTTAAGGTTAAGTATGATCTTCTTTTTGTGCGACGTCAAGAATACGCAAGACGTGCACCCCATCAGGTTGAGTGCTGTTGCTCTCTTTGATAAAGCTGTACATGATCAAATTCGACTATTGTGTTAAAACGACTGGTGTGTTATGATGGTATCAACAAGTAAGAAAAACGCGATATTGAGAAAAGCGGCGGTTATCTGTTTTGCGATGACGGAGAGAGTAGGGATGTTGTTGCCTGTGACAGAGAGTTCAGGGTGGGTGAAACTGAATACAGGCTCCAGACCGAAAATCACTCCTGAGCAGCCAATCGAAGGGTTGTGAAATCTGTAGACCTGGCCGGGGCCTTCCCGTTATTGAAGGAGCGCTTGAAAGGTTTTTTCTCTTTTTCAGGTACGATGTGGTGTGTTGTGCCTGCGGAGACGACCTGAGAGCGGTTGAGCATTGTATCTCAACATGAGATCAATAATGAGGGTGGTACCACGGGAGTTCCTCTCGTCCCTGGCAGGACGAGGGGTTTTTTTATGGGCTATAGTATTCCTGTGGTACACGCAGGTTGTCGTTGAAAAAATTTCAGAGGGGCTGTAAGCGATGAAGACGAAGCTACTCTACCATGAAAATAGCTATATTTACGAATGTACAGCGACGGTTGTGGCCGTTGAAGGAGATGAAGTAGCCCTGGATGCGACGGTCTTTTATCCAGGGGGCGGTGGGCAACTGGCGGATCGGGGTCGGATTTCCTGGGAGGAGCAGCAAGTGCAGGCGAATGTGATTGCGATGAATAAACGCGATGATATTGTCTGGCACACGTTGGATTATCCCCCCCCGCCGGTTGGTACGCAGGTGGTTGGCACGATTGACTGGGACTTCCGCTATCGGATGATGCGCACGCATACGGCGTTGCACCTGCTCTGCGGCATTATCTGGAAGGAGTTTGGTGTGCAGGTCACGGGTGGACAAATGTATCCTGATCGCGCGCGCATGGATTTTGCGATGGAGAATCTGGATAAAGAGCGCATTGCCTATATCGAGCAGAGGGTCAACGAGGCGGTTGAGGCCGATTATCCCGTTCGTGTGTATATGTTGCCACGCGAGAAAGCGTTTGCCATCCCGGACCTGGTGCGTACAAAGATCAATCTGTTGCCACCAGCTATCGAGGAGGTGCGCATTGTCGAGATAGTAGGTCTTGATTTGCAAGCTGATGGCGGCACACATGTTAACCACACCAAAGAGGTAGGTGGAATTAAGATTATCAGGACCGAGAATAAGGGCCGGATCAACAAGCGCCTGGAGCTAGTGCTTCTGGACAGGAACTAAGGGGTATTGGTTTATAACGGAGGGTATCGTGTCAGTGACTTCAAATGTTTTTCGCCCGGTGATAGCGGCGGATCGCGTTGATTATCCCAGATTGGAGCGTTCTGTACAGCGCTGGTGGGATGAGCATAATGTGCGACAGGAGTATTTGCGTCGTAACGAGAAGAGCGAGAAAAAATATTCGTTCATGGATGGGCCGATCACCGCGAATAATCCGATGGGTGTTCATCATGCCTGGGGCCGCACGTATAAGGATCTATACCAACGCTATCGCACGATGCAGGGGTATCGGCAGCGTTACCAGAATGGTTTTGACTGTCAGGGTTTGTGGGTGGAGGTGAATGTCGAGCAGGACCTGGGTTTGAAGACCAAGCGAGACATTGAGGCCTATGGCATCGCCGAGTTCGTGGAACGCTGCAAAGAGCGCGTCTATACCTTCGCGCGCCGTCAGACTGAGCAGTCGATTCGCCTGGGCTACTGGATGGACTGGGGTAATGATTACTACACCATGTCCGAAGAGAATAACTATACCATCTGGTCGTTCCTGAAGAAGTGCAAAGAGCGTGGATTGATCTATAAGGGGCGGGATGTAATGCCCTGGTGTCCGCGCTGCGCGACGGGCATCTCAAATATGGAGATGGAGTCTGAGGGTTATAAAGAGGTGTCGCATCTGAGCCTCTATGTGCGCTTCCCGCTTGTAGATCGTCCTGGTGAGTACCTGTTGGTCTGGACGACCACGCCCTGGACACTGGCGGCCAACGTCGCCGCCGCCGTGCATCCTGATCTGCCCTATGTGAAAGTGGAGCAAGATGGTGAATTTTACTACCTGGCCGAAGCGTTGTTACCAGTTCTCAAGCAATTGAAAGGCCGCGATAAGGGTGACTATCGTGTGGTTGAGACGCTGAAGGGGAGCAATCTGGTCGGTTGGCAGTATCGTGGCCCCTTTGATGAGCTACCGGCGGAGCAAGGGGTAGTACACACGGTTGTGCCCTGGAAAGAGGTCAGCGCAAGCGAGGGTACAGGCATTGTGCATATCGCTCCTGGCTGTGGCCGCGAGGACTTTGGGCTGTCCAAAGAGTTCAGCCTGGCGGTGGTGGCTCCGGTCGATGAGTTTGGTGTCTACCTGGAGGGGTATGACTGGCTGACCGGACAGAGTGCCGCTGAGGTAGGGCAACAAATAGCGGAGAATCTGGCCCGGAAAGGTCTGCTCTATCGCCCGCAGAGCTATCGGCACCGCTATCCGACCTGCTGGCGCTGTAAGACGGAGTTGATCTTCCGGCTGGTGGATGAGTGGTTTATCTCGATGGAGACGCTGCGCTACGAGATCATGGAGATTGTGCGTCAGATCAAGTGGATACCGGCCTTTGGTTTTGATCGTGAGATGGACTGGTTGCGCAATATGGATGACTGGATGATCTCGAAGAAGCGCTACTGGGGCCTGGCACTGCCGATCTTCGATTGTGCGCATTGTGGCAATTTTGAGGTCATCGGCAGCCGGGAGGAACTCAAGGAGCGTGCGGTAGCGGGTTGGGAAGAGTTTGATGGTCACACGCCGCACCGGCCCTGGGTTGATGCGGTGAAGATTCGTTGTAGCCAGTGTGGCGAGGTGGTATCGCGCATCAAGGATGTTGGCAATCCCTGGTTGGATGCTGGGATCGTGCCCTATTCCACGCTGCACTACTATACCGATCATGCCTATTGGGAGCAATGGTTCCCGGCAGATTTCGTTACCGAATCGTTTCCGGGCCAGTTCCGTAACTGGTTCTATTCGATGTTGGTAATGAGTACAGTGATGGAGAATAAGCCCCCCTTTAAGACGCTGTTCGGCTTTGCGACATTGATGGGTGAGGATGGTAGCCCGATGCACAAGTCAAAGGGTAACCTGGTGGTGTTTGACGACGCGGCTGAGCGCGTAGGTGCCGATACCATGCGCTGGCTCTATACCAACCATGAACCGGAACAGAACCTGAACTTCCCGCGTATCCCCAG
>DAOTVZ010000202.1:0-21339 GCA_034436045.1 Ktedonobacteraceae bacterium | reverse complement strand
CTTCCTTGCTTTTATCTACCGGTAATAAACCAATTGTTGAAGAATCGCGCCGCGATCCATTTTGGGGAGCGAAACCTGTTGGGGATCAGATGCTTGTTGGCACAAATGTACTTGGTCAATTGCTTACTCTGTTGCGTGATTCGCTACGTAGTCCCGACGCTTACAAGTTACTTGTGGTAAGGCCGCCACAAATTGCAGAATTTCTTCTTGTGGAGAAGCCAATAGGGGTGATCAAAAGTAGTGGCTCTCTGGACTCTCTCAGTCTAGCTAATCCTAAACAGTTAGATTCTAGCGATACACCCACTAATACGGAAATTGCCTCTTCTAGCCTGTTAGTGCGAGAGATACAGGAAGAAAATGTATTACCTCCATCATTTATTCGGTCGGAGCAAGAGCAGGTGGAAACATTTTCACTTTCGTCAGTAGTATCTTTCCAGCAGCAATCGTTGTTTTAAGGAAGCGCATACAGACTTACCTCTATGCCCTCGATGCCAGAATGGTGAGGGAATACTGGTATATGGGCCAGATTCGCCAAGTCACGTCCCCGATGGTGGTGACATTGATGTAGTGTAAAGCATCTATACAACGCCAGCATTGTTTGTCTCTCGCCAGCTATGCGTATAATACTACCAGACACTAATGAATCGAACAGGTTATTCAGAGCGATGTCTGAGGTAGCTACCCATGAAAATTGTGATTCCCGATGATTACCAGGACGCTATACGCGGCCTGGATTGTTTTCGCAAGCTTGAGGGGCACGAGGTCACGATCTACCACGATGCCGTGAAGGATGTGGAGACGCTGGCCGAGCGTTTTCGTGAGGCCGACGCGCTGGTGTTGATTCGTGAGCGCACCGCCATTACCGAGCCACTGCTGGCGCGGTTGCCGCGCCTGAAATTGATCAGCCAGACGGGGAGGGGTATGCCGCATATTGATCTTGAGGCATGTACGCGGCATGGCGTGGTCGTCGTGGCTGGTGGCGGAGCGTCGTATTCTACCGCCGAACTGACCTGGGGACTGGTACTGGCGGCTATGCGCTTTATCCCGCAGGAGGTGGCGCGCCTCAAAGCTGGGCGGTGGCAGACTACGCTGGGGTTGGGCCTGCATGGGCGCACGCTGGGTATTTTCGGTTATGGCAATATCGGGCGCGTGGTCGCTGGATATGGTCGGGCCTTTGGTATGCGTGTGCTGGTCTGGGGCCGTGAAGGCTCGCTGACACGGGCAAAAGCCGATGGTTTCGAGGTTGCTGCCAGCAAGCAAGAGCTGTTCGAGCAGGCGGATGTCTTAACGTTGCATTTGAAGCTCAACGACGAAACTCGTGGCATTGTCACGGCACATGATCTGGCGCAGATGAAACCCTCTGCGCTGTTCGTCAATACCAGTCGGGCGGGTCTGGTCGAGCATGGTGCGTTGGAACAGGCGTTGAGGGCTGGTCGCCCTGGTCTGGCCGCGATTGATGTGTATGAGGTTGAGCCAGCCATCAATGATCCCTTGCTCGCGCTGGAAAATGTCGTTTGCACGCCACACCTGGGCTACGTTGAGAAGGATAACTACGAAGTCTTATTTAGTGCTGCCTTCGACCAGATACTGGCCTTCGCGGCAGGAAAACCTATCAATGTCGTCAATCCCCAGGTATTAAATCGCTAGGAAGGAAATCATATGGAGTTGGCGCAACGTGTTGAGCAATATGTACAGGCTGTACCTAAAGCTGAGTTGCATGTACACCTGGAAGGGGCTATTCGCCCGGAGACGTTGATGGAACTGGCGCGGCGTAATCGCGTGACACTGCCGGTATCGACGGTGGAGGAGGCACGTCAGTGGTTTGTCTTCCGTGATTTTCCCCATTTCGTTGAGATTTTCTTCGCTATTTCAAGCTGCTTGAAAACGGCTGATGATTATGAACTGATCGCTTACGAATTTGGGGCCGAGATGGCGCGTCAGCATGTGCGTTATGCCGAAGTGACATTTTCGGCCAGCACGCACGAGTATTCGCTGCATGTACCATTTGATACCTATTTTAGTGGGTTGCAACGGGGCAGGGAGCGCGCGTGGGCCGAATTTGGCGTGGAGATGTACTGGGTCTTTGATATTGTGCGGGATATTCCAGAGGGGGTTGAGCGCACGCGCCGTGCTGATTATACAGTGCGAGTGGCGTTAGAGGCGAAGCGCGAGGGCGTACTCTCACTGGGTCTGGGCGGCAATGAGGTCGGCGCGCCACCCGAACAGTTCGCGCGCTGGTTCGAGATGGCGCTATCAAATGGATTGCATAGCGTGCCACACGCAGGTGAGACGCTTGGCCCATCCAGTGTGTGGGGTGCGCTGCATACGCTGGGTGCGGAGCGCATCGGACATGGCGTGCGCTCAATTGAGGATGCTACACTGCTGACATACCTGGCGGAGCGGCGCGTTCCGTTAGAGGTCTGCCCACATAGCAATATCTGTCTGGGCATCTATCCCAGCCTGGCACAGCATCCCCTGCCGCGCCTCTATGCTGTCGGCGTGCCCCTCTCGGTCAATTCCGACGATCCGCCGCTCTTCCATACTACGCTCAACGATAATGTGTATACGCTATTTGAACCGTTCCATCTCCCGCTTGCTGCCATTGACGAAATTCTGCTCAATGGCGTGCGTCATAGTTTTATGAGCGAGGAAAAGAAGCAGAAGATGGAAGAAGAGTTTCGCGCTGAAATGCGCCGCCTGCACCTTGAACTGGACTTAGACGCTGAGCAGTAGTAGCGCGTGGTGAGCATAATATGGTGGTAGAATAGGCTATGGGTGTGCCTATCGGTATGCCATCATCATTTACCTTTTGAGGAACAGAAAATATGGCCCTACTTAATCTTACTCCCGATGAATTGCTCACCACGACACGTTCGGTGCGCAAGCGTCTTGACCTGACACGTCCGGTGGAGATGGAACTGATTCGTGAATGCCTGCAACTGGCTATTCAAGCTCCGACTGGCAGTAATCGCCAGAACTGGCATTTTGTTGTTGTCACTGACGCTGAGAAGCGCAAAACGATTGCCGACTACTATCGTCGCTCATACACACGCTATAGAAATAGTCCCGCCTCTGCCGCTGCTCTGACCGAGAACACGCCGCGCGCCCAGGTACAGCAGCGTGTGGCCTCTTCGGCAGATTACCTGGCGGAACATTTGCACGAGGTACCGGTTTTTGTCATTCCCTGTTTTGAAGGGCGCGTAGATGGTAAGCCCAGCGCAGTACAGGCAAGTATGTGGGGATCAATTTTGCCCGCCGTCTGGAGTTTCATGCTGGCGGCCCGCGTGCGTGGTCTCGGTACTAGCTGGACGACGCTGCACCTGGCCTATGAACGCGAGGTCGCAGAAGTGCTGGGCATCCCCTATGAACAAATCACACAGGCCGCGCTTATCCCCGTAGCCTATACGCTCGGTACCGATTTCAAGCCTGCGCCTCGTGAGCCGCTGGACTCTATACTGCATATCGACCGGTGGTAACGGAAATTAGTAAACAAGCAGGGTGTCCAGCCAGGGCACCTTGCTTGACAGGTCTTATGCTGGAACCCGTTGGCGTGAGGCGCGTGACCAGTAACAATGCGGCGCGATGAGCCTCTATTGTCTTAAATGGTGACAGGAGATTATTTTATATGGATATGTATGCGATGCCATGCATTATTCGCATAGCCACCGAGATTCCAGAGCGCGGCTGCGTCCTGCGGCTGTGTTTGTTGCAGGCTATCCCACGCGCGGCTGATGATCTCTGTCTCACCCGGTTGGGCGTCCAGCATGGCTTCCCAGAAACACCAGGCAAAGGGGCCACCACGATGGGTGATGGTGGCCGGTAGCCATTGCTGACCGCCATCGGTGGAAAGTTCAACACGTGTGACAGGGGGATGCTGACCTGTGATCGCGTAGCCCTGGATGCGCAACTGGCCGCGTTTGAGCGTCTCACCTTCTTGGGGTAGACAGATGACAGAGTTAAGTAGTATCTCCTCTATCGGTGTACCTTGCTCCCAATTGACATTTTCCTCTGTGACATCAGGCGGAAACATTTTGTAGCTATGTGTCTGGAAGTAGTTATTAGATGGGTGGTTATGCAGGATAACCGAGTGCAGCCATTTGACATTTCTGGCTCCGATATAGCCGGGTACAATAACGCGCATGGGAAAGCCATGCTCCGGCGTCAGAGGCTCCTCATTCAGCGCGTAGGCTAACAGTACCTCGTCGGTCAATGCCTTTTGCAATGTGATTGAGCAACCGAAGCCAACCTGTTGTCCCTCTTTATACACTTCATCCAGGCCGGTGAAGTTTACGTAGATCGCGCTCTTATCTGCACCTGCCTGCTGGAGAACATCGCGCAAGAGAACACCGCGCCAGACGGCGGTGCTGATGGCGTCCGCTCCCCAGGCAATCTCGTCGGGGATGGGCCGCACTTTCATCAATTCGTCACGGCGACTGCCTACACATTGCAATGTAGCCGTTACAGTGCGCTCAGGGAAGCGCGAGCGCAATTCGTTCAGTGACAGGGCAAGTGGATGTTGCACCATGCCGCTAATCATCAGACGGTAGTATTGAAGGTCGATGCGTGGGATGTTGCCGTGACAGCGTACAAAGAAATGTTTCTGAGGCGTTAGAAACGAGCGCCGCAACAATGGGAGTGGCGTGCCTGCATTCAGTGGTTCTTGTTGGTAGATTTTTAATAATGATTGCTGGGTCGTGGTACCCATAAATTATATCCTCTCATCTATAAGCTCCGGGTAATGCCGTTCGTGCTATCTCTATCACGTTGTAAGTTGTCTCGACTGTAACAATGAGGCAGCGATAGAGAGGTGAGAGGGGGGCAAGGCAGCCGCACATTGTCTACCTTTCCTTTTCGGATGGCTTTGTTCGTAAGGGGTACCTTGCCGTGCGGGTATCCTGTCTTCTGCCATAACCAAATATACTAAAAGCCTGCTATTTTTCATACCGGTTATGTATATTAACCGGCAGGAAATAGTTGTACCTGTGCGCCTGTCAGCGCTGTTGTGACCTTTCTGGCGCAAAAACCGTTTAAATGTTTAATCGGTAGAACGGCATTTGTGCGGTGATAAGAGGGGCGTGGAAAAGGCAAAACGTGCGTGGATAGCCACTATAAAGTCCAGCTTTTCCCGTTTATTGTGTAGGGGCCGTGTAGAAATCTCCCTTTTAGATTTTCCGAATACAGTGTAAAATAACTTTATCATCGCCAATCCAACATTTTATGCGATTAGGGGAAAAAGGCCATGAAACAAAGAAATGGTAGTGATTTGCTGGGACCCAATGATCCACGTGGCGCAAGTATTGGAATTATTGAAGTATCTCCAACGGACGAGCGAAAAAGTGTTCTGGCGGCTCTTCTTACGCAGGAAGAACTGGGACGCAAGCAAGTGGCGATAGTGTTGCCTCAGCAGAATAAAGCTTTTCAGCATCCGAGCGATTTTGATTATCTAAAAGGAGTACGAAAACAACTTAAAGCACAGATTATTTTTATTGCCCCCCCTGGCCCCGGCCCTGCCGAGTTCGCGCGGCACCGCCGGTTTCCCGTGTACTCATCGCTGGAGAGTTTTGCCCAGGCATTACGCTCCGAAGAACCGGTGAGTGAGGAGAAAAAATTTCTGGGCATCTTTGGTCTCTTGGGCGGAAAAAAGCATGAATCCGCCCTTGCCGGTAAGGAGCAAGAGGCGAAAGCACCTTCACCTGCTACCAATGCCCCTGCTGCAATGAAACAGGCTCCCGACCCGCTGATTCTTGGGATGGGGACGGCGATGGCGGTGGGCGGTGCGGAGACGATGGGGACAAGTAATCGGCCATCCACACGGGCAAAGACCGAGATGAAAGGCGACGAGAAACAAGAGCCGGGCCTTGTTCCTGCCGCTGGGGGCGCGCAGGAGATCGCACCGGCCCCGCAAGTGACAACCCCTTCTGGGCAAGGTGCTGATAGCACAAATGACAAGCAGCAGGCCGATGTGAAAGCTCCAAATAGAGGGCGTTCAAGCACTCCTGTTGCCACTGCAATGCTGCCTGCCAGTGCGCCGGAACCGAAACCCATTGATTTGACGCTCAGGCAAGGGCGCAGGACGCAGAAATTGCCTCCAACAGCTTCTGATACTGCGTCCCCGCTTGCATCTGCTATGCAGCCGGTGCAACGAACAGAGAATAAGCAGGCGGCAGGCGCAATAGCCGGGGCCGCCGGAGTTGTGATGGCGGCAACGCCCTCGACTCAGCAAGGTGGGCCGGTCAGGTCGCAGAGCGCTACGACTGGTGGTGGAAGCGGGAGCGGAAGCGGTACCGGCGGGGCTGGCGGTAGGGGTAGCGGCAACGCTGGCAGAAAGAGGCCGCGCCGGGCAGGCATCCTGGTGGCCGCGCTCTTGCTGCTTTTGCTGACTTTAGGCGTAATCTGTGCCGTGCTGGCGTATGTCCAACCCGGTCTGGCCAAGACGCTGGGTATTTCAAAGGTATTTTCGACCGTTCATATTTCCTTGCCAACGTCAGATGTCACCATCACGATAGTGCCCGCCAGCCAGACCGTCTCGAATAGCTATATTATTTCAGGCGTGACCGGCACGGCCAATCCCCAGCAGGAGCAGATCAGCGTGCGCCAGCTCTCCTATACCACACCGGCCGCTACGGCGAATGTAACCGGTACCGGCGTGCATACTGTCCCTGCCACTGCCGCGCATGGCACACTAGATTTTATCAATGGTTCGACCTCCCCTTATACCTTTGGCACAAATACGCCTTTCACGGCAAGTAATGGCGTTGTTTTTTATCTTGATGCTCCTGTCACTATCCCTGCTCTCAATTTATCGACGGGTGTTGCAGGTCAGGCAAGTGGAACTGCTCACGCAGCGACTCCTGGCTCCGCTGGAAATATCCCGGCTGATGCAATTGATATCGTCAATACATTTACCTCTGTTAAAAATCCCGCTGCTTTCAGCGGTGGGCAAGATGCGCAGCATTATACGTTCATTCAACAGAGCGATGTGAGTAGCGCGGTGGCACAGGTGCAGCCGGGATTGTTGACGAAGGCGCAGAGCGGGTTGAAGGCGCAGGTGCAGCCGGGTGAGCAACTGGTTAATACGGCGCAGTGCAGCCCGACGGTGAATGTGAGCCAGCCGGTGGGCGACCAGGGACGCAATATTCCCTCCGCGACAGCCACCGTGACGGAAACCTGCACGGCTGAGGCATATAAGCAGAGCGATCTAACCGGTCTGGTGCAGACCTTGCTTGCACAGAAGGCGCAGACGCAGCTAGGGGTTGGCTACGCGCTGGTGGGAGCGGTGGTGACGCAGACCAGCGTACAGAGCGTCAAGCAAGGCACCGTCTCGCTGCTGGTGAACGCGAAGGGGGTCTATGCCTACCAGTTTACCTCGGCGCAGAAAGAACATCTGGCCAGCCTTGTGGTAGGCTTGAGTGCGGCGCAGGCCATTGCAAAACTGGAGAGCCAGCCCGGTGTAGCAAGCGCTTCTATACCGAATGGGGTAACAACATTGCCTTCTAGCGTCACTCAGATTATTATTAGTGTGCAGGAGCCGACCGGGTTTGCCGGTGGGGGAACAGCGCCGGGTGGCGTTACGCCAACGGTGACGGGGCCGGGGACGGGGACGCCAACGCCTGTACCGGGCAATGGCAGTATTTCGTCGCCGGTGATCCTCTAAAGAAGGGGTATAGTAAAGAATGTTGCCGTTGGAGGGTCAACAGCTAGGTAATTATGATGTCGTCAAGCGGATTCGGGTCGGAGGCATGGGCGCTGTCTACGAAGGGAGGCAGCGCACAGCCTTCGGTCGCCGTGTCGCCATCAAGGTCATTCTAGGTGATTATGCGACCGACCCCGATATGCGTCGCCGCTTCGAGCGGGAGGCGCGTACCATCGCGCGCTTGCATCATCCTAATATTTTGCCCCTGATCGAGTTTGGTATTGAGAAGAACGTCCTCTATCTGGTCATGCCCTTTATCGACGGTGGCACTCTGACCAGCTACCTGCGCCGTAATCTGCCCGACCTGGAAGAGATTTCGGCCATATATCAGCAGTTGCTTGATGCTGTGGAATATGCGCACGATGAGGGCTTGATTCATCGTGACATTAAATCCTCTAATGTGCTGCTTGAACTGCACCGCAATACACCTCCGCATGTCTATCTCGCCGACTTTGGTCTGGTGCGTACTGCGCGGCAAGCCGAGCAAGAGCAGGCTGGTAAACCTATTCCGCTTGATCAGGTTCCTGGCACACCACACTATATGGCCCCGGAGCAGACGCTTGGTATTATCACACCGTTGACCGATATTTACGCGCTGGGTGTGCTGCTCTACCAGATGCTAACGGGTGAGTTACCATATAACGATGAGGATGATATTAAGGTCATTCAGATGCATCTGAATGACCCGATCCCTTCGCCATGTGACCACGATGTAAGCATCCCGCGTGAGCTAGAGGCAGTGGTGAGGACTGCGATGGCAAAACTGCCAGAGGAGCGCTTTCAGAGTGTAGCGGAGTTGCGTGCGGCCTTTTTAGCCGCTATGCGTGGTTCCGCGAGCGCCAGTTCTACCGTAGAGCCACTTACAGAGCGGACGCGCCGTTCCGTATCGCTCCAGCGTCGTGCATCCATGCCGCTGACAACGAGCGAGGTATACGAGCGGTCAGAAGAACCGGTGGTGTTGCCACGACGCCTGCATCAACCAGCGCCCCCCCCTGCCGTCCTTGAGCTGACGGAACGTCGCAGGCCGCGTGGTTCGCGTGAATTGCGTGCCACCGACGATTTCAGGCTGCGCCAGCGCGTTACCGAGGAACCCGTTAAACCGGTAGCACGACCTAAACCTCGACCGGCCCCTCCAACAAGACGCCATCTGCCGCGTTTGCTCTATTTAACTGTACTGGTTCCTCTAATCTTGTTGCTACTGATCTTGATGCCGCGCGTGCTGGGCGTGAGTTTTTTTCCTGCTGGTTTTCCTATTTTTGGTACCGCGCCGGTGGCAACCGTGTACGTAACGCCGCAGAGCAAAGATTTCCAGGAAACCTATGTGCTGACGGCCTCGCCGCAGGTGCAAACGCCCAACCCGAAAATGCATACCATCCCTGATCACGTGCTGCAAGCAACGCTGACCGATATGCGCACCGTACCGACAACAGGCGTGGAAACTACTCCTGCCATGCAGGCTCATGGTACGGTGGTATTTATCAACAGAGGCAACGATGCGGTGACTATCCCGGCGCAATTCGTTTTGACGACTGCGCAGGGGATTCAAGTGCAGCTTACGCAAGCTGTTCTTGTGCCGCCACAAATGAATGGGCAACCAGGGAGTGCGACAGCGCTGGCGGTTGCAGTCGCACCGGGCGCGAGTGGCAATATAGCTGCTTTGGCGCTCGATGGCCCATGCTGCAATAATCACATCAGCGTTGAAAATCCAGTAGCCTTTACCGGCGGTGCCGATGCGCAGGCGGTGCATGTTGTGACTCAGGCCGACCTGGGCCTGGCTAAGAGCGCAGCGCTGGCGGCTCTACAGCATCAGATAACGCAGCAGCTTCAGAAACAACTCTATGCTGGTGAAGCCCTTGTTGGCCAGCTTGTGACCTCTGCCAGTGTGAGTGCTACTCCGTCTGTAGGAGCACAGGCCGATCAGGTACAGGTTGTTACCGTGTTGCATGTGACCGCTATTGCGTACAATCCAGCAATGGCCAATCATATGACACTGGAACTGCTCAATCAGACTGCGATCCAAACTCTCGGTGCGGCCTATCAACTCCAGGGAACACCGGTAATTCTTTCGACGCATGTTGAAAGCCAACAGGCGAACGGTCTGGCCTTCTTAGATATTTCCGCACGTGGCACCTGGGTATATGTGTTCACCGAGCAAGAGATCGAGCAGTGGCGACAAATGATCAAAGGCGCTACCAGAGATGCGGCTCTGGCCTATCTAAATACGCAAATCGGTGTCGGAGCAGTGCAGATTCGCCTTCCCTTCGGTAGCGACCATCTTCCCACCTCTGTGGATGAGATCAAGATCATCTCAATTATCCCTGCGCCTTGACAATTACTGGCAAGCGGGCGGGTGCGAAACAGCGCGCTCGCATCCAGAGTGTATCCGCGAGGCAAGACGATTGCCCATGTAAGACCAGCAGTCGCTCTATCTCGTTTGCCAGTAATCTGGGTAAGTCTCACGGGCCTTGTGGTGTGCTATACTATCGTATCCGCACCCGTCTTTGTGTGCGAGCTAGCAAATAATCCACTGCAACGGCGCATGTCCGATAGATATTGCGGAAGAAGAGGTTAGATTTGTGAGCGAAACTTCAGACCTTGCGATGGGTGAGATGCATTATTATCACTCTATGCTTGATTTAGTCGGCAATACTCCACTGGTAAAGCTTAATCGTGTTGCCAGTGATGTGCCTCCGCTGGTGCTGGCGAAGATGGAGATGTTCAATCCGGGTGGCAGTGTCAAGGACCGCATTGGCCCGGCCATGATCGAGTATTGTGAGAAAGAAGGTCTTTTACGACCAGGAGGCACGATTGTCGAGCCAACCAGCGGCAATACCGGTCATGGGCTGGCGATTGCCGCCGCCATCAAAGGCTACCATTGTATCTTTGTTATGACCGATAAGGCTAGCGAGGAGAAACGTAGCTTGCTGCGCGCGTATGGCGCGGAGGTTGTGATCTGTCCCAGTAGTGTCACCCATGAGTCGCCGGAGTATTATAAAAACGTTGCTTATCGGTTGGCGAAGGAGATTCCCGGCGCTTGTTGCCCCGACCAGTATTCCAACCCGGCCAATCCCGCCGCGCATTACGCGACGACCGGGCCGGAGATCTGGCGTGCAACGGCGGGGCGCATTACAGCCTTTGTGGCGGGTATCGGCACAGGCGGCACCATATCCGGTACGGCGCGCTACCTCAAAGAGCAGAATCCCAATATCAAGGTCATTGGCGCGGACCCGCCAGGCTCGGTCTATTCAGGCGATACCCCCAAACCGTATAAGGTTGAGGGTATTGGTATGGATATGTTTCCCAAGAATTATGACCCGACGCTGGTAGATGAGTTTATCCGTGTGGATGATCGTACTTCGTTCTACTGGGCGCGACGTCTGGCGCGTGAAGAGGGTATCCTGGCGGGCGGCTCTGCCGGAACCGCGCTGGCAGCAGCGCTTACCTATGCTAAACGCCTGACTCCCGATGATGTGGTCGTTGTTCTGTTGCCAGATACTGGACGCGGCTATCTAAGCAAGATTTTCAATGATACCTGGATGCGCGAGAATGACCTGATGATGCCGGTAGAAACCACGCAGGCCACTCTGCGCGATGTTCTCTCATATCGGCGTAATCATACGCGCAGTATGCCCCTGGTGGTCAGCGTCAGCCCCACCGATTCGGTGGCCGATGCCGTTGAACTGCTGCGCCGCTATGGGATTAGCCAGACACCGGTGATAGAAAATGGGCAGATGGTTGGTAGTCTGACCGAGGATTTGCTGCTGCGCCGTCTTGCCAGCGGTGAACCCTTGACATTGTTGGAGGTCAGGCAGGTGCAAGGGCCGCCGTTCCCACAGTTGGAGGCCGATGCGCCTGCTCGTGATGCCTATACCCTGTTCAGCAGTGGGCAGTCCGCCGTTGCCGTAATGAATAATCGCATGTTAGAAGGTATTGTAACCAAGAGCGATCTACTGGAGTTCTGGGCCAGCACGCGCAATGAGTAGTGTGATGATACCCACAAGCGTGTAGTGATGACCCTTGCAGGTATCATGATTACCAGGGAGGATCATGCAGACGCCCCCGCACCACGCATCTGTCTATGTGATCGGCGATATACACGGACAGCTAAAAAAGCTGCAATACCTGCTGCACCATGCCGGTCTGGTGACAAAGGACCTGCATTGGGCAGCAGGTTCCGCCGTGCTATGGTTTGTGGGCGATTTCGTAGATCGTGGCCCGGATGGCATTGCGGTGATCGATCTGGTGATGCGCTTGCAGGCGGAAGCAGCGCAGGCCGGGGGAAAAGTGGCATCGGTGCTGGGCAATCATGAGATGCTCTTGCTGGGGGCCTATCGCTTTGGGCGTCGCTCGACGGGTCTGGGCAGCAATTTCATCACGCGCTGGAAGCAGAACGGTGGCAATCGCAAGGACATCGCTGGCTTGACGCATCAGCACCTGGAGTGGCTGGCCAGCTTGCCGCTCATAGCCCATGTGGATGATGATTTGCTGGTGCATGCCGATGCACCTTTTTATGTCAAGTACGGACGTTCGGTGGAGGAGATCAATGCCACCATCGGGAAGTTGCTGCATCGGAGCGATGCGCTGGCCTGGGAGGAGCTTTTAGAAGAGTTCGCGCGGCGTGGGGCCTTCTCTCATGAACTGGCTGGTACTGAGTTCGCGCGTCGCTTCCTTGCTCTCTTCGGAGGTCAGCGCATTATTCACGGGCATACTCCTATTCACTTCATCAAAGGGGGCCACCCCAGGCACATTACCGAGCCTTATGTCTATGCAAATGACTTATGCGTCAACGTCGATGGTGGTATGGCGCTGGGTGGCCCCGGTTTTATCTATCGCCTATCGTAGTACTAGACAGTGCCGGTGCAATAGGCGGGCAAGGGGCCGCTGAAGGCATCGGGGTGTACAATCTGGGCCAGGCAGCGCAAGCCCTCAACCAGACGCGGGCCGGGGCGCTGCATGATGTCAACGTTGACATAATACACATGATGTTCTTTGACAGCGGCGATCACACCCCAACCAGGGCGTTTGTAGACGAGGGCCGGATTGCCACCGTAGGCCGGTTCTTCGGTAAGGATGATGTATTGAGGGTTGGCACTGATAATTGCCTCGTCCGTCACCTGCGGGTAGCCGCCGTTGCTGCTATTATTATGAAAGATATTGATAGCATCAGCATCCTGTGCCATCTCGTCACCAAATGAGCCGCCACCGAAGACATAAGGCTTGCCGGGTGTACTATCGTCAACCTCTAGCAGAACTGTAGGCGCAGGTTTGCCCGCTACTGCATGCTTAATCTGATTAATTTGCTGCTGAAGCTGACTGACCAGCGCCTTTGCGGTGGTTTCAGTGTGGGTTAGCGCTCCTACCTCGTCAATTTCTTGCAACGTCTGTTCCAGGTTGGAGAGCGGCAGGTCAACCACGTCCATACCGAGGTTTTTTAATTGTGTATCATACTGTTTGGTTTCGCCACCATAACTTAGCACGAGATCGGGCTTGAGAGCGACAATCTGTTCCACGTTGTAGTCACCGTTTGCGTTGGAGACTTTGGGCTTGGTGGCCATTGCGGCGGGATAGTTAGTGTAGTAATCGACGCCCACAACCTTATTTTGTAGATTGAGTGCTGCCAGTATCTCGCTCGTGCTGGGCACAAGCGAGACGATTCGTTGCGGGGCCTGTGGGGGAATGGCAATCGGTGTGCCGTAGAAATCCAGCATGGGGGTTGGCGTCGCAACGGGCGTGCTGCCACTGCCTGCCGTCGTGCTGCTCTGGCTGCCACAGGCGGCGAGCAGGATGAGTAGTAGACAACTACAAATGAGTAAAAGACGAGAAGAGATAGCACGAGTATACATCATGTAACCTCCGAACAGGTATTGATGCTCGCTATCGCTCCACGTATTACCAGAGGTCTGTCGGAGACAGGAGGAAACATATACCGGTAGGCGGTATCAGGTAGTGAGGCCCCTTGTGGGACTCATGCCGGGTTTCATGCCAGCTCGCTCCTCTGACGCGGAGGATGATGAGCAACCCTCTCAGGCAGGTCTCCTGGCTTCTGGCTCCAAGCGC
Source organism: Ktedonobacteraceae bacterium (assembly GCA_034436045.1). Taxonomy (GTDB): domain Bacteria; phylum Chloroflexota; class Ktedonobacteria; order Ktedonobacterales; family Ktedonobacteraceae; genus H111-94. The sequence continues at coordinate 7,589 of DAOTVZ010000202.1, read as the reverse complement.
GCTTTCGTTAAGCCTTCCCATCCTGTAGCACGTGTGATAGGTGTGACACACGGCATATGGACAGTGGCTTCGTCGCTGAGACGAGAGAACGAAGCGCTCACCAGTTACAGTAGCGCGACTGCGCCGGACTTGCACCGGCTTCCCTATTCTATCCGCCGCCCTCAACGAGCGAACGGATCACCTGATGGGATGATTGAACAGTAATAACACGTTCAGTATAACAAGATTGGTAGAGATGCGCAAGGGCTGGTGAGCGAAAATAAATAAGCGCGAGTGCGAGGCATCGCCCCCTGCGCGATTCCTGGGGCCGAGCGGGCAAAATTCGTGGTTGACAAAGCTGCGTCTATGTTGTACTATGCAGTGCGTAGAAATGATCATCATGTTTGTGATCGGGTGTGGCCAAGCGGTAAGGCAGCGGACTTTGGATCCGCGATCCCAGGTTCGAATCCTGGCACCCGAGCCAGTTTCCACGCTAGAGCGGGCAAGGGCGGCCATAAGTTGGTGTGAGCTGTCCAGGTGTCTGGAAAACCCCAACCAGAAAATAACAGAAAAAGGTTTGTACGTCTGCAATGAACACATATGCGACTGTGGTACTGGCAGCAGGCAAAGGGACCCGGATGCGTTCCAGGTTGCCGAAAGTTCTTCAACCATTGGCCGGTAAGCCGCTAATGGAACACATCCTTGATGCTATTGCAGCAATGCCTTCGACCTCCGCTTTGTCGTCATACTCTTCTTTGCAAACCCATCGTCCTCTGGTTGTGATCGGTTATGAAGCAGAGCAGGTACGCGCGGCTTTCGGCGAGCGTTGTCTCTATGCCTATCAGGAGCAGCAACTGGGGACAGGCCATGCTGTGCTGATCGCTCAACAGGTTGTTGATGAACTGAACCCGTTGCCGGAGACAATCCTGGTTTGCTATGGTGATACCCCCCTGGTAAGTAGCGAGATATTAGGCGCTGTGCTGGCAGAGCATCTGGCGAGTCACGCGACCATTACCTTCCTGACCGCCTATGCCGAACTTCCCTCTGACTTTGGTCGTATTGTGCGAGATGCGCAGGGCCGTGTGCGTGGGATCGTCGAGGTCAAGCGCGCAACGGAAGAGCAAAAGCGTATTCGTGAGGTCAATTCTGGCATCTATTGTTTTGAGCGGGCGTGGCTCTGGTCGGCGTTGCGTGATCTGCCGCGCAATCCCTCTGGGGAGTATTATCTGACGGATCTGATTGCTGTCGCGGCCATGCAGGGCCGCATCATCAGCACAGTCACGGGATCATACGATGAAACAATTGGTATCAATGATCGTGTACAACTGGCAGCAGCAGAAAAGTTGCTGCGCCGTCGCACACTGGAGCGACATATGTACGCGGGCGTGACTATTGTTGATCCTGACACCACCTATATTGATAGCGACGTGACCATTGGGATGGATACAATTATTTTGCCTGGCACGATGCTTCTCGGCAAGACCAGGGTCGGCGAGGCATGTCGTATCGGCCCCGGTAGTATTATTGAACATGCCACGCTTGGAGATCGTTGTGTTGTACGCAATTCGGTCGTTGAATATGCGACATTAGAAGATGATGTGAGCATGGGGCCATTTAGCCACTGTCGTCAGGGAGCCTATCTGGCGCGAGGTGTCCGCATGGGCAATTTTGGCGAAGTAAAAAATTCCTATGTTGGCTCGGAGACAGATATGCATCACTTCAGTTACCTGGGCGATGCAACTGTGGGTGAGCATGTCAACATTGCGGCAGGAACGATTACCTCGAACTATGACGGCAAGCAGAAACACCGCACTACCATCGGGGCGGGTGCATTTATCGGTTGTGATACTGTCCTCGTTGCTCCTGTGACCGTTGGCGAGGGGGCGTATACAGGAGCCGGAGCCGTGATTACACACGATGTCCCTGCTCATGCCCTGGTCGTGGGGGTTCCGGCCCGCCTGCGCCGCATGCTCGACTCGCCAGACGCCAGCGCTGAGGTTGGCGAAAAGAAGGAGTGAATCCACCTATGGACGGCCCTGCTATAGCAGGCTTAGTCGCCGCTATTCATTTTCAAAACCCTCAATTTGATGCAGAATTATGGTTTCAACTGCTAATCCTCTGTGTGTCTCTCTTCCTCTGTGGTGTGGCATCCGCTGCTGAAACCGCTTTTACCTCCATTAGTCGTATCAAACTGAAGAATCTGGTCGAAGAGGGCGATAGGCGCGCGCTACAGATCGAACAGCTTTTGAAAGACCCCAACCGCTTCCTTTCGACCATCCTGGTTGTGAACAGCGTAGCTGTGATCGTGGCCTCAACGATGGCGACGGTACTGGCTCTGCAATTCTCGCCCTCCTTAGGTGAGCTGATCTCGTCCGTTCTTATCTCGCTCGTCGTCTTGATTTTTTGTGAGATTACTCCCAAGACGGCAGCGGTGCAGAATCCTTTGCGCTGGGCGCGTGCGTTGATCGGACCGGTACGTGCGGCAGCCTGGCTGTTGCGCCCGGTGGTCTGGGCATTGGGAGTCGTGACCTCCCTGCTCGTGCGCCTGCTGGGTGGCCAGGTCAAACATTCCGGCCCGTTCGTCACCGAAGAGGAACTCCGCCTGCTGGTGACGGTTGGCGAGGAAGAAGGGGTGCTGGAAGAAGAGGAGACGGAGATGATTCACAGCATCTTCGAGTTCGCCGATACCACTGTGCGCGAGGTAATGGTGCCACGTATCGATATGGTGACGCTGGATAGCAATGCGACCGTGACCGAGGCTGTAGATGTAGCCTTGCAGGGTGGCTTTTCGCGTATCCCCGTTTATGAAGCTAGTGTTGGTATAGATGAGATCATTGGCGTGTTATATACCAAAGATATGCTGAAACAGTTGCGCGAGGGGCATCACTCATTCCCTATCCGCGACCTGGTACGCCCCGCTTACTTTGTGCCGGAGACAAAGAAGCTCGATGACCTGCTGCGCGAGATACGCCAGAACCGTGTGCATATGGTCATTGTCGTGGATGAGTACGGCTCGGTAGCCGGCCTGGTCACAATTGAGGACCTGGTGGAGGAGATTGTGGGCGATATCAAGGATGAATATGATCGTGAAGAGAACCTGTATGAGAAGGTCAATGAGCGAGAATACATCTTTGACGCAAAAATCAGCATCTCGGATTTCAACGACATCATGGATATGAATCTGGAAGATACGGATTACGAGACACTGGGCGGCTTTATGTACGCCCAACTCGATAAGATACCCAACGCCGGTGATACCATCGAGTTTGAGGGACTGACACTAACGGTGTTGGCGACGAAGGGGCGGCGCATCACCAAGATTCGTGTGGTGCGCAACGCGCCAGAGGAACAGCAGAAAGCCGACCTGAAACTATTGCCCTCCCCTGGTGAAAGCGCAAAGGCTTCCTATAGCCATGATGGACGAGAGAAAGAGCCACACCAGAAGCCACCAGAGGAGTCTACTCACTATCAATATAGAGGAGCATGAGATGACAACGGGGTATGATACCCGTGTGGGGTATCACTATACAGGCATTAGAGGTGCGTAAGGATGACGACGATGCTGTCTAGTTTACCGCGTGCTGTGCGTGTGGTCGAGGTAGGGCCACGCGACGGGCTGCAAAATGAGAAGGTACAGATTCCAACCGAGCAGAAAATTCAGTTCATCAACCTGCTCAGCGAGGCGGGGTTGCCGGTGATTGAGGCGACCTCCTTTGTCAGCCCGCGTGCCATTCCACAATTAGCTGATGCCACTGCGGTCATGGCCGGTATCACGCGCCGTCCTGTGATTGTCTATCCCGTGCTGGTGCCGAATATGAAAGGGATGGAACGCGCCCTGGCCGCCGGTGTGCGTTCTATAGCAGTCTTCACAGCGGCCAGCGAAAGTTTCACGCAGCATAATATCAACACTACCATTGCGCAAAGCCTGGAGAACTTTCGCCCGGTCATTGCGCTGGCAAAGCAGGAGGGCATTGCCACACGCGGCTATATCTCAACGGTTTTCGGTTGTCCCTATGAGGGTAGGGTAGACCCACAGGCGGTACGGCGTGTGGCTCACGCACTGCTGGAGATGGGGGTTGATGAACTCTCTCTGGGCGATACTATCGGCGTGGCGACTCCCAATCAGGTAGTTGAGATACTTGGCCTGCTGATGGAGCAGGATCAGATAGCGGCAGAAAAGCTGGCCGTGCATTTTCATGATACACGCGGTACCGCATTGGCAAACGTTCTGATGGCCCTGCAAATGGGTATTTTTATTATAGATTCCTCAGCAGGTGGTCTTGGCGGTTGCCCCTATGCCCCCGGCGCGGCAGGTAACCTTGCCACTGAAGACCTGCTCTACATGCTGCACGGCATGGGCATTCAGACCGGCGTCGATCTGGAGAAAGTAGTAGCCGCCACCAGCTTTATTGCTCCCTACCTGGGCCACGTGCCGACCAGCAAGTATTATCAGGCCGCACTGGCAACCTGCGGTTAAATGCTAGAGAGGTGGCGGCAGAGCCTATGCCGGTTGATGTTATCGATGCGCCAGATTCCTTCATCTTAGCACCATCTCTGCTGGTATATGCTTGCGATGCAAGGGAAGTTTACCCCGGCAGTGGATAAAGAATGCTGGCACATGGTCAGCGTATTCTTCCAGGTAGATGTTGCTTTCCTGGTCATCGATACGCAGACACGCCCTGGCTCGCAAGAGATCAGGAGCGCTGACCTGGAGCAGATCGAGCAATTCGAGTGCCGACCAGCCATCGGGGCTATTTGCTTGCGGCCCAAGCACATCTTCGTTGATATCTATGGTGGCTTCTGGGTAGCGCACATCAAGAGCTAGCAGACAAATTTGTAAAGTTTCGTGCAGTGTCATCTTTTTCTCCTCTCCTGGTAAGCGTTTTCCCCACGTGGATAAGTATGGCATGACGAGGTTACGAAAGCATCACAAAGTTGTAGCACAAACTCACAAATAATACACAAGAAATGAAAATCTCAGCCGCTTGACAGCCGCCTGACGTTGGTGTATATATAATGACGTATTAGTCATTTTTTGAAAGACACGTTCAAAACTTGTGGATGAAAAGAACGGTGAGGAGTTTTCTATGCAAGTCTCTGCCGCCACCCCACGCGCGATGGGTGGCTTGTCTTATAAGTGGATTGTTGCAATTGTTGTTATCTTTGGCATCTTCATGACCATTCTGGATAGCACTATTGTCAATATTGCTATTCCTCGCTTGCAAAGTGTTTTTGGGGCCAATCTGACCGATGTGCAATGGGTTCTTACGGCTTATACCCTGGTGCAGGGCGTGGCAACCCCGATGACGGCCTTTCTGGCACAGCGCCTGGGTCAGAAGCGGCTCTATTTGATCGCCCTGGGAGGTTTTACGCTTGGTTCGGCGCTATGCGGTCTTTCCTGGAGTTTGCCCGCGCTGATCTTTTTCCGTATAGTGCAGGGTGCAATGGGGGCCTTCATGTCTCCGCTGGCGATTACCTTGCTCTACAGTGAGTTTCCCCCGGAAGAGCGCGGCACGGCGATGGGCGCGTTAGGCGTGCCGATCTTGCTGGCACCGGCCTTTGGCCCAACGGTCGGTGGGTATATCGTTACCTTCCTGGGCTGGCAATTGATCTTCTATGTCAATGTTCCCATAGGGATTATCGGCATTCTCCTGGGCATTATCTACCTGCGTGAGCGCCGCCCGCCGACAAGGATAGCATTTGATATTCCTGGGTTCCTGACCTCATCAATTGGTCTGGCGTCGCTTTTGTATGGTCTGTCTGAAGTGAGTACCTATGGCTGGGGATCAACGAGGGTCGTCGGTTTTCTGGCGGTAGGTGTGTTGATGCTGATCGTATTCACGCTGGTAGAACTGGCTATTATTCGGCGTGGAGGACAGCCGCTGTTGGACATTCGCGTCTTTGCCAATGGGCCATTTAGCACCAGTACGCTTGTTAGCGCCCTGGTCACTTTCGCGCTGTATGGTGGTCTGTTTATTATACCGGTCTATTTGCAAGAACTGCGCGGGCTTTCTGCGTATCAGGCCGGTTTGTTGCTGCTGCCACAGGCCTTTGCTTCGATGATTGCATCGCTGTTGGCGGGGCGGTTGGTTGATAAAATTGGTGTACGCGCGGTTGTTATTCCAGGGCTGGTTATTCTTACCGTTGCTTTGTGGCTCTTTACCAGGCTTAGTGCCAACACACCCTACGGGACGGTGCAAATCTGGCTGATCGTGCGTAGCCTGGCGTTGGGTTTCTGTTTCCAGCCGCTGCTGGTTTCGGCTCTTTCGGCCTTTGGCCCGCGTGATCTACCACAGGCCAGTTCGGTGAGTACAACGGTGCGTTTCGTGATGAGTTCGTTTGCGGTTGCCGTGATGGCTACACTGGTGCAGACCCAAACGTCTATCCACTATGCGCATCTGGCTGAGATGGTGACGCCAGCTTCACCGTTGGGGCGACTGGTGCCGGAGTTGCAGGCGTTGTGGATGTCGCAGGGTGCGTCTGCCAGTGCGGCCTACTCGGCAGCTATTCAGGTTATTAGCGGTCTGGTGCAAGAGCAGGCAACCATTCTGGCGATGCAGGACGCTTTCTGGCTGAGTGCAGCCCTCGCTGTAGTTGCGATCATCGCAACTTTATTTGTGAGGTCTCGCCGTCCTCAGCCAGGTATGATAGAGGGTGAACCGATGAGCGAAGAGGAGCGCGCTGAAGCTGCCAGGGCGCGCGAAGAGGCCATGATGTCGGCCTGATACCTGTTTCAGTGTCAGTGTCAGTGAGGAGAGCAGGGCAACAGCCCTGCTCTCCTCGTATCATATCGTACTACGGACAATGATAGATTAATGTGTATCCAGATACTTAATCGCGGCCACCAGTTGGGTATCGCTGCTGTTGAGTATCTGCTGTTCTGTCATATGATTGTCGCTCTCCACTGTTGGCGTGAGCGGCTGTGCGTTAGAGCTGAGCGCGACAGTGATCTGGGGCGTGAGGCCATTCTGGCGGATAAATTGTCCGTCGGGGGTGAGCCATTCCTGTACCCCGACTAGAATGGCCGAACCATCGGATAGGTTGAATTGTTGTAACACTGTGCCGGTACCAAAGGTTTTCTGCCCGATGACCTCGGCGCGTTTATTGTCCTCTAAAGCGCCGGTGACAATCTCTGCCGCGCTGGCCGTGTTGCCATTGACCAGCACCACCATCGGGTCGGTCGTATCAATCGGATTGCCGTTGACCGGGACGGGAGTACGGTTGCCCTTGCTATCTTGTTCTAGCAGTACGTTGCCGCTCTTAATGAAGTAGCTTGCTGTATCGATCGCTTCGTTCAGGTAGCCGCCGGGGTTGTTGCGCAGGTCAAGAATGATCTTGTTCGCGCCCATGCTCTTAGCCTGGGTTAATGCCGTTTTCAACTGATTGGAGACGCCATCGGCGAACTGAAGGATTTGAATGTCAACGATGTGATCTTGTGCGATATAGTACCACTCGACGTTCGGCACGGAAATGACGGCGCGTATAATATGGAAGGTTAGGGTCTGGTTCGTGCTGGGGCGTTGGACGGTAATATTCACGGAAGTACCGGCCTTTCCCTCGATTAAGCTGCTGACCTGGCTGATACTTTTGCCGGTGACGTTCGTGCCGTT
>DAOTVZ010000201.1:0-37931 GCA_034436045.1 Ktedonobacteraceae bacterium | reverse complement strand
CGCTGCATCACTGCTCCGACCGCTCGCGTCTCTGCTCATTACCTCGCGGAATGCCGCCGACAGAAAATGTTCTTCAATCGTAATCGTTCGCATGCTTACATCTCCTAAAAAAGATTGTGTTTGGTATGCTCCTATAGTACAACCTGCGTTAAGGCAAAGTGGAGAATGCAAAGGTATGTTGTGGCATACATAACACTGGTAGTTATATCCACTCAAAGACGCTCTGCTCTCTAACGCAGTTCAACCCATCCATCACTACAATATACACGCAGATTACCATTTGCTAGCTCTTCCAGCCCTCGCCCTTCAGAAGATAGACATGTGCCATGCTCTGCTTCCGTCGCCGTTTCTATAGCGTAATGGCTATAAGAAATAGCATTGCGTACCTCACACCACTCTTCTTCCCCTGTACTCACTACTACCGGTGCCTCCCAATGACCGATGCCACGCACAAAGTTATAGAGGTGGCGCGCGCGCCATAGGGCCGGCTTCACAACAAAATCTTCCTGTTGAGGAAACGAATAGTAACTGCTCAAACGCTCATCTTGTGGCTGTCGGTGCGCACGTCCCGCATAGAGATCATCGATTGCACGCACAAGCAATTGTCCACCCAGTTGTGCGCAACACCTCTCTAGCTCCGCATAGCTAATGCCGTCCGGCACGGCTATCTGTTCCTGGAGCAAAATATCGCCGCTATCCATAGCTTCGTCCATGATATGGATAGTGACACCAGTAACTGCATCACCACGCCGAAATGTCCAGAAAAGTGGCTCCGGGCCACGATTATCCGGCAACAACGAGGGATGGACATTCAAACACCCATAGCGCGGCAGGCTCAGCACGATAGATGGAACACGCTGCGAAAAACAGGCTACGCAAATCATATCGGGCTGGAAAGATCGCAACATCGCTACCGTGTCAGGATGAGCAAGGCGGCTTACCTCCCACACAGGAATGTCCCGCTCCCAGGCCAGCTTCAACAGAGCCAGTGGATCACCGTCTGCCATCTGTAATGCAAAACGCGCCGGTTTTACCGCTGCAGGGGCCGAACGCAAACGCAGCGGCAGTATTGTAGCGCCAGGTACCGAACGCAGAGGCAAAACTACTGCACATATCTCATAATTGCTTGCCAGCAATGTAGAGAAGACAGGAAGCGAGAAGGAACCCGGCATGCCAAAGAAGATGATTCTGGGCCGCGCTCTCTGCTCAATTTCATTCATGTTCTCATTGCCATTTGACATAGGCGTGTCCATACTGTAGTATCTGTAGTAAGCATCTTGGTCACACGTTGACTGATTGGAGTGTTTATCATGCCACGAATTGTACATTGTGTCAAACTTGGCCGCGACTTACCGGGTCTGGAAAAGCCACCCTTCCCCGGTGAACTGGGACAGCGCATCTACGAGCATGTCTCACAGCAGGCGTGGGATATGTGGCCCGAATACAGCACCTTGATTATTAACCACTATGGACTCAATATGGCCGATCCTGAGGCACGGAAGATCCTGCGCGAACAGATGGAAGATTTCTTCTTCGGTCAGGACGCCCGCATGCCAGAAGGATGGGTGCCGGAAGAGGCAGGCATCGGGGCAGGAGCCGCCCCACGCAAAGGCGGTGGTGGCGCAGCACGCAAGAAATGAGATCACCAGGAGATATCCTTCTACTCTCATGCTATGAACTGGGCCACCAGCCCTTTCATCTTGCCTCGCTGCTCGCCTTCCTACAACGGGCAGGATACGCACCGCTAGCCGTCGATACTGCCGTCGAAGACCTTTCTGACGATACCATCAGGCAGGCACAATTCGTCGCCATTTCGGTGCCAATGCATACTGCCCTTCGCCTGGGCGAGCAACTTGCGCAACGTGTGCGCCGTGTCAATCCGGCAGCATATATCTGCCTGTATGGTCTCTATGCCCTGCTCAACGCCGACCACCTGCTCCAGAACAGCATCGATGCCGCTATCGGCGGCGAATACGAGCAGCCACTACTTCACTTAATCGAGGCCCTTGAAACCGACGCCGCGCGAGTCCATACCATAGCAGGTGTACGTACAAGTAATCATGCCAGTGGCGCATCGCTACAACGTACACCCTTTGTGGTACCGGCACGCGATTCACTGCCCTCATTACGCCGCTATGCCGCGCTGCAATGGCAGGATAAACTCTCGATGGCCGGTTATACCGAAACCACACGTGGCTGCAAACATACTTGCGCACACTGCCCACTCACCCCTGTCTATGCCGGGCGCTTTTTCGCCATTCCTCAAGAGATCGTGCTGGCCGATATACGTCATCAGATTGCTCTGGGCGCACGCCACATCACCTTTGGCGATCCCGATTTCTGGAATGGCCCCACTCATGCCCTGCGCATCACCCGTACCCTTCACGAAGAATTTCCTGATGTCACCTTCGATGCCACCATCAAAATTGAGCATCTTCTACAACATCAACATCTGTTGCCCACAATGAAAACATATGGCTGTCTCTTTATCACCTCCGCCGTTGAATCGCTGAATGACACCGTTCTTTCTCACTTGCGTAAGGGCCATAATAGCGCAGATGTCTGCAAGGTCTTTACTCTCATGGATAAGGTGGGAATCGTGCTACGCCCGTCCCTACTGCCATTCTCACCCTGGGAAACGCTTGAAAGCTATCTCACACTCCTTAACTTTTTTGAGCAGAGACACGCCATTGAACACCTTGATCCAGTGCATCTCTCAATTCGCCTCCTGCTGCCGCCCGGCTCAGCCCTGCTCGACGACGAGGAACTACAACCCTTGCTCGACGGCCTGGACGCCAGCAACTATAGCTACCGCTGGCATCATCCCGACCCACGCATGGACATACTGCAACAAAATATTGCCACATTGGTTGAAGAGGCAGAACGCAACCAATGTGATAGCATCGAAACCTTCTTCCAGGTTAAGGCGATGACATTAGCCCTACTGGGACAAGACTTCTCTGTCTCCGACGCAGTACAACGCTATGGCCCGCGCCGCGTGCTACCTCACCTGACCGAATCCTGGTTCTGTTGAGCAGAGCCAACCGCGAACCAGTTGGCTCGCTAAACCTTCTCTCATCGGAACAATGCACCTAACCAACCGCGTGCAGGATAGGAACCTCGCGCCGAATATCGAAACGCAGGCACGCATGCGCCTGACGAAGCGCCTGCTCGACCTCCGCAGGCGTATCCCCACGCGCAAAGATAAAGCCCAGGTAACTTGCACCTTCCGGCAAAGGTACCAGCATATGATTCATTTGAGCAGTAATCTCAACACCTGTAATCAGTGGTACCGCCTTCGCCTCTTCAACGCCATGCACTGCCTTGAGCATCCCACCCCTGGGAATAGGTATCATCATCACCCCCGCTGCACGTTCCTCGCGTTCAACTGCCGTGATCTCCTCACCGAGCGCGTGACGCAAAATCAGTTCCTCCAGGCACCAGCCGGAACCAAACTCCAGAATAGTTGAGCAGAGGCCACCGATTGAACGTCCGGCAAGCTCTAGCATCCATGGCCCTTGCTCATTGACGCGCAATTCCGCGTGTACCGGTCCCTCGCGCAAACCCAACGAAGAGGCCGCCACCGAGACACAGTGCGCGATATCCCCCTGCACTTGCGCACTCAGGCGCGAAGGCGTGACATAGATCGTCTCTTCAAAAAAGGGGCCATCCAGAGGGTCAGGCTTATCGAACAGCGTCAATACTTTCAGTTGCCCATGCGTGAGGATACCTTCCAGAGCTACCTCAAAACCAGGAATGAAATCCTCCACCAGAAACTGTGTCTCCTGCTCGCCGTATCCCTCCATAAGCAGTAAACGCTTGAGCCGTCGAAACGCCGCCACAAACTCCTGCGGGTTATCTGCTCGTATCACTCCCCGACTGCCGGAGAGGCGCAGAGGTTTCAGCACACACGGATAGCTCACTTGCGTGGCAATCCAGTGAGGATCATCACTTAAAGCAAACGGGCGAAACACCGGACAGGGTGCCCCCCCCGTCGTCATCAGCCGACGCATCAATAATTTGTCACGTGCCGCCTCCGCAGCTTGCGGCGAATTCTGCGGAATCGCTAGCGCCTCACAGGCATATGCCGCCAGTTCGCTAGCACTGTCATCCACCGACAGAATAGCATCGATTGGATGCTGCCGCGCAAATTCTACTATCGTTTGCACCGAAGCAGGAATGTCCTTGAAATCCAGACTCAACGGCACATGCCAGTATTCCGCCAGCGTTTCCGGCAAATCAATGCCCACCACTACCTCCAGGTTAAGACGGCGAGCAGCGCTCAAAAAGGCCCCTGCTCGATAGGTCGCTGGCGACATCAATAACAAAACACGTTTTTGGGCTTCTTCTCTCTGTATCATTCTATCACCCCCTCCAGCTTCCGACCGACTGGCCTCCCGATACTGTCAACTCAGGTCAGCAGAGGGTATCTTTGTCTCCCATTTTAATCACTTATACCGAAAAAAGCTAGAGCGAGCTTCTCATGAAAACAACTACATGATCTCAAGCCAGGATAATCCTTCCAGCTAGACTATAAAATATCCAATAGTCCTATAGTCCTTGCCTATAATTGAAGCTTGACAGAAAGCCTTGTAAGCTCTTATATTTATTCCATACAAATTTTTTAAATGTGGTTTCAGGTGGGGGGTTTCTCATGAACACTCAGATACAGATCGATTGCCGCAATCACACGAATTCTTTCTCGGCAGTCCAGTCCATTGGCATTGGCCTTTGCGACACACAAACGTACCAGTTCGTCACCACCAATAGTTCCTTTTTCTCTTTATTGCGCCAGTACATCGAACCGTCCCGGCAAGATAGCTATCTACTCGACCGCCCGTTCTTAGACTACCTTGTGTCAGATTTCGCTCAACTCCTGCTCGCTGCTCTCGCCCAGGTCACTGACACCGGTAATAGCACTACTCTTGAGCTACACATGCCCACAAACGGTGAAGAGTACATAACAAGCCGATACTGCGTCCTGGAACCTGTTTTTGCTAAACAGCACATGAACAGCCATGTCCTTATGACAATATATGAAGTCCTCCCACCACCTTATTGCAATCTATGTGTGCTTCAACAGCAGCAGGCACTATCAGAACAACGTAAACAAGAGTTCCTCTCTGCTGCCAACCACGAGTTGCGCACACCTCTCGCCGCCATCCAGGGCTTCGCCGAACTTTTACACCTGCGCTTACAGCAGGACGGTCAACTTGATACGCAACGCACCCTCCACGCACTCAACAGCATCATTAAACACTGCCAGCACCTCACGCGCTTAATTGAGGACATGCTGGATATCTCCCTCCTCCAAATTGATTTGTTTTCCATCAACCGCTCCACCCATAACCTGCTCTCCATACTATCCCAGGTCATTGAAGCACAAGCATTAACGACACATCGTCATACCATTCGCTACGTCCTGGACGGATTTACCCCTACCGATACATTACCCGTTCATGTTGATCATGATCGCATCATCCAGGTCTTCAACAACCTCCTGAGCAATGCCATTAAATACAGTCCGGCAGGCGGCGAAATAGAAGTAGGCGTGCGTCGAGTAGCTTCCACAACAGAGACAACTGAGTACTGCCTGATCTGGGTTAAAGATCATGGAATCGGTATCGATCCTCACGAACTACCGCATATTTTCGAGCGTTTCCATCGCGCCCGCAACCTCGACCGTTCTATCCCCGGCCTGGGCATCGGGCTTCACCTGGCTCAAGAATTAATTTCTCGTCATCAGGGACAAATCTGGGCTGAAAGTTCCCCTGGCCAGGGTTCCACTTTTTATATTCGATTGCCGCTTTGCCCACCCGCATAACGTGAGCCTTTCCCAGAACAGAGCCACACCTTATTACATGCCGGTGCAGTAAAGTGGTAAGATAAAAGGGGATGGCCCACTGGTTATGCCAGACCTACCAGCTATTCCAGACAGCCAGGCATTAAATATAGAACGAGGATAGATTCAATCATGCCAACTCTTACCTTCTGGATTGATGTTGATAACACATTACTTAACAATGATGCTGCAAAACAAAGCATAGACGAGGTTTTACGCACTGATGTCGGTCCCATCTTGACACAACGCTTCTGGAATTTATACGAACAGGTTCGCCGCGAACGCGATGTCGTCGATATTCCCCTCACCTTACAACGCTGGCGCGAACAGACATCGCCGAACGAGTTGGACGAGCCTACCTACCAGCATATTCTCTCTGTCTTTGAAAACTTCCCTTTCTTCCAGTACCTTTATCCTCAAACACTGGAAACCTTGCAGTATCTCAGCACCCTGGGCACAACCGTCATTGTCTCTGATGGCGATATGATATTTCAAGCCGAAAAAATTTTTAACAGCAATCTGGCCGATGCCGTTGAGGGACGGGTTCTGCTCTATATCCACAAACAGGAACATATCGACGAGATTATACATCTCTATCCCGCCGATCACTATATAGCAATTGATGACAAACCACAAATCCTGGCAGACATGCAGGAGAGGTTAGAATCCCAGATCACAACCGTCTTTGTACGGCAGGGGAAATATGCCACAGCTCCTTTACCAACAGGCTTTACCCCCTCCATCACCGTCGATCATATCGCCGCTTTGCAGGGATATACAAAAGAACAGTTTACACAATCATAACAAGTTCCAGTAAAGCAAAAGCAGAGACGAGAAAAAAGGAGAGATTGTTTCCTGAATGAAGTTCACAACAGATTACGCGGCACAAGTCACTCTTAGCAGAGCAGCACAAGACGCACTTCGAGAAGATGCCTACCAGCGTCAGCACATTGAAGCCTGTGGTCTGTTGCTTGGTCAGATCGATGCCCAGGGCAACTGGCACGTGGAACAGATTCTTCCTTTGCGCAACATCTACGAATCTCCCGTATATTTTGAGTTCGCTCCCGAAGACCTGCTTGCCGCCGAATTGCTCTATCCAGAACGCATTATCGGCGTCTATCATAGCCATCCCACCGGCTTTGCAAAAGCTAGCAGCACAGATCGTGAGAATATGCGACGTATCAACAGCGAACAGGATATTCCCTGGGTCTGGCTCATTTTGCGCAGCCCTTTCCGAGAAAGTGCTGATACTCTCGCAGATACAGAACTTATTGCCTACCACCATTACCGACAGGAAGGTCTGCGACAAATCAAGGTCGTCCTGCATGCCACCCAGAAACCGGGCGATGACAGCAAACATCCATCAGAAGAGTCATCAGCCCAGCAGACGCAAAATTCGTAGAACTCAGCATAAGAGAGTCGGGTTAAAGAGTAGCCATAGCAGAAGAAATACGTTATAATGGACTGGCATCTACCGACCATACAGCATCATTTACGGCGAGGATAGAATTATGAAATGTCCCAGGTGTGGTAACGAGGTCAATCCAGAGGAAGCTTTTTGCGGACAATGTGGCTCACCTACACGCCCGCCCGCTGCACCAACAGAGATGATCAATACTCAGTCGCCACGCCCTGGCTATCGCACTACGCATTCAGCAACCGGCACCCCTAATACCAGTATGCCGGGCGTGCCAGGCATGTCTGTAGCTCCATCATCTAGCATCTACCAGCGTGGGACGCCACCGGTTGGCCCTACAGGCTCAATGAATATACCCTATGGGGGTCCACAGTCACCTTTTCCTGCTCCTGGTATACCATCAAGTGTACCTACAAATCAGAGACAACCCAGCCAATTTTACCAGGATGCGACCGAAGCCATGTCCATTCCGCCTGCCAGCGTGCCCGGCTATCCTACCGCATCCGCTAGCTACACCCCACCCGGCTTTGCTTCACCGGCACAACAGGGGCCATCGCAGATGTATGGCACAGCCGCTCCGTTTCCAACTAGCAACCTGGCACCATCACAACTCTATAACTCTGGAGCCTCCTACGATAATATTGTTCGCAACAGAATAGTGCCTCCATTAAAGCAGTCGAATAGCACACTACTCATTGTTGCTATCATTTGCCTTGTCTTTGTGTTCATCGCCGTCGTAGCGCTGGGTACTTTCATCTTGCTCAAAAATCATAACGCCAGCACTACCTCAGGCCCCTCTAACCCGAATGGTGGCACCACGATAGTTAATACCCCGGCTACTACCCCCACTACGGTACCATCACCAACTCCTACCGTCGGCATGACTCCAACGCCCGCACCATCACCAACAGATACCACAACGCCGACGCCTGTTACGACTCCAACGCCTGCACCCGACCCCGGTTTTGCCTGGTGCCCTGCTACCTGTACTAACAACGGATTCCAGGTTGAATATCCACAAAACTGGCAATCTGGCCCTGCCTCTAATGCTCCCGGCATGCAGTTTACCAGCCCCAATGCCCCCGATATCTATGCATCTTTCAAGGCGCTTGGCCCATCACAGTCCACCGCCAGCACCATCGCCGCGAACGACCTGCAAACAACCTTCGCCTCTCAACCCGGCTATACCGTCACGCAATCCGGCTCAACAGCTACTATCAGTGGAGAAACATGGTTTACCACAACTGCAACCTATCAACTCAATGGTCAAACGGAACGTATAATGGTATATGCGATCATCCACCAGGGAAATGCTTACATTATCGAGCTACAAGCGCCCGATAGCCAGTTCGATACCGTAAATGGACAATATTTCAATGTAATGCTGGCCAAATACCAGTTCCTGCAATAGCCATCAGAGGGAGGTTCAGTGAAATACTTTCTATATGTGCTGGTATTCATCAGCGGCATGACTAGTTTAGCTTTGGAAATGTGTGCCTCACGTCTCCTGGGAGCTTATTTCGGTACCTCTCTCTATATCTGGGGCGTTCTGATCGGACTTATCCTGCTCTATCTCACCCTCGGCTATTTTCTGGGTGGTCGCCTGGCCGACCGCCATCCATCTGAAGCCATGCTCTGCCTGCTCACTGCTACCGCTGCTTTCTTTACATCCCTGCTCACCTTTATCAGCCCAGACATCCTGGCCTGGTCAATTACCGGTATGGCAGAAATCTCGGTCAGTATCTTTCTGAGTTCATTGCTCGGTACAATGCTGCTCTTCTCCGTCCCGGTCACTCTGCTCGGCATGGTTTCTCCTTTCGCCATTCGCCTCGTCACCAGGGATATTCGCAGCACCGGGCGCGAAAGTGGCTCCCTCTATGCTCTCTCTACCTGCGGCAGCATTATAGGAGCCTTCTTACCGGTACTCTGGCTCATCCCTACCTTCGGCGTCCAACGTACCTTGCTCATTCTGGGCGCGCTCCTCTTCGCCGCTTCCCTCTGGGGCTTGCGACCCCGCCTGCTACGTCCGGCTTTCATACTCTTCCTTATAACGCTCGTTCTACCATTGGGGCCTCTAAAGAATATTCCCTATCTTATCTATCACCAGGAATCCCTCTACAACTATATCCAGGTCACTCAATTGCCCAATGGCACACGCGAACTGATCTTGAATGAGGGCGAGGCCATCCACTCCATCTACTACCCTGACCCCAACCAGGTCCTGACCGGCTGGTATTGGGACTATTTCCTTGCCGCCCCTTATTTCAATCCCGGTTTCACGCCTCATAAACTCCACAGCGTCGCCATTATCGGGCTGGCCGCTGGCACTATCGCCCACCAGTTTACCCAGGTCTATGGCCCGGTACACATCGACGGCGTAGAAATCGATCCTGCCATTGTGGCAATAGGACGTAAATATTTTGACATGAATGAACCTAATCTCGACGTTCATATTCAGGATGGGCGCACCTACCTGGAACTGACCCACAACAAATATGACGTCGTTGCTATCGACGCTTTCGAGCAGCCTTATATTCCATTTCAACTTACTACCAAGGAATTCTTCTCCCTCATACGCTCACACATGAATGCCGACGGCGTGGTCGCACTCAATACCGGCCATACCAGCACCGATTATCGTTTAGTGCAGGCATTTGTCAATACTATGAGTCAGGTCTTTCCCAGTGTCTATGTGTTCAATGTGCCTGGCACCTTCAACACAGAAGTCATGGCAACCATGCAACCAACTACTCTTGCAACCTTCCGGTCCAACCTGGAACAGTTCGCCCCCACGTCGGTAATGGGGCAGGTTGCCAATGAAGTCTTGCCTAACGTCGCGGTTGGTCACCCCAACGGCGGTATCGTTTTTACGGACGACCGCGCCCCCATTGAACAAATCACAGATCAGCTTTTGCTCAATTATATTCAGCAACATTAGCTGATGACTCTGACTCACTGCGCAATATTGACAACGACAGAACGTATGAGATACTGTACCACTGGTTATCCAGCGTTACGATACTACTTTACCAACTCTAGTAAGTTGAAAGGAATATTATCATGGTAGCAGTTGCTGTTATAGGCGCACAATGGGGCGATGAAGGCAAAGGCAAGATCGTCGATGAACTGGCAATGCATGCTGATTTCGTCGTGCGGTATCAGGGCGGTAGCAATGCCGGTCACCGCGTAGTGCATGAAAAAGGTGAATTTGCCTTCCGTCTTGTCCCATCCGGTATTCTTTATCCCAACACAACCTGTATCATCGGCAATGGCGTCGTCGTCGATCCCAAAGGGCTGATCGAGGAAATGAATGAACTGCGCCGACAAGGTGTCGATGTCTCCCGTTTATACATCAGTGAGCGCGCACACGTCGTTATGCCCTATCATTTTCTGCTAGACCGCCTCGAAGAAGAAGCTCGTGGGGCCGACAAAATTGATAGTACGCAGCGAGGCATCGGCCCTGCCTATGTAGACAAGCACGCGCGCACCGGCATTCGTATGGCCGACTTGCTAGACGTTGACGCCTTCCGCTCTAAACTGGCAACCATCCTCCAGCAGAAAAATCGCATGATTACGCAGATTTATGGTCAACCCCCCCTCTCATTAGAAGAGATTCATGGCGAATATTTCAACTACGGTCAGCAATTGCGTGAGCATATCGCTGATACCCAAAAAATGCTGCATGACGCCCTTTTCGACCACAAAACGATTCTACTCGAAGGCGCACAAGGAGCGCTGCTCGATATCGACTTCGGTACTTACCCATTCGTGACCTCTTCGTCCACTATGGCTGCCAATGCCGCCGTCGGTGCAGGTCTGCCGCCACGCTCAATCGACCGCGTAATCGGCGTTTACAAAGCCTATATCACACGTGTTGGTAGCGGACCTATGCCAACCGGACTGTTTGACGAGACAGGCCGTATCATGCGTGATCGCGGGCACGAATATGGCACCAACACGGGACGCGAACGGCGCTGTGGCTGGTTCGATGCCGTAGCCGGTCGCTTCGTCGCCCAGATCAACGGCCTGGACGCCGCTGTCATCACCAAACTGGATGTGCTAGACACCTTCCCCACCATCAAAATCTGTATCGCCTACAACCTGCGAGGCAAAATCATCCACAGCCTCCCGGCAACTCTCAACGACCTCGCCGCCTGCGAGCCTGTCTACGAAGAGGTTAAAGGCTGGCAGTGTGATACCAGTTGCATCAGTTCATACGAGGAACTCCCAACCGCCGCTAAAGCCTACCTTAAACGTCTGGAAGAACTTCTGCAAACGCCTATCGCCATGATCTCCGTCAGCCCGCAACGTGGCAGAACCATTCAGCTACAGGATGTGCTGGAGACACCGGCATATGACGCTCGCTTCCCAAGAAACGCCGTGCGTTGGTAAAAAAGTAAGCTATGGGGCGTGTCTATGAATAGAGAAACACATCGGCAACGCTGATGGCATCCTGAGCATCGGCAGTGCCGGTCTCTTTTCGTCAAGAAGGCAATAGCCTGAAACAGTGTAGTTCGTTAGAAGGGCGGTCACTTGACCGCCTTTGTTCTTTTTGCAATGTATTGTAGTATGACAGATATATTAGAGCAATATCGCTTTGAAAAGTACCTGCTAGAGGTTGCAATCGCTACCCTCAAAGAGGGTGGCAGCGCCTCCCGACTCACCGACTACAGTTTTTTACCCCCAATGGATGCCTGGGGCTTTCCTAAATATCCCGGCAAAACTCTCATTCTACCAGCACACGCCGACCTGATCGCCGGACTCAAAACCTTTATTCAAGCAAATCGTGCCTATCTCATCGAAGAGGATAGCTGCCTCGGCACCTGGATTCACCCCACCACTGGCGCTTATTACCTGGATATTACGACCAGTTGCGAGACACTAGAAGAGGCACGCCAGAAAGCTATCGAACGCGGAAAAGTAGAAGGACGCGCCATCATCGCACTCTACAACTCACTACGCGAGGAAACCGTCTATCTTTAGGCCAGCTCAGGCTTGCTACACAACAATCTAAACTCGTGGCCTTTCTGCCACTTTTACACTCCAAGTGGCTTCCTCGCTATCACGCCTCCGCTACGTGGATATTGTGCAGGGCAAGAGCGCTCCTGCCGCCACACGAGCAGTTGCCGCCCATCGTCCAGGCCAGGCAAGGTAATGGGGATTGCAGAGGCAAAGCTGGCACCAACGAGAGGCGCGGCTCGCCTACCTCGCGCCATCTCTTCAACTAGATCGCCTTTCTTGGGAAAGATCATACTACCACCAACGCGGCAGAAAGGTGCGGCATATTCAAGCAGGATGGGTAACGAGGAAACAGCGCGAGCAGTAACAAGATCGAATTTGCCACGATAGTCAGATTGGTGAGCCAGTTCCTCCGCGCGGCCATGAATCGCTACTACCCCTTGCAGGTTCAGGCGCGCGATGACATGCTGGAGAAATAAGACCTTTTTGCCCGTTGCCTCCAACAGCGTTACCTGCCACTGTGGCCGTGCAATTTTCAATACCAGACCGGGAAAACCCGCACCGCTCCCGATGTCTAGCAAGCTGGCTGTGCCGCGATCAAACGCTTGCAGGAGCGACAACGAGTCGAGGAAGTGCTTTAGCAACACTTCCCCGGCATCCGTAATGGCCGTCAGGTTCACACGGGTGTTCCAATCAAGCAACTCTTCACGATAACGCATGAGCTGCTCATATTGGCGCTCACTAAGCGTAAGCTGAAGTCGCTCTACACCCTGCTTGAACAGTTCTGACGCCTCATCTGACATCTACGAAATGATCTTCCTTTTGCTATTGAGATAATCCACCAGTAAGTACTCTCCCAGATTATCCTTATCCGCATAGAAGGTGCGGCCCCGGTTCACCTCTGCCATCTGATTGACAAAAGCCACCATCCACTGATCGTCGTACAACATGAAGGTATTAATTGTAATGCCTTCTCGCGTACAACGCTGCACCTCCAACAACGTCTGCTGCTCCGCCCAGGGACTTGGATAGGCAAACTGCCACCCCCCATCTTCGTACCAGACGGTCGGGCCACCATCCGTAATCATGATGATCTGCTTGTTGACCCCACGATGTCGTGCCAGCAACTTGCGCGACAGCATCAGTCCATGCGCCATGTTCGTGCCGCGATCATTATCATACGGGCCTATCTCAATCAGTTCATTTGGCTTATACTCGCGCGCCATGTACGAGAAACCGACAATATAGAGATTGTCACGCGGAAACTGCGAGCGAATCAGGCTCTCTAAAGCCACTGCCACCTTCTTGGCCGCCTGCTGACAGCCATTGTAGATCATACTTAAGCTCATATCAATCATCAACACCGTTGACGATTGTGTAGTAAATTCGGTACGATAAACCTCAAAATCATCCTTAGACAGCTTGACAGGCGTACCAACACCGCTATGGTAGAGCGAATTCATCAGCGTTTTTTCCAGATCGAGCAGGAATGGATCGCCGAACTGATACGGCTTACTCTCATCGGTGCGTTCGCCACCTACGCCCCGGAATGGGCTGACATGGCGTCCAAAGCCATCGCGCTTCATCTTATTAAAAATGTCTTGCAACGCCTTCTGACCGATCTTACGAATGCCGCGCGCTGTCAGCTCCCAGCGATTCCCTTTCTTCTGGATATAACCCGCCTCCTCCAACATCTTCATCAACTCTTTGAGCTGCTCCACCGATTGATACTCTTCGTCACCCAGCAGTTCTTTGACCTTCTCGCTGTCGATGGCCTCGATATTATCCAGGCGGCGCGCCTCCTGAATCTGATCTTCCAGACCCTCCATCTGCTGGAGACGACTCATCATGCGCATCGCCTCGTTCAGTGGCAATGACTCGCGGCCATGAAAAGGAAACCGTGTACGTACCTCCTCCATCGGAGCCAGCGCCTCCAGATTTTGCGCCAGTTCCATCATATCAACCCGAATGCGGTCATCCCCCATCAACTGCTCCATGAGTTCCTGCAATTCACGGCGCTGCTCAGGCGAGAGGTTATCCAGAATACCCTGCATGGCCGCCATTTGCATCTGCATCTGCTCGATCAGATCATCCAGCGAATTCACGCCGGGGAAGTACTGACCATGCTTCTGCATAAACGAGTCGAAATCTGGCTCGCGTCCCTCCTGCCGCTCGCGCAGCATCTTATTCAAGTCACGGATCATCTCGCGCAAATTAGCGATATCCTCAGAGGTCATGCTGCGCAACGACTGCTGCATGCCCTGGAAGAACTGCTGCATCATCTGCTGTTGCAAACTCTCCAGCAGTTCGTTGAATTTCTGCCGCGCTCCATCATCCATAAAATCATATTCAGAGAGCGACTTGATCTGGCCAGGGATATCCTGCGGAAGATTATCAAGATAGTCGCGCTTGCGCTGCGCGATCATCTCCAACATGCGCCGCTTCTGCTCAGGCGTTAATCCATCATCGTCCTGACCAGACTGGCCCTGTTCCCCTTGCTGTCCTTGCTGTCCTTGCTGCCCAGACTGCTGTGTACCACTCTGCGACGCCCCCTGTCCCTGTGGTGAGTTGGACTGCGCAGATCGCGCAGATTGTTCAGACTGAAGCTGACGCTCATCCAGGCGGCGCTGAATGCCCTCGCGCTCCATCTGCTTGATCTCCTCCAGCTTCTGGCGCAGATCGTCCATCACGCCGGAGGCCATATTGTAACGGCTCAACTGCTCGTTACGCATGTTGCGCATACGCTCCAGTATCTCGCGCAGGCCCATCATGCGGCGTCCGTCTTCCGAGCGAATACCCTCTTGCATCAAGCGTTTGAGCGCCTTTTGCAAGTCGCCATTCTCCAGATAGTCGTCAGAGAGGGCCTTCAGGATGTCGTCAGCATCCAGACCTTCGATATTCTGCGTACCATCCCAACGAGAATAGCCATAGCGGTTTTTAGAGAAACGCTTGAACATGTGACATGTCCCTTTGTGAATTGGCTCTCGTGTTTCACCCCTTAACGGCGATAGCGCGTCTTACCACTTACCTCGTCCTTATTGAGCCGACGATTGAGGTGCAATCCCTCAAGAATGAACTCGATAGCCGATGCAATAGTAGCCGGATTGGTGCGCGCGTGCAGCTTATCAATGGCTTTGCTCAGGCCACCGATTTTCGCCACCTGGTTGACATACTCCATGATAGGCATGTCGTCACCAACCTGCACGGCGAGACCACGCTCAAAACCAGCCACAAGCTGGTCAAATTCTTTCGTTTCAAAGTAGTCACCAAACACACTGAGAATAGCGGCGTTAACTATCTTCTGCACAACGCGATCCTCTTTCACGTCGCCAACGGTATCCAACTCAATCTTGCCACTGGTCGAAGCCACAATCGCCGCGAGATCGCTGATACGCGGTGCCGCATAACGCTCCTTGAGACGCAAGGCCCGCCGATAGGCATTACTCAACACGTTCTCATAGTTAGCAACCGAGACGCGCACACTCACACCGGAACGCTGGCTGATGTCGTTACTGCGACGGGCTAGGTGCGTTATTTCTGCAACGATCTCCTTCATGAATTGCGGAAAGACAACCTCTATGCCCTCTGTAGCGAAGTGATTGCTCTCCGCCTCCATAATCTCTATTTCATGCTCAACCGTCAACGGATAATGCGTGCGTATCTGCGAACCGATACGGTCCTTCAACGGCGTGATGATACGTCCACGATTGGTATAATCTTCCGGGTTGGCGCTGGCAACCACGTAGACATCTAGTGGCAAGCGAATCTTGTAGCCACGAATCTGCACATCACGCTCTTCCATGATATTGAGCAAACCGACCTGGATACGCTCCGCAAGATCGGGCAACTCATTGATACAGAAGATGCCGCGATTCGTGCGTGGAATAAGGCCATAGTGAATGGTCAACTCGTCAGAGAGGTAACGCCCCTCGGCCACACGCACCGGGTCCACCTCTCCTACGAGATCAGAAATTGTAATATCAGGGGTGGCCAGCTTCTCGCCATAGCGCCGCTCGCGCGGGAGCCAATCAATTCTCACCTGGTCGCCCAACTCCGCCACCTTGTCACGGCACGCCCGACAGATTGGCTCGAAGGGATTATCGTTAATCTCGCAGCCCGCGATAACAGGTATCTCCTCATCCAGCAGATTTACCAGGCTGCGGGCCATACGTGTCTTGGCCTGTCCACGTTCGCCAAGAAAGATGATGTCCTGGCCAGAGAGAATGGCATTCTCAATCTGAGGAATCACCGTATCCTCATAGCCTATGATCCCTGGGAACAACTCTTCCCCTTTACGAATTTTCTGTATCAGATTCTTCCGCATCTCTTCCTTGACAGAAAGAACCTTATATCCACTTTCACGCAACTCACCAATAGTGCGCGGTCGAGTAGTAATGGTCATTCAGTTTTGTGCTACCTTTCTTGGGGGTTGGTATCGCGCAATGCATAAACCTGGACGGGGATAGACGGATAACCAATCCAGCATCATCTTACGCTACCAAACAATGTGGAACCACACTTGATTCTACAGCTTGCTGCGAGAAAACGCAAGGGCAGCCACAGCCAAATCAACCGGCCTCTCAGCAAGATAGCCGAATAAACATAAGGCATCGCCCCTACTACGATACGATGCATTCCATCCTCGTATTCCATAGTAAGGGCAATGCCTCACACTCACCCTGATCCCGCTACCGCTCTAAGTCCGACGCCCACGATAGAGATGCTGTGGCACATCCGTCACAACGATACCAGGGCGAAACAGCAACGCGGCTTTTAAGCGTAATGCCGTCTGATTATGCAGCAGATACTCCCACCAGCGCGATACTACAAATTCTGGCAACAGTACCGTAATGGTATATTCTGGATAGAGTTCATGCAACGTATCAATATAGTACAGCAATGGACGAGTCAGAGAACGATAGGGCGAATCGATGATAACCAGTTCCGTCTTCTCATCAGGGGCAATATTCGGTTTCCATTTGTTCCACTCTTCCCGCACGCGCTCAGCATCGCCCTCATCAACCGCGACATGCACCGCAATCACATTGGGAGACAGCGAGCGTGCATATGCCAGACTTTGAATAGAAACGGCATCAAGAGTTGCAATAGGCACAACAAATAGATGCTTTATCGCTGTCGGTACATTAGGCACACCGGTGGTACGCTCACGCTCAACCCGCATATAGTGCTTGTGAATGCCCAGGAACATCAGCACCAGCAGGGGAATAAGAATGACAACGATCCAGGCCCCCGACAAAAATTTTGTGGTAGCAATAACGACAGCCACTACCAGCGTGGTAAAGGCACCTAGACCGTTGATGACCATACTCCGTTGCCAGCCGCGATGTTCATTCTTCAGCTTCCACCAGTGACGCACCATACCCCCTTGAGAGAGGGTGAAAGACATGAACACACCCACCGCATACAGGTCAATCAAATGAGATGTATCACCCTTGAAGACAACGAGTAGCAGAATCGACAAACCGGCAAGAAAGGTGATACCGGTCGAGAACGCCAGGCGGTCGCCGCGAAAAGCAAACTGATGTGGCATGAAATTGTCGCGGGCCAGCAATGACGCAAGACGCGGGAAATCAGCATAGCTCGTGTTAGCCGCCAGTGTCAGAATTAACAGAGTCGAAATCTGGAACACCGGAAACATAAAGTAAAGCGGGCCAGTAAACGCCTGTTGCGCAATCTGGGCAATCACCGTTGGATACCCAACCGCATACGGTTCGATATGATAGCTCAGTGCCAGCACCGTTATACCGAGGAAGAGCGTTCCCAGGATCGTCGCCATCCACGTCAACGTAATAGCTGCATTGTGTGGCTCCGGCTTCTTGAAAACCGGGATGCCGTTGGAGATCGCCTCGGTGCCAGTCATAGCCGAACAACCAGAAGCAAAGGCTTTCAGAATAAGAAACAACGTCAACGGCTCCGTTGCCGCAACCGGCACAAAGCCGACATGCCTCGGCGGTATGTGCAATATAAACAATTTGAACAGTCCTACCACAATCAAAAGTAAGGCGCTACCAATGAAAAGATAGGTAGGTACAGCAAAAACGGATCCGGATTCGCGTACACCGCGCAAATTGACAACCGTAATAAAAATAACCAGCCCAACATCAATCGTAACGATATAGGGCGTGAGTGCAGGGAATAATGATGCCAGGTTTTGCACACCAGAGGCAACACTGACCGCTACAGTCAAAACATAATCGATGAGCAAAGACGCCGCAGCGATCAATCCCGCTAATGTGCCAAGATTATCTTTCGCCACAATATAGGAACCGCCACCGTTCGGATAAGCGGGTATCGTCTGTCGATAAGAAAGAGCCACAATCGCCAGCAGAATCGCAATGGCAACAGCAATAGGCAAGGCCAGCCCCAGTGCGCCAGCTCCTGCCAGAATTAAAACGCCAAGGATCTCTTCTGTGCCATAGGCAACTGAGGAAATAGCATCAGATGAGAGGACTGCCAGTGCCTTGACTTTCGATAGCCGCTCATGCACCGCCTGCTCGTTCGCCAGTGGCCTTCCTATAAGGACACGCCGAATAGCATACAAAACACGCTCCGCTCCCGACTCAGGCCGCAAGGCATCCTCAGTGGCCTTGAGAACATTCTGACCAACACGCTCTAAGGCACTGCGGCTAGGCCGAATGATACGTAAACGCTGCTGCGTCGAAAACTTGCCAGGACGATACTCCGCACGCATAAGCAGCGCCGGATCATCCTCAATCACAGGTACGTTCTGATCCGACGCTGCCTTATCTCCACCACTATCATCGTCGTCATTCTTGTCGAAAAGATATTCTTTTCGCTGTTCCATAACACCCTTTTCCTGTTGAGCATGCAGATCACTCATACAGCCCATCTTCCACCACCGCAATTTCGCATATACTCCTCTCAATTGTAGAGCAGAAACTCTCAGGATCAGCTCAGGAGAAAGTTCTTACTTCTAAAGATTTCCTCAAAATTGTCGTGATTATGCTCAAGAAATTTTGATTGTTTCACGAGGCTGTGCTACACTATGTAGCATACGTACCTGTACTTCCGTACTTGATGTTAGGAAGTATAGCACGCAAAAATGCTAGAGTCGCGTAAAGCGATCTCTTTACTCAGAGGATGATTTTCTATTATGGCACAGGAATCTGTGGCACAAGAGACAGTAAGTAAGGCAGAACATGGTGGACATCATGGCGGCGGTCAGCTCGGCCCCATCCTTTGTTGGGCCATCGTGTTTGCCGACATCGGAACCTCGGTTTATTACACGCCGGGGATTCTGTACAACACCCCCCACGTTGGTACACTGGCCGGCTTCTTCGTCTTCCTTACCATGTCGGCTTTCGTGCTATTGTCGCTCAAATACACTGAAGTGACACATCGTTTCCCACAAGGCGGCGGCGTCGTCACCGTTTCAGCAACGGCACTTACCAGTTGGGCGGGCGCGCTGGGCGGCATGTTCATCCTGGTCGATTATTTCCTGACAGCCGCCATTAGCTGCCTCTCAGGCTTGCTCTATCTGGGGGTCGTCATACCTCTCATCAATAACAATTTTACCGCGCTTATTCTCACTGTCGTCGTCCTGGCCCTGCTTGGGATACTCAATTGGGTCGGGATCAGCGAAAGCGCAAGAGTCAGTTTTGTCGGCGCGGTCGTCGCATTTGCCAGCGACATAGCAGTATTGATTACCGCCTTTTCTCATATTAGCTTCGGTCAAT
Source organism: Ktedonobacteraceae bacterium (assembly GCA_034436045.1). GTDB lineage: Bacteria > Chloroflexota > Ktedonobacteria > Ktedonobacterales > Ktedonobacteraceae > H111-94. The sequence goes on along the minus strand of DAOTVZ010000201.1, from coordinate 17,995 downwards.
TCCTCTCCCTTTTTGGTGAGATGTTTAAAGGCCACACTCTCACACCTGAAACCTTGCTCATCGGTTTCGCCGGCTCCTTCCTGGCCTTCTCTGGCCTGGAAAGCATCTCTCAGCTTTCCCCCGTGATGAGAGAGCCACATAGAAAAATAGCCGGCCTCGCCATGCTCTTTGTGGTTCTGACTGTCGGTATCACCAGCCCACTCCTGACTATGCTTTCCACGCTGCTTCAACAGGGATATGCCGCTAATCCTGCTACCAGTGATCAGTTGATCTCATTGCTCGGTGGACACTGGGGAGGAACCTGGGGCCACATTCTCCAGACAGAGGTCGCCATCAGCGCCAGTGCATTACTGGTTTTCGCCAGTAACACCGCCATTATCGGCTCCTATCACGTCTTCATGGCCTTATCAAATATGGGTTTCTTGCCCGCATTCATCCTGAAACGCAATAAACTACGCGGCACACCCCATTTCTCAATCATGCTGGCCACTGGCATCCCCATTATCATTCTGATCGTCGTCAATGGTCAGGTAAATATTCTGGGCGATATGTACGCTTTCGGCCTGCTAGGCGCATTCTCCCTCACCTGCTTTAGCCTGGACATCGCACGCTACCGCGACTGGAAAGCCGCACACCGTTCAACAATACAGCAGTCGCAGAATCCTGCCACCGGTAAAAGTGGCACTATACCAGCCACCAACGGCTCTCTGCCAGAGAGCAACAGCTCTCTTGATAACAGCGCCCAACTTACTCTATCACAAGAACAACCAGAGCTTAACGGTCATACACGCACACCTGAAGAAGCAACACACAAACTGCTCCTGGAGAATCGTCACGCTACCGCAGACGAAACCAGAAGTCTCTGGTTCAAAATAAATTTCTTTCTGGGTATCCTTACCACCATCATGGTCGTTATCGCGTGGTCCACCAACTTGATTACCAAACCACTGGCAACCGGTTTCGGCGGCGGTGTGACCCTGCTCGGCCTGCTCATCGCTTACATTAACTATCGCTATCAGGAAAAACAAGGTCTGGTCTATGTACCCGCGCCAATGACGCGCATCAACCAGCGCATTCAGGACTCTGTTATGGCCGTCTTAACAGCAGATAATGGAACCAACAATGCCATCATCGAGGCCGCAGTACATAGCGCAGATAACCGCCCCCTTGTCTTCCTCTACGTCGGGCAACCCGTCCCACGCACAACTGCCCCACGCATGATGGAAATCGTTGATCCCTATCTGGAAGATCAAAAGGCCAAAGAGTACTTCGGCAAGGCCGAAGCGTTGGCTCTCAAAGCCAAAATCCCTAACCGCTACTACTTCTACCTTGAACAGAAGCCCGATATTATCGCCCAGGCCTGGCACATCATCCATCCCCACGATACCGTCGTTGCCGCTAAAGAAGATAAGCAGTTTACAGACATTAATCCTGACCGCGTTCGCTACGAAATCACCTCAGACGGGCGCGTGGCACATCTCTTGAAAAACTGGGCTTAGGTATTACTGGCGGGAAAATATCAAGCAAGCGCGTCGTGTTCTTTATCACCTTAAGAGGTGATAAAGAACACGACGCACTGCTTATATACTTCAAAAATGAATTTTTGTCAATAAAGTTGCTTATTTTTCTTTTTTCAGGTTTTTTCCTCATCTTCATTATTAAAACGATAACCCACGCCGGAAATCGTGAGAATAAAACGCGGATGCGTCGGGTCCGGTTCTATCTTACGCCGTAGCTGCCCAATGTATACATGCAGATAGTGCGCCTCACGCCCATAGCCCGACCCCCATACCTGCGATAACAGCATCTGTCGCGTCATAATCTTGCCACTATTTTTAATCAGTACCTTCAAGAGATCATATTCAGTTGGCGTGAGCTTCACCTCCTGCCCATTCACCATGACCTGGCGCTGCGCAAAATCAACCTTGAGTGGCCCGGCTACAAACGACGGCTCGACACCAGCCTGTACCTGAGCTGCGTGGCGTAACGCCACACGCACACGCGCCAACACCTCGTCAATGCCAAACGGCTTGGAAACGTAATCATCGGCTCCCAGATCAAGTGCCAACACCTTATCACGCTCCGTTCCCTTGACCGAAAGGACTATTATCGGCAAATTTGATGTCGTGCGCACCTGCTTACACACTTCCAGACCACTCATCCCTGGTAATCCCAGGTCTAGTAGCATCACGTCAGGGCGATGCAGAATAATCTCGTCTAGCGCCTCTTCACCACTATTAGCGGTAAAAACTTCAAAACCATGCGCCGTCAGACTACGCTGCAATGCTCGTACTATCTCTATCTCGTCATCTACAACCAGTATACGCGCTCCACTTTTACTCATATCTCAACACCTCTGTCTGCAAAGGCAACGTAAAAGAGAAGATGGCTCCTCCCCCCTCGCGATTCTCCGCCCAGATACGCCCTCCATGCGCCTCGATCAACCCCCGGCAAACTGCCAATCCCAACCCAAAACCTTTGCGCTTCTTATGCTCACCGGTCGCAACACTATAAAATTTGTCAAAAATGCGCTCCTCGTCCCCTTGTGGAATGCCCGGCCCACGATCCGCCACGCTGACCAGTATCTTCTCATTTTGTACACGGGCATATATTTCAATGGGCGAATTAACCGGCGTGTAGCGCATTGCATTTTCCAATAAATTGGTTAGCACCTGATCCATCTGCAAGTAATCCAGTTGCACCGGCGGCAAATCCTGCGCTATCCTCACCATTATAGGATGCTCACGTTCGCCCGAACGCGCCTGCACATGACTCACCACATCATGAATCAATTCATCAATAGGATACCACTCTTTCTCCGGTTGCAGTGCCCCTCCCTCAATACGCGACATATCCAATAAATTACTGACCAGACGATTCAAACGATCTACCTCGCGCTCAATCGCCATCGCAAAGCTACGCCGCTCCTCCTCGCTCCACTGCACATCCTTCTGCAACAAACTACTGGCCGCCGCCTTGATCGATGACAACGGCGTGCGCAAATCATGCGAAACCGAAGAGAGCAGCGCCGCTCGCAACTCATCTGTCCTCCGCAACACCTCAACCTGCATACTTTCTTGATTCAGACGAGCATGCTCAATAATCGAGGCCGCCTGATCTAAAAAGGAAAGGAAGAAGATATTGCGCGATGTACCAACTCCCGCCTGATCAATCACATACAGTTCCTCGCTACGCTCCTGCTGCATCACCGTTATTCTTACCACACCAACGGTCCGCTGTCCCACCTTGAGCGGAAAGAGACGCTCATAGAGATATCCCGTTTTCTTGCGCCTACCTTTTCGCTCCCTACCTGACTCTGACGCGCCAACTATCATCTCATCCCAACGAATATTCACAATCTTTTGCTCATCTATGACCTTCTTCAATTCCTTCTCTTCGTTCTGTCGTAAGCGTATCGGTTGCAGCGCCACCGATGCACTGGCAAGCAAACGTACCCCCTCGTCAGGCCCCGGTAAAAAAATAGCGCAATCACGCACACCCGCCGCCGCAAAGCTATCTACGATGGCCTTCGCTACCAGTTCGAGTTGCCGCTCCAGGCTCTCCTCCTTCGTCGTGGCACTCACCAGGCGATACAACGCGCGCGCCTCACGTTCACGCTGGCTCGCCTGCTCGGCCCGCCAGCGTAAATCAGAGGCCAGTTGCCCGGTAATGATGGCCGTAATTAGAAAGATCACCAGCGCCAACCACTCATCAAATTTGGCAATCGCAAAGGTAAAGATCGGTTGCACTAAAAAAAAGTTGAAAGCCAGAAACGCTACTACGGCATTGACGATAGCAGCATAACGCCCACGTGTACTCGCCAGCGCCATCACAATCAACACATAGAGCAACGAGATATTAGGAATATTTGGATAGAGCCGCCAGGTATAAATCACAAGCGTCATTGCTAACGCACTCAATGTCGCCAGCATTGTATCAATAATGTAACGTCGCCACCGTGGCCCCTGTCGCGGTCGGAAAACCACTTTGGGGAGAAAATGTCTTAGTTCCACACATACTCCAGCAAATGAGACAATAACCGGTGTTATAATATGTCCGAAATATGATACCATATCTCTCAATAGCACCAAAGGACGGCAAGCAAATACCTTCTATGAAGACAACTCGACAAAAAACATGCCGGTGGCACACGCTGCCTCTGCTTTATCTATCCCTCCTTCTACTACTCGCTCTCCCCACCCTGGTCGCTTGCACTCCAGGCCATTCCGGTAGCAACGAAATCGCCTTCATCCGCAACGGCCATCTCTGGACAATCAACCCCGACGGCTCCGAAGCCTTCGCCATCGTCAACGACTCACTACCTGTTCTCAGCTATAGCTGGTCCCCCTCGCACCAGTACTTAGTCTACCGCCAACTTGACCCCACTTTTGCCAGCACTACAGCAGGCAAGCATATCTCCAACAACCCACTCACCATGGAACCGGGCGATCTTCCCAGCACCATTAATACGATCAGCATTAATGGTGGCACACCTATGCCCAATATGTTCTCCAGCACCAACATCAGCTATAGCAACCCTTTCTGGAATCCTGGCGGCGATCATTTTATTTATCGTCAAGAAACACTCCCGGCGAATAGTCCCGCTACAGCGCTCTGGCTCGTTTCACAGGACGATCAGCCCGGTGGCATCGCCACAAAAACATTGCCCAGCAGCTACGCCATTCCCTCCGTTGCCACAGGCACCAATACTGTCGTCGGTGATTCCGCCCAGGGTGCCTTCACTACAACGCTGGCCGGTACCAACCAGCACTACCTATCGCACGGTAGTCTACCCGGTCATCCACTACCCGCCACACTCGAACGCCTGCTGTGGCAACCAGCGCATCAGCATCCTGCACTGCTCTATGCCATTGCTCCCCCCTCACTTGCCGCTCACTACGTCCAGCTCGTTCTCCGTTCTGCCAGCGGGCAGACATCGACCCTCACTACTTGCCGCTGCACACAATTCGCCTGGGCACCAGATGGCAACAACGTCCTCTATAGCACTGGTTCCAGCTATACTATTCTTAACCTTATACATAATACGCATCTGACCTTCAAAGGTGAAAGCCAGAGCATCCCCTACTGGTCGCCCAACAGCCAGTTTTTACTGCTTGATGCCTTGCATACACTTACCCTGATCTCATTAGCAACTGGACAGCAACATATACTGCTGAGTGATCCCTCCGGCGCGTCTCTCACCGAAGCAACCCCTCTGCCCGGCGTAGATACGTTGCTTCATCCCATTGCTAACACCATCTGGGCCAGCGACAGTACACGTTTTCTCTTTCTCACTCGCGGACGAAAGCTCTGGCAAGGACAGGAGATTTTATCCAGAGAGGGCCTCTACATCGTGTCCATTACAAATAACGGCCAGGCGCAAAACAAGCCCGTTCTGGTAGACGGAGGCAACGACAGCCAGGCCGCCTGGGGATATGAAGATGCCAACACCTCTTTCCTCTTTTCATAGCAACCTGTAGCAACCCATCAGCCAAATGTACCGTATACATATACAAGGTGTTATCAACCGGATAAAATTATATTCGTCTCACACGGAGATGCCTTTCTTGGAAGGAGCTTGACCACCATGGCTGCTTTTGAAGCTTACAAGCATCCCCTGGATGATCTTGACGACGAGGACTTTGACGACGTTGACCTGTTGGAACACTTAGAAAGTTTGCGCGAGCAGATGGAGTTACTACACGTTACTACTCTGGCGGAGATTATCGAACAGATCGAGGCCCTACACAAAAAACTGGATGACCTGTAAGCTCTATCTCACGTAATCCGTAAGGACATGATTTATCACGTTTAAACCTCGCATTCGTGTAATCCCTGGTGGAACAACGCGCTTCCAAACGGCATCATTCTGCACGCTCTATACAAACAACAGGGAACATGTGTAAAAGCAGGAAAGGCGTGATAAATCGTGTCCCTACCGGTGGTTCCTCCATATATGATCTGTTATGCCCCACCAAGATAAGCTTGACGTACCAGGTCATTCTGTAATAAATTAGCAGCAGTATCACTCAATACAATTCTGCCCGTCTGCAACACATACCCTCTATCTGCCAGGCTCAGTGCCATTGAGGCGTTCTGCTCCACCAGAAAGATCGTTACACCATCAGCGCGAATGCGTGTGATTGTATTAAAGACGGTTTCCACGAGTAGTGGTGAAAGCCCCATCGAAGGCTCATCCATACAAATCATGCGTGGACGTGACATCAACGCACGCGCCATCGCTAACATCTGCTGCTCACCACCAGACATGGTACCGGCAACCTGCTTGAGGCGCTCACGAATACGTGGGAAAATTTCACAGACACGTTCCAGATCCGCCTTTACCTCCGCCCGATTATTGCGGCTATACGCGCCCATCTCCAGATTCTCCAGTACCGTCATGCGGGAAAAGATACGACGCCCTTCAGGCACCAGCACCAAGCCCATACGCACAATATCGCCTGGCAATTTTCTCTCTATTGGCTTATCGTCGAACCGCACTGAGCCATTTCTGGGACGCACCAGCCCAAAAATCGTTTTCATGGTCGTCGTTTTTCCGGCAGCATTCGCTCCCAGCAGACAAACTATTTCGCCCTTATTGACTTCAAGTGAAACATTATGCAACACCTGACTAGGTCCATAATACGTATCTATGTTCTCAAGTCGTAACATCGTAGACATCGTTGTAGACATCGTCTTCTCCCGTTTTTTCACTCTCAATCCCGGCTCAGTCCGGTGTCTCAACTCTCTGAAAGCTCTTCATCGGCCTTCGCCGCTTTTCCCAGGTAGGCCGCGATCACCCGCTCATTACGGCGTATCTCATCCGGCAACCCTTCGGCAATCTTGCGCCCATAATCGAGAACGGCAATACGGTCAGACATGCCCATAGTGACTGCCAGTTTATGCTCGATCAATAAAATGGTCAGATGCAACTCATCCCGCAGGCGACGAATATATCTGACCGCTTCGAGCGTCTCAGCCTCATTCATGCCCGCCGTAGGCTCATCCAGCAAAAGCAGCCTGGGGTTGGCACCCAACGCACGCGCAATCTCGACACGACGCTTATCGGCATAGGAGAGATTGATCACATACTCATCCTGCCGCTCCACCAGCGAACGTCCAAAGAAACTCAGCAGTTCGATAGCTCGCTTACGCGCTTCAGCTTCCTCTTGCATCACTTGCGGCGTCCGAAATAATGATCCCAACACCGAGGCTTTTAACTGCGTATGCTGACCTACCAGCACGTTCTCCAATACTGTCATATTGTTAAACAGGCGAATGTTCTGAAATGTGCGTGTGATACCCGCCGCCACAATCTGCTCCGGCTTCAGCCCCTTAATTGACTTACCCTCCAAACGAATATCGCCGGATGTAGGAACGTAAATGCCAGTAATTAGATTGAACACAGTGGTCTTTCCTGCACCATTCGGCCCAATAATACTGACTATTTCGCGGGGCCACACCTGCAAATTAAGATCTTTTACCGCAACCAGGCCACCAAACTGCTTGGTCACATTCTCCAGCTCCAGGAGAGGGGGTCTTGTCCCATTCTGCATGTCCTGCCCGTCTGCAACGCTCATCTGTGACTCCATTCGCAACTATTCGACATGGATTTCTGACTCAAAACCCGGTGCCCCAGGATTGACATCCAACGCCCCAATCTCAACCTCATCCTGCTCCTCACGATGCAACTCCCTACGACGTCGCGCACTGGGAATCAGTCCTTCAGGACGGAAGAGCATAATGATAATCAGGAGGACACCAAAGATCAGATTGCGGATATTCTCAAAGGCAAAACCAGGGATCACGCTTGTAATAGCCTGATGAAATGGATAGAGTACACTACCGGGGGTGTTCATGGCCGCATCCAGATTGGGTAACAGAAACTCATTGAGCGAATAGACCACCAGCGCACCAACTATCACGCCGGGAATACTGCCGATACCTCCAATGACTACCATTGCCAGATAAATCACAGAATCACCAAAGCTGAAATTATCCGGCGAAACCACACCTAGCTTAGCAGCGTGATACATGCCTGCCAGCCCGGAGAAGAAGGCACCTGCCGCAAAGGCAAACAATTTTGTATTAACAAGGTTAACCCCCGACGAAGCGGCCGCGATCTCATCTTCACGAATAGCCACCCAGGCACGCCCCAGACGCGAGTCACGCAGGCGAAGATTGGCAAAGATAACCAGTACGATCAAGGCCAGAATGAGGTAATAATAAGGAGTCGAGGTATTCCAGTTAGCACCGGGAAAGGCAGGCGGTTGGACACCAACGATGCCGTTAGAACCATTGGTGTATTTATCCATTTCAAGGAAAACAACCGGCACAATTTCACCAAACCCCAGGGTAACAATCGCCAGGTAATCACCGCGCAAACGCAGGGTTGGCGCACCAAGTAACACACCCCAGAAAGCGGCAATCAATGCGGTCACAATCAACATCGGCCAGAAAAGCCAGGAGACAACGTGCAGGTTGGTCTGTATGCCGGTAATGACAGTAAACTGACTGGAACCAACAAAGCCCCACACATAGGAACCTATGGCAAAAAAGGCCACATAGCCCAGGTCGAGCAAACCAGCAAAACCAACCACGATATTCAGACCGAGTGCCAGAATAACATAATATCCCGCATCGCCATAACCTGATAGACGCCCATCAAGACCTGAACCGAAAAGAAATGGGTCGATGGCCGGATAGAACAGCAAGAACACAATCAACAACGTCAACATGAAACGCTGCGCCCCCGCACTGCGCAAGGGCAGATCATTCATGATGCGCGCTCGTGCCCGCGCCAGTCCATTGGAACTACCTGGATTGGCATTGATCGCCTCTTTTTGACCATTCTTCGCTCCACCTGTCCCATTTGTTCCCTTAGCGGCCATAGCACGATTGGCGCGCCACATAATATAGGCTTCCGCGAAACGCCCCATTGCGTAGCCCAGGATAGGAAGAAGCAGCGTGCGGACAATCACCCAGATCAGTATGGTCAGCCCAATCTGTCCGCTAAAGAAGTAGACCAGGTCTATCACCAACCAGATCACATCCAGCGCAACCGCAAACCAGAAGGAGCCTAGCACCGCCCGTTGCCTCACTACCGAGGGGGGAAGATCGGCTACCGGAGAAATATCTTGCTTGCTCGGTTTGCTTGCCGCCGGTAATCTGCGTTGGATCAGATTCCTGATCAGGAAATAAATACCCCATACAACCACGCTCAGAGCAAGGCCAAGAATCAGCGCATTTTCACCGGCAAATTGCCCGGCAAAGATAATCAGAATGAGAGGAACCAGCGCAAAAATGGCAACATCAAGCCAGGTTTTCCAGAATCTGTCACGCCCGCTATCAGTAGCAACCACGTAGCCTGCCAACGCTATTACCACAAGATAGACTACGGCGGCAAAGAGCGCAGACTGTATCAGTGATCCCACATCGGTCGGCACCGCCGACGGGGCGGTCGCAGGAGAGACCACCGTATTGATAATCGCCTCCCCTGCCCAAAATGTAAATACCAGCAACGGGATAATCAGTGCAATAATCCACTTTGCCAGCAGGCTGCGGATATTTCCACCTGGGAGTAAGGCCGGAGCGTTTCTTGCTAGAGACATATGTCAATCACTCCATTACACTCATGAATTCGGTGTACTCACATGTACAACTTTAAACCTTCTCCGGTGTCTGCTGTCCAAGCAGACCGGAAGGACGAAAGACCAGGATCAACACCAGGATAGCAAAGATAATCGCTTCTGACCAGGCCGCCCCACCATGCGGTAATACACTGCCAGGGATAAGAGATGCCAGCGACTGGATAATACCCACAACCAACCCTCCAAGCATGGCTCCAACAATGTTACCAATGCCGCCCAGCACTGCCGCCGTAAAGGCAATCAGACCTAACTGGAAACCGATGTAGAAGAAAGTATTACCATACTGAAGACCATAGATAAAACCCGCCGCTCCGGCCAGGGCCGCGCCGATAAAAAAGGTAAAACTAATCACGAAGTCAACATTCACCCCCATCAATGCCGCCGCCTCACGATCCTGCGCAACCGCTCGCATGGCACGCCCAATCCTCGTGCGCGTTACCAGCAATTGCAGCGCAATCATCAGTACAACAGACACAACTAGCACTAGAATATTGACACTGTTGATGGTGATAGGGCCAATACTATAATTAATAAGAGGGAAAATCTGGGGGAACGAAACTATACTCACACCCTTCCAGAGTTTACCAGCATCTTCCAGAATCAGCGAGACACCAATCGCGGTAATAAGAGGAGCCAGACGCGGAGCATTCCGTAGGGGACGATACGCAACCCGTTCAATCACCAGGCCGAGGACAGCACAGGCCAGCATGGTGCCAATGCAGGTCACTAGCATAATCCCAACGAGGGGGAAACCCGCCAGTTGCGTGTTAGCATTAACGCCGAAAGCGTTCATAATGACAATCGCCACCAGCGTTCCAATCATGAAAATATCGCCATGCGCAAAATTGATCAGCTCAATGATGCCGTAGACCATTGTATAGCCCAGAGCGATCAGAGCATAAATCGCGCCGGTCGATATGCCAACCACAAGCTCTTGCAGAAAGGTTGTCATATATAGCTCATACCACCTTTCAAAAATACATTGCTTCCTTATCCCAGGAAATACAGGACATGGATGCAACGAAAGGAGTAGCAAACATCTATCAGCAAGCCGTTCGCTACCCCCATCGTATTAACCCCGAACCGGCTGAGGTATTCCGGTTCAGTTTTCTCGTTACTACACTACACTACGCTACAAGCAGCGTATTCCCAACAGGTCTTCCTACACAGTAACCGCCGTAGCAAAGAGCCAGTCAGGCTGATTGCTGCTATTGAGACCCAATTTGTAGATGGTGATGACACGGTTGGTCGTATCACCATTGGCATCAAATGACTGATGGCCCAATACGCCATTGTAGGAAATGTTTTGAACGGCATTAATGACCGCCTGGCGGAAGGTCTGTGCATCGGCACTATCGCTAGAGCTGGTGGGCGGCTTCGCGCCATTCTGGATCGCCGTCTTGATCGCCTGGATCAGAATACCCATGCAGTCATAGGCAGCAGCGCTGTACGCACCAAGATTTGAAGCCCCAAATTTGGCATCATACTGCTGGATGAAATTCTTCGCCGTAGGAGTATTGTTCGCATCAGTCGTTGCTACCGTACCATAGACCGGGCCACCATGACCAACACCAATGTCAGTGGCAAACGTACTGGTCACAAGACCATCACCGCCCGCAAATGGTGTATTCTGCAAGCCAGGTATCTGCTCCATCTGCTTACGAATCAGGATACCACCGGTGGAGTCAAGACCACCAAAGTAGATGACATCTGGCTTCTTCGCCGCAATCTGTGTCAATAGCGAGATGTAAGAGGTTGTGCTGCTCGGCTCGCTGCTATGACCCAGATCTACGCCGCCCAGCGCTTTCCACTCCTTCTCGAAGTTGTTCGAGATACCGATACCATACGTCTCGGCATCATCAATGATGTAAACACTACGATATCCTAGCGTCTTATACAGGTAGTCAGCACCCGCAGGCCCCTGGTGGTCGTCCGTCGTGGCAATACGGAAATAGGTCACTTTGCCAGTCGGGCGCAACTTCGACAACTGATCATTCGCCCCCGAACAGCCCGACTCAGGAGTATTCTTCGTCAGACAAGGATTCGTGTTCGCAGGACTAATCATGACAATTGGTGCCTGGTTCGCAATGGGCATCTCGGACTGCGCCACGTTACTATTAAAGGGGCCAACTATACCCGCTACCAGTGCATCACCAATCAGCGCCTTCACATTCGTAGCACCCTGTGCGGGATCATGGATGCCGCTCGGTCCTACATCATCCTTAGGGACAAATACCAGCTTGTAGCCCGGAATCTCGTTATTCGCATTGGCCTGGTCAACGGCCAACTGCGCACCATTTTGCGCCGGCAAACCGCTGCTCTCATCTTTACCAGAGGTCGGGAAATCCGTCGCAACCTCGATAATCTTCTGGCTACTAGAACCAGAGCCATTGCCATTGCCACTCCCCGTGTTGGTACCCGCGCCACAGGCCGCCAGCAACGCCAGCAACAATGGTATTCCCATTGCCAGAGAAAACACCCGCATCCATCTCTGTTTCATAAGCAGAGCCTCCTAAAACATCAACTTGCAAATACATTCCATCAGTCTCTGATGCGAGGGGAAGCCTTTACCACATCCAACTTCGGTTCGGGTTTCCGCTCTTACAATGATACTACGTAATAACTGATCAAAATCTTACAGGGGCCTCCACTATTGATCAGATTATAAAAAGGAATGGTATCACCAGATTCGATTATAAAAAGGAATAAATGCACTCCGCCAAACGAGCTTCGCATCACAGACTATCACTCTCAGCCGGGAAAAAACTCTCCAGAGTCACAGAATTGCGGAAATTATACGTGCTTGCTACGTGGTTGTCAATAGATTATCTCATCAAAAAATAGTAGCTATTCACAAGGAATACTCCAACCAACAGAGGAAGCAATGTATCATTGTAGAGATACCTCTTGCGGCTACCCGTTGTCCCCCTTCATTGGGGATGTATCTATGCTGGAAATTTCTCAACAAAACGGGCAAAAGCGGCCTCAACTTGCCGACGTGTCTGCTCCAACGTACCTCCGTTGTCAATCACTTCATCCACCAGGGGCAGGCGCGACGCAATGGCAGGCTGCGCGCGAATACGCTCCCAGGCTTCCTCCCGGCTCAAGTGATTACGCTCCATAAGACGCTGGCACTCCTGCTCTTCCGGGCAAATCACCAGCCACTTACTCTGACAGAGCGCCCCGGAACCGCCCTCCAATAATTTCACCGCATCAATAATCGCAATGCCATGTTCGCTCACTTGCTCTAGCTCTTGCCTCATTGCCAGGCCAACCGCCGGATGCACAATACGCTCTAGACACTGCATCGCTGCCGCATCCCGAAAGACAATCGCTCCCAGAGCCTTGCGATCCACACTCCCATCAGGCCGCATCACCGCCTCACCAAACTTCTCACGAACTTTGAGCGCAATCGGCTGTCCGGCTTCATAAAGGCGATGCACAACCTCGTCAGCATCAATATAACGCTCAGCACCCAACTCCAGTAGCATTCGCCCAACGGAGGTTTTCCCACAAGCAATATTACCCGTTATCCCTAAAATACGCGGCATACGACTCTCTCTCTTCAAAAAATATCACTCTCTACGCCATCGGCTCTGTATATCATATCACCAGCCACGCTACAATGCTCTCCCAAAAGTACCTGTTTAGCACAGTTTATTCGCAAGGCATGCTACGATAGCGTACAATAACAAAGCAGTAATACTACGCATAGACGAGTAGATGAGGGTGCAACACTTTAATGGGCAAACGTTTGGGACTTATTATTGGCATTAATCAATACCAGGATGCGCAATTTCGCCCGCTCCAATATGCGGAAAATGACGCGCGCGCCCTGGCCCAATGGCTTGTAAATGTCAAAGGCGGCAAATGGGAACCCTCTGACGTTCAGCACGTACAGGGAGAACTTGCCACTCATGAGCTGCTCAGAACACTCATTGCACAAATGTGCCTGACGATCACGGCACCCGACGACCTCATTCTCATTTACTTTGCCGGTCACACCTTCATCGACGAACGCAGCGGTGACGGCTATATGGCCTGCGCCAACACACGTTCCAACGACCTCGCAACAGCCATTCATCTTCCCTCCCTGGCAAGGGACATCATGCTCCGCAGCCGTGCAGCACACATTCTCATCATCCTCGACTGCGCGCAAACAGGGACGATCTGGCAACTACGCCGCTCCACCCCCTACGATTTTTACCCGCTGCTGGCTTCGGCACTTCCCGCCTTCAATAGCCAGCCGCGCAATCGCCTGTTCCTCTGCTCATGCCGCGCCACCGACCAGCTTGCAGAAACAGGAGAACGGGGACTTGGCTTCTTTATGTATCAGAGTATCGTTGGATTATGTGGCCCGGCGCTCGACCCCGCTACAGGCACAATTACATTACGCGCGTTGCATGCTTTTCTCGCCCAGCGCCTTGACGACCAGCACAAGCCTCACCTCTATGGATGTGAAACCTCGCCTCTCTTCCTCGTTGGCACATCTCCTGCCTCCTCTGCGCCCACCAGCATACCTCCAGCATCGAACACCGTCAATCCAACCAGCATGCCGTTCTCTCCTACTAACGGCCCAACAGGGCCATTCCGCTCTTCACCATCCGCATCAGTAGCACCCACCGCGACAGCAACAGAGCAAACCGGTCTCCAACGCAACACATCCGGTATTAGCTCCGCTGCTATCGCCGATCAGTATCGCCAACAACAATACATGGTAAAGCTAGAGCAGGCCAGACAACAGTTACAAGCCCAGAATCCGACAGGCGCATTGATGCTAGTTGAACAAGTGCTACAAGCAGCACCTCAATACCAGCCCGCACTCACCCTCAAAGCCCAGATACTGGGTACCATCGGTCGCTTTCAAGAGGCCCTCTCCATCGTCGATCAACTGCTTCAGATGAATAATAACGATGCGCTGGCATGGAGCATGCGAGCGGTTCTGCTGGCCAACAGTGGACAAACGCAAGAGGCAATGGCCGCCATTGAGCATTCACTGGAACTCGATCCCGGTAATACGGAGAGTTATGCGATCAAAAATAATATTATGATGCGGCAGACGTCAACACAGACACCCCAACCAAAGGGGCAGCCATTGACACCCACCCCTGACAAAAGCTCTTTGCAAGGAAAGAAAGCTGCTCTTACAGGGCCAGGCTGGCAAATACTCGCCCTCATACTCGGCATCATCGGCTGCGCCCTGTTGTCCCTCGCCACGCGCCTGCCTGCTGCTGCGGGCCTCACCTTGCAGAGCATCAGCCTTGCGCTCCTTTGCGTCAATGCTGCCCGCAGCACCTACCGCTATGGTCCAATACGCATCATTTTCACCATTATTACCTCTATACTGGCAGCTATCATACCAGCAACACTGCTCGTCCACTCACTTTCAACTCGTATTTTAGCCTTACTCAACACCCACCCATCTCTTCTCATGCCCCTGCTCTTCACCGTCTTCTGGCTCGTTCTCGTCGCCCTCTTACCTTTTCTGGCCGCGTTCGCTGGCATCGTTGCTCGCCTGATACACAAACCCGCTAACCGGCCATACTAGCAAGTTGCTCCCACTCATTCATCAACTCATCGACACGTTGCTTGAGTTGTTCATACTCAGCCGTGAGTTGCGTCAACTGCGCGGCATCAGCCTGATATGCAGCTTGCTCCAGCTCATCCTCAACCCTCTTGATCTGCTCCTCAACATACTCAATATCATGTTCAACATCCTCAACCGTGCGCACTTTGACCTTCGTCCCGTTGCTTTTGCGCCCATTAGTACGATTTGAGCGGGAGTTACCCTTCATCGTCTCTACCACTTTTCTGGTCGATGCCGCTTCCTGCTGCACTACCTTCTGCCTCCGTGTACGATACTCGGTGTAATTGCCGAGATAGGGCACCAGGGTTCCATCCTCAATTACCCAGACCTTTGTGGCAAGACGGTCAATAAAGTAACGGTCATGCGAAACGAACAGCAGCGTACCCTCAAATTCGTCCAACACCTCCTCCAGAAACTGGCGCGAAGGCAGATCAAGGTGGTTCGTCGGCTCATCCAGCACCAGGAAATTCGAGCCTTGCAGCGTCAATTTCGCCAGCGCCACGCGGCTACGTTCGCCACCACTCAGCGCGCTAATCGGCTTAAAGACATCGTCACCCGAAAACAGGAAGCGCCCCAGAAAGCTACGCGCCCCCTCCTCACTTAACGTCGCCACCTCGCGGATCTCGTCAAGCACCGTGCGCTCCATATTCAAACCTGCGTGCGTCTGCGAATAATAACCAGTGCGCACATTATGCCCCATCAGCACCTGCCCGCTTACGGGGGGAAGTTCACCAATTAGCGTGCGCAACAATGTGGTCTTGCCCGCCCCATTGGGGCCTAACAGGCCAATACGGTCACCGCGCACAATCTCCTGCTCCCCAACATTTACCAACACATTCGACTCATTGATCAGTTGTCCATCACGATATGTATTGCAATAGCCGACTGCCAGCTTCTGTGTTGAAAGCACCACTAACCCACTATCCGTAACCGGCGCAAATTCAAAGTTCAGTTCCGGCAAATCCTGCGGACGCTCCATTCGCTCCATACGATTCAGCAAGGTCTGTCGTCCACGCGCCTCGCGGCTGCGCTGCCCCGCCTTATAGCGCCGAATGAACTCCTCAGTATGAGCAATATACGCCTGTTGCGCCTCATATTCGCGTAAACGTCGCTCCATTCGCTCCTCACGCAACTTCAGATACTTTGTGTAATTTCCCGGATACTCTTCGATCCTCCCAAAAGCCAGTTCTATTGTGCGTGTCACCACCGCATCGAGGAAGTAGCGATCATGAGCCACGACTACCAGAGCGCCTTTCCAATTCGTCAGATATTCCTCCAGCCACTCCAGCGAAGCCAGATCAAGGTGATTTGTTGGCTCATCCAGCAGGAGTAAATCAGTATCCTGCAACAGCAATTTGCCGAGCGAAGCGCGCGTCTGCTGCCCACCGCTCAAATTTGTCACAGGCGCGTTCTGCTGCTCGCGCGTAAAACCCAGGCCATCCAGCACCTGCTCAACACGATTTTCATACGTATAACCTCCTGCATGCTCATAACGCGCCTGCAACTCGTCATAGCGCGCCAACAATTGTTCGTGTTGCTCTTCGTCCTGCTGCTCTGCCATCTGTTGCGCCAATACCTGCAACTCTTCTTCCCATTGCTTCAACTGCCCAAAAACAGTCAACATCTCCTCGCGCAAGGTGTTCCGCTCATCAAAATCGGCCATCTGAGCCAGGTAGCCGATACGGATATTGCGCGCCACAGAAACAACACCCTCATCAGGCTGTTCGTAGCCCGCGAGAATATTTAAAAGGGTAGATTTACCCGCTCCATTTGGGCCGACCAGGCCAATGCGATCATGTTCGTCAATTTGAAACGTAATATTGGCAAAGACGCGCTCCGCCCCAAACGATTTCCCCACCTGTGAAAAACTAACAATTGGCATATACGTTCACCCGATACTCCAGATTCAAGACCCTGTCCTCAAAAATTTTGTCCACCCGCCACGAATTGCAAGCGTAGCGTATCATATTACCACTTACGATGCAACCAAAGCTCATAGGCACTCGTAAAATCACAAGATCACCAGTTGGCGCAATCAAAGGCTTGTGATATACTGAGGCGACAGGATACTCTTCAAAAAAGAGAAAGGATGCTTAGGTGGCGAAAGAGCAGTCTCTGGATAATTTGTGGTTAGCGCGCACGCTGTTTGACCTGAAAGGCGTACAGTTCGGTAATTTTACTGTCAGCGAATCGGCGGTGAGTTCTCCCGTCTTTGTCAACCCCAAGGTTCTCATCAGCCATCCAATCGCGCTTCGTGTTGCCAGCAAACTGATGCAACAGGAAATTAATCTCGCACAATCATTGCGACGCCCTCGCGTACATAACTTTAATCTCGTGGCCGGTGTCCCCGTCGGCGGCTTGCTACTGGCAACTGCTTATTCACTAGAAACCGATACCCCCCTCATCTATGCGCGTATCCGCCCAGAAGGCACAGGCAAACGCGGCATTGAGGGCCGCTACATCCCCGGCGATACCGCCCTCATCATCGATGATCTCATAACACGTGGCAGCAGTATCTTAGAAACCGCTGCACTCCTGGAAGAAAACGGCATTAAGGTAAAAGATGTCATCGTACTCATTGACCGCGAACATGGCGCTGCAGAGCGACTACGGCGTCACGGCTACAACCTCATGAGCATTTTGAAATTGGATGTAATGCTGAATCACTATATGTCCGAAGGGCTTATCACCGAGGAAACCTACCGCATTTGCTCAGATTACCTGCGCAGCAAACAGGGTGAAGATATCAATTCCTGAT
>DAOTVZ010000200.1:0-5021 GCA_034436045.1 Ktedonobacteraceae bacterium | reverse complement strand
GCCCTGTGTGCCCGTCGTGCCCCAGGGCGTGATGAATCACGCCCCTACGGGATGATGGCATGGTCGGTTTCGGTTGAAAAAATTCATGATCACACACTGTAAAGTTCAAAAAGCTGTAATTTGCATTAAGAATCTGTAAGAGACGTTATGATACTAAAATAGTAGTATCATAAGCGTTACTGCTTGCGCTTGAGGGCCGAAAAGGGTTATACTCAAGCATAGCATCGGCAGGTTATATTGTGGAGAGAAACCGTACTCAAAAATACCAGTACGTTGCGTTTTTCTCCACGTCGGTGTATTATAGCCTAAAGTTCCTGCACATGCCCGGTGTGTAGTACCAATGCCGCTTTACGCTGCTCTTTGTAAACAAGAGCGGGTCAAAGGCGTTTTATCGTAGAGGAAGCAAATGGCCATCCACTGTAGTTGCCTGAGCCAGCGCGATGGCAGTGTTGAACACGGAATTCAGGAACTTACGGGAGAGATCTGTGTTGTCCAAGCAACTCCGACTCGAACCAGCACAACTCACAGATGTTGGACGTAAACGTCCCCATAATGAAGATAATATGGCCTACGTCATCCCGAAAGACCCGGTGGTGATGGCCAGGAAAGGGGCACTGTTTATCGTCGCCGACGGTATGGGGGGCCATGCTGCGGGAGAAGTAGCCAGTGAAATAGCGGTAGACACGGTGAGCAAGGTGTACTACCAGGACGATAGCGATGATGTGTTGGCTTCACTGACGTATGCCATCAAACGCGCTAACACGCTCATCCATCAGCGTGCTGCCGAGAATATGCTACGTAGTGGCATGGGCACCACCTGTGTCGCCGCCGTATTACGCGGTAGCACTGCCTACATTGCGAATGTTGGTGATAGCCGGGCCTATTATATCCATAACGGACAGGTTCGGCAGATCTCGCAAGACCATTCCTGGGTTGCAGAGCAGGTGCGCGCGGGTCTGTTGACAGAGGAACAGGCGCGTTCCCATGCCCAGCGCAATGTGATTACGCGCAGCCTGGGAACTCAGCCGGATGTAGAGATTGATGTCTTCGTGCAACCTCTGGAGGTAGGAGATTTCATTGTCCTTTGTAGTGATGGTCTTTCCGGGCTGATCACTGACGAAGACCTGCTCTCTACCGTCAGCCAGTACCAGCCGCAGGAGAGCGTGTACCATCTAGTGGAGCGCGCGAACGAAAACGGTGGGCCTGATAACATCACCGTCATCGTAGCGCGCGTGCAGGAGGTCGGCTGGGAGCCGTCCAGCCCCACTGCTACCATGCCGATGTCGGGCCGGGGCGCTCAAGAGCCTGCCGAGATGGCTACCATGCCTTTACCCAGTTCCGGTTTCGCCATTGGCGCGGGCGCGAGCCGCAAAAATGAGAATGGGTGGGTGGCGACATCACCTTCACAATTCCGTACACCAACCGGGCCATTGTCAACCGCGGCAACTATCTCACCAACGCTGCCCTCACAGCAACCAGAGAAGCGTAAGCGCAGCCGCCTTCTCTATCCGCTGCTGACCATATTTTTACTCCTTGTGCTTGTGATGGCCGCCAGCGCGTACTACCTCATGCAAAGCAATACGACGGCAGCGGCACTCGCCAGTGCCGGTAATCTGCTAAAGCAGGCGCAGAGCGAAAATCCGACCAGCGCTCTGAAAGATTTGAGTACCGCGCAGTCTATCTTGCGGGCCGTGCATCCGAGCGCGTTGAACAGTAGCCAGAACACGCAGTTGCAAACTTTACAAACGCAGTTAGTGGCAATCACAAAGAATGCAATTACTAACTATACCACGCAGTCCAATATCACTTTGCTGCCCTGTACGGGCACGACCAGGAACAATACGATCACGACCAGTACTGCCGGTAGTGCTGGCGTGCAGGTGACGGCGGTTGCTGCTCTCATAGACGCGAAGGGCACGGCTCTCATGGTGGCGCTTGGTCAGGATGGTCATCTCTACCAGATTAAGAGTGATTATACTCTATCCGGTTCTCTGCTTACGCTGGGGGGCATCCAGAAGATTGCTAGCGATGGCTCGCGCCTGCTGGCCCTCACCGCTACGCCTGCAACAAAACCAACCTACAGTCTACACCTGCTGCTTCCCTCCGGCAATACCTTGCAGGACGCGAATGCGATAACCATTGATACAACGATGGCCCAGCAGGATGGCAGCGTGCCGTCCTTTGTAACCGCCTGGGGCACCGATGTCTATGTCGTGCTGACCTCGCTCTCGGCTCCTAACAATGCCTATATCCTGTCTTATACCATAGACGGCAACAATAAACTGGTGGTTGGGCCGGTTACGAAAATCTCGATTTCCAATCCTATTCAGAGCGTGGCTGCTTTCCCCAACCATCAATTGTTTCTGCTCTACAGCGATGGCTCCGTGCAGAATTGGGTTAGCGGCAGTCAGGCCAGTGTGAGCGTGGTCGTTCAGCAGCCAATTCCCACCCCACTCGTGGTGACGGCACAGAACTTTACTTTTAATACACCGGTGCCCCAGGTGTCCGTGCCATCGTCTGTCTTCCTGATCTTGCCGCGCTCCATCCTGCTGCTTGCCGGGTCGGTAAACAATACGCCACATCTCTATCTGGTCGATAGTATGTATCATCGCGTCCTCGACCTTGAGATTGCGCCCGCCCCCACGGCAGCCGCCACTGCTACTGCTACACCGACACCCAGGCCAACCGCTACTGCTACCGGAGCCGCCGGGGCCGGGGGAGGTGTCGCCGCATCCAGCAATCAAATGAAAATGCAGCTCGACCACCAGTATGTCTCTGCCGCGCTGCTGTCTACTATCCAGAGCGCGGTGGCAGACCCCCGTCAGCCCTCCCTCTATCTGCTCACACAGCAGAGTGGGCAAGGGGGAACAACTATGCAAAATCTGCTCACTATTGATGTCAGCCAGAATGGCATTTGTACACCTGAATAAGCGAATACCCGTACCTACGAAGGAGATACTTTTACGTGGCTTTTGCCGTACATTATCGAACACAGACCTGTGGTGAACTAACAGCCAGCAATGTGGGCCAGAAGGTGACGCTGGCCGGTTGGGTCAATCGCCGCCGCGATCATGGTGGCCTGATCTTTATTGATCTGCGCGACCGCTACGGCCTGACGCAGATCATTTGCGATCCCGAACGCTCAGGAGAGGCCCATCGCATCGCCTCCGAAGTGCGTAGCGAATATGTTCTTCAAGTCAAAGGCACCGTTGTGCATCGCCTCCCCGGCACCGAAAATCGCCAGCTTAGCACCGGTGAAATTGAGGTAGTCGCCGAGCAGATTACTATTCTTAATCCCTCGCGCACAACGCCTTTCCCCATCACCAACGAGGCCGACCTGGTGGATGAGTCGCTACGCCTCAAATATCGCTATCTCGACCTGCGCCGCCCTAAGATGCGCGACAATATCATCCTGCGCCACCGCGTCGTCAAGTTCATCCGTGATTACCTGGATGAGCGCGGCTTCCTGGAGATCGAAACTCCCATTCTGATGAAAAGCACTCCAGAAGGTGCCAGAGACTATCTCGTGCCCAGCCGCCTCTATCCCGGTGAGTTCTATGCCTTGCCACAATCGCCGCAACAGCTCAAACAGTTGCTGATGGTGGCCGGCATGGATCGCTACTTCCAGATCGCACGCTGCTTCCGCGACGAAGATCAGCGTGCCGACCGCCAGCCGGAGTTCACGCAACTCGACCTGGAAATGGCTTTTGTCGATGAAGGGGATGTCATGGCCCTCATCGAAGACCTGCTGATCCATCTCATCGAGGCCACAACTAACAAGCGCATCAAATATCGCTCCTTCCCGCGCATCAGCTACAAGGATGCGATGGAACGCTACGGCATTGACCGTCCCGACCTGCGCTTCGACCTGCCCCTCGTCACTATCTCCGACCTGGCGGCGGCGGGGAATTTTGGCGTCTTCAAAAATGCCCTTGCCGCGCAGGGCATCGTCAAGGGCATTCGCGTCCCCGGCG
This sequence comes from Ktedonobacteraceae bacterium, assembly GCA_034436045.1. GTDB lineage: Bacteria > Chloroflexota > Ktedonobacteria > Ktedonobacterales > Ktedonobacteraceae > H111-94. The sequence continues at coordinate 1,047 of DAOTVZ010000200.1, read as the reverse complement.
CTGCACACTATACACGCAAAGAGATCGAGGAGCTAACCGAGTTCGCGCGTATGCTGGGCGCAAAGGGGCTGGTCACAATGGCCATCCATGAAAACGGCGAGATCAAATCGCCGCTCACCAAATTTATGGTGGCAGAAGAGGTGCAGGCTATCATCAATCGTCTCGGCGGACAAAGCGGCGATCTGCTGCTCTTCGTGGCCGATAGCGCCAAAGTCTGCAATGATGTGCTTGCGCGTCTGCGTATCAAACTGGCCGAGCGTTTGAAGCTCATCGACCCCAACGAAATGGCCCTTTGCTGGGTGGTAGATTTCCCGCTCTTCTATTACGACGAGGAGTTACAACGCTACGATGCCGAGCATAACCCTTTCTCCGGCATGGACGAGGCACATATCGAGCGCCTGGACACTGACCCACTAAATATTCGGGCGAAGCAGTACGATATCATCTGCAACGGCTACGAGGTCGGTGGCGGCAGCGTGCGTATCAATGTGGCAGAGATTCAACACAAGGTCTTCACCTTGATGAAGCTGACTGATGAGCAGATCCAGGAGCAGTTTGGTCACATGCTGGAAGCTTTCGAGTATGGCGCACCCCCGCACGGTGGCATCGCGCTCGGCATTGATCGCCTTGTTATGCTACTGGCCGACGAGGAGAGCATTCGTGCTGTCATCGCCTTCCCCAAGACGCAAAGCGCCCAGGATCTGCTGCTGGGGGCACCCTCCCCGGTCGATGACAAACAATTGCAAGAACTACACCTGCAAATACGCAAGCCGTAGGGGCGTGATTTATCACGCCCTGGAAGCGGCTGAACAAGTACATAGAGGTGGGCAAGCAGGGCGTGATTCATCACGCCCCTACGGGGGGGATGTCCAACGGCAAATTTCATTGTTCCCTTCCTGATTTCCAGGGCGTGATCACTCACGCCCTGGAAGCGGCTGAACAAGTACATAGAGGTGGGCAAGCAGGGCGTGATTCATCACGCCCCTACGGGGGGGGTGTCCAACGGCAAATTTCATTGTTCCCCTCCTGATTTCCTGGGCGTGATCA
>DAOTVZ010000199.1:0-37942 GCA_034436045.1 Ktedonobacteraceae bacterium | reverse complement strand
TGTTTGCCTTCCCCGGTCTGCTCTTTGCCATTCTGCTGGCCGGCATCTTTGGCCCCTGGGCCGATACTCACCTGAGTACGATACCACTGATTGGAGCTAACGGCGATGCACGCCTGCTAATCGTCTCTCTGGCGCTGGCCTTCACCGCCTGGCCGTTGATGGCGCGTTATGTGCGTGGGCAGACTTTGCAGCTCAAGGAGCAGCAATTCGTTGAGGCCGCCCGTACTGTTGGGAGCAGCGATGCGAAGATCATCCTCAGACATATCGTGCCCAACCTGTTCAGCATCGTCATCGTGGCAGCGACCCTGGACATCTCAAACACAATTATCGGCGAGGCCGGCCTGAGCCTGTTGAACCTGGGCGTGCAGCCCCCTGGCTCCAGCCTGGGTTTGATGATCTCGGATGCTGCTACCACTCTCTCGCTCTATCCCTGGGAAGTATTGCTACCCTCTATCGTGCTGACAATTATCGTGCTGGCATTCTCATTCCTGGGCGACGGCTTGCGCGATGCTTTTGACCCACGAGGGAAAAACTAAATGCGTGGACATAACCAATCACGAACGAGATTAAATCATGTCCCTACGATGTGGAGATAAACCCATGACGGAAAATCTGTTGGAAGTGAACCACCTCAAAACCTACTTCTTTACACGCCGGGGTGTTGTGAAGGCCGTAGATGATGTGTCATTCTCCGTGAAGGCCGGCCAGACACTGGGGGTAGTAGGTGAAAGCGGCTGCGGTAAGAGTGTTACCGCACTCTCTATCATGCGCCTGGTGGCGAACCCACCTGGGAAGATTGTGGATGGGGAGATCAACTTCAATGGCGAGAACGTGCTGGACAAAAATATCGAAGAACTGACGGAACTGCGCGGCAGCAAGATTTCGATGATCTTCCAGGACCCCATGACCTCACTCAACCCTGTGTTCACCGTCGGCTACCAGATTGCGGAGACCGTGAAGCGTCACCGTAAGGGCATCTCGAATGATCAGGCCTGGAAGCGTGCAGTTGAAATGCTGGACCTGGTGCGCATTCCCGACGCCAAACGGCGTGCGAAAAGCTATCCGCACGAATTTAGCGGCGGCATGCGTCAGCGTGTGATGATCGCCATCGCCCTGGCTTGTAACCCACAACTCTTAATTGCCGATGAGCCAACTACCGCGCTGGATGTAACCATCCAGGCACAGATTCTCGATCTCATGAAGGGGCTTTCACAAGAATTTGGTACCGCCGTCATGTTGATTACCCATGACCTGGGTGTGGTGGCCGGTACCTGCCAGTATGTAAATGTGATGTATGCTGGTCACGTGGTTGAGTCAGCACCGGTGAAACAGATCTTTGAGACGCCCGCGCACCCCTACACAGTCGGGTTGCTGAACTCGATCCCTCGTCTTAATGAATCGCGTGGTACGCGCCTGACTCCCATCCCTGGCCAGCCCCCTGATCTGCTCAATCCGCCGAAGGGATGCCCCTACGCGCCGCGTTGTCCAAAGGTTCAATCTCGCTGCCTGCAAGAGCGTCCAGAACTGGCTTCAGTTGGGCGCGGTGAGCAGGTTGTGGCATGCTTCTATCCAGATTAGTATAGGGAGCAATAGATGGTACAGCAAGTAGAGTTTCCTAAAACGAGCGGGACAGCAGGTACAACACTGATCGATGTCAAAGGGCTGAAAGTTCATTTTCCGATTAAAGGTGGCCTGCTGGGACGCACAGTCGCGCGCGTGAAAGCCGTTGATGGCGTTGACCTGTTTATTCGTCGCGGCGAAACGCTGGGTCTGGTGGGTGAAAGCGGCTGCGGCAAATCTACTACCGGTCGTGCTATCCTGCAACTGATTAAGCCAACGGTCGGCAGTGTCAAATTTGATGGCGTCGAACTGACAACATTGCCTAAGAATGAATTGCGCCAGATGCGTGCTAAGATGCAGATGGTCTTTCAGGACCCTTTCGGCTCGCTCGACCCGCGCTATACGGTCGGGCAGATCGTGGCGGAGCCATTAGAAAATTTCAAACAGAACGGCGAGCGCAAGAATATTCAGGCTCAGGTTGCTGAGCTGCTCAATACCGTAGGCATCAACCCCCGCTACATGAACCGTTTTCCTCACGAGTTCAGCGGTGGTCAGCGTCAGCGTATTGGGATCGCGCGTGCCCTCGCGCTGCGCCCCTCGTTTGTAGTCGCGGATGAACCGGTCTCGGCACTGGATGTCTCGATTCAGGCCCAGGTATTGAACCTGCTACAAGATTTGCAGGGCCAGTTTGGTCTGACCTACCTGTTTGTCGCGCATAACCTCTCTGTCGTGAAGCACATCAGTGATCGCGTCGCGGTGATGTACCTGGGGCGCGTGGTGGAGCTGGCACAGAGCGAAGACCTGTATGCCTTGCCATTGCATCCCTATACGCAGGCGCTCCTCTCGGCTATTCCCGTGCCCGACCCGAACATTGAGGCACGGCGCAAGCGTATCATTCTCGAAGGCGATGTGCCCAGCCCGGTCAATCCGCCCAGCGGGTGTAACTTCCATCCACGCTGCTGGAAAGCCCAGGCAATCTGCCGTGAGGTGATCCCACCACTTGAAGAAAAACAACATAATCACTTCGCCGCCTGCCACTTCCCCGGCTAGGCATTCCGCATGGCACCCCACAAAGGTGCCATGCGTTGTTATCCCCGTTGCCGTTCCATATGTTTGATCCGTCTCAAGAGACGGATGCGGGCTACGAGATGGGCTGACTCGAAAGGCTTTACGACATAATCATCGGCCCCCGCGTTAAAACCCGCAATTTTATCCTGAATAGTTGCCAGTGAGGTCAAGATCATGATGGGCAGGTGGCTGAGCGAAGGAACACTACGGATATAGCGGCATAACTCCAGGCCACTTTCTGCATCCTTGAAATGAACCTCTGTAATCACAAAATCGGGCGTAGTGACCGCGAGTTGCTGTCTGGCTTCGGCGACCGAACCGGCATGTTGCAGATAGACGTCTTGCTGCAAAATTTGTGAAAGTCGATGATAGACAAGCGTATCGTTATCAACGAGAAGAATAGCTAATTTGGACACGGCTTTTACTCTATAACTGATCTTTTGCTAATAGACAGACGAAACAGAGCCAACAGAATAGATTGCCATCTGTTATCTGGTGAAGAGACGCCTGAAACCAGCCAATAGAGTATACCCTGTCCATTCGGCTAACGACATGAGACCTGAGCAATGTAACGTAAATTATGAATGGTCGGTCTGAGTTTGCACAAGGGCATTCGTGCGCCGTTGTCGTTCCTCCGGCGTCAGACGCAGCACGCGCTCAATCGCTTCATTTAATGCCGCTGGCTTAAAGGGTTTGGTGAGATACTCGTCGGCTCCTGAGAGCAGGCCCGTCATAAGATCCTCCTCGCGCGTCATCGCACTGAGGATAATGAGCGGCGTATTGGCGGTGCGCGCGTCGCCACGCAGACAGCGCACCAGTTGATAGCCATCCATGCGAGGCATCTTTACATCAATAATGACGCAATCAGGGTGATCGTTATGCACACGTTCCAGCCCCTGCACGCCGTCATACGCGACGATGACGTGATAAATCCCCTGTAAATTCACGGCATACTTGATTAATTCCACAATCGTGGGATTATCGTCGATAACCAATACAGTTTTCATGCGAGTTCCATTACTCATAAGGCGACCTTTCCCAATATGCCACACAGGTACTGGTTACAGGCTCCCCAGAAAGGCAATGCGCTTATTGCATTGTAACACAGTTCTGTGCTGCTGCCAACTCGTCCAGACTTACCGGCTATGGATAACACGCTCCTGACATAGAGAATATAGAGCAGACAAACTAGCAATGCGCTTGCTCAAATCTACGAACAGAGCAGCGTTCTCTCTTTCCCTACTTACCTTATCGGCTGAGAGGATACATACTCAACAGCTATGAGAGACAAATTTATCCGCACACGGGAAATATCGCGGATTTCCTGGTATGTTACAATGGAATGAATACTATCTCTACTGGGAAGGGTTAGGGAAACTATGCTTGATCGCTATGCACGACAGACTCTCTTTGCCCCCATTGGGAAAGAGGGTCAGGAGCGACTGCATGCCTCTACCGTCACCATTATCGGCTGCGGTGCGCTCGGCACGGGACTTGCCAATAACCTCTGCCGCGCCGGGATCGGACGGCTGGTGGTTGCTGATCGCGATTATATTGAACTGAATAACCTGCAACGGCAAATATTGTACGACGAGGATGATATCGCCCGACGACTCCCCAAAGCCATCGCCGCTGCCGAGAAACTGCGCCGCGCTAATAGCGATGTGCAGATCGAGGCTCTGGTCGAGGATATTAACGCCGAAGGCATCGAGTCGTTAGTACGTGAAACCGACCTGGTGCTGGATGCAACGGATAACTTTGAGACGCGCTACCTGCTGAACGATGTGTGCATCAAGTATCAGAAACCCTGGATTTACAGCGCGGTGATTGCCTCCTACGGCGTCACCATGAATATTCTCCCCGGCGATACCGCCTGCCTGCGCTGCGTCTTCCCGGAGATGCCCCTTCCTGGCACCACCCCCACTTGCGACACTGCTGGTGTGTTGAACGGCATTGTCGGTGTGATTACTGGTCTAGCCTCAACCGAAGCGATGAAAATACTGCTCAAGAGCGAGAAAACGAGCCGCGAGATGGTCTGGATAGATGTGTGGGAGAACACCTCCGAGCGCATCGAGCTACCGCGTCAGCCCGATTGTCCTGCCTGTGGTCAGCATCACTACGAATTTCTCGAATCGCTGGCGGGCACAGCCGCGACCAGCCTGTGTGGACGCAATGCCGTTCAGGTACGCGGCAACGCGGGCCGACGCTCCATCAAGATCGATTTCCCCACACTCGCCGGGCATCTGCAAGCGGTCGGTCAGGTCAGCTATAACCAGTTCCTGTTACGCTTCGTCGTTGACAGCTACGAGTTCACCGTCTTCCCCGATGCACGTGCCATCATCAAAGGCACCGATGATGAGCAGCTCGCGCGTTCGCTCTATGCGCGCTATATTGGTATGTGACAAGGATTGCACAGAGAGCGTGTGGCTAGCAAGGCAAGGCATTGCATTGCCCTTACCATATACGCTGAGGGGGCGGGCCAGCCTTGCGCTCGCCCCGGCAACTTGTTATAATAGCCTCGTGTTCACACTGGCCTCAACTATGCTCACGTGGGAAAACCGGTTTCGTGTGAAGCGCTATTATGATGTTCGTGATGAGGGAGATGCTCTATGGAAGAATATATACTAGTTTGTGTCGCCTGGCCCTACGCCAAAAGTCCTACCCATGTCGGACAGATTGTCGGAGCGTACCTGCCTGCTGATACCTTCGCGCGCTACCATCGCCTGGCCGGAAATCACGTCCTCATGGTTTCAGGGAGTGATGAACACGGTACCCCCATTCTGGTTGATGCAGACCGCGAAGGTATTCCGCCGCGTGAGTTTGTCGCGCGCTACCATCGCCAGATTCTTGAGGTCTGGCAGCGACTCGGTATTGCCTGGGACCTGTATACCGAAACCGGCACAGAGAACCACTATCGTATCACGCAGGACTTTTTCTTGACGCTCTACGAAAAGGGCTATATCTTCAAAGATACCATGCAATCTCCCTACTGCCCGACCGACCGCCGTTTCCTACCCGACCGCTATATCGAGGGCACCTGCCCCTATTGCGGCTACCCCGACGCGCGCGGCGACCAGTGTGATAATTGCGGCCATACACTAGACCCCGTTGATCTGATCAATCCCAGGTGTCGCCTGTGTGGCAGCAAGACTAGCAAGATCGAGATTCGCCCGACCGAACATTTCTTCCTGGACCTGCCCAAACTTCAGCCCGCCTTGCAGGAATGGCTGTCGCAAGGCAAAGATCACTGGCGACCAAATACATTGAGCTTTGCACTAAACTGGCTCAAAGAGGGCCTGCGTCCGCGCGCGATTACCCGTGATCTGGACTGGGGCGTGCCGATCCCCCTCGACGGCTACGATGACAAGCGCATCTATGTCTGGTTTGACGCCGTCATTGGCTACTTCTCCGCCACCGTTGAGTGGGCGCAACGACAGGGCACGCCGGAAGCCTGGAAGACGTGGTGGGTACCGGGACAAACCAATCCGCCCGTGAAGTCCTACTACTTTATCGGCAAGGACAATATTCCTTTCCACGCGATTATCTGGCCCGCCATGCTGATCGGCTACGGTAATCGCAATCTGCCTTATGACGTACCGGCCAGCGAGTTCATGACCATGAGCGGTGCAAAGGCGTCCAGCAGTCGCGGCAACGTTATCTGGACACCGGATGTACTGGATCGCTACAACGCCGATGCCGTGCGCTACTACCTCTCGGCGACCGCACCAGAGGGACGCGACACAGATTTCACCTATGAAGAATTGGTGCGCCGTAATAATAACGAACTGGTAGCGACCTACGGCAATGCTGTTCATCGCACGCTCAGCTTCCTGCAAAGCAAGTTTGATGGTATCTTACCAGCACAGGGTACACTGCGCGAGCAGGATCGTGAGATACTGGCCGAGGTAGATCGCGGCTTTACGCTGGTTGGTCACAATATTGCGCTGTGCCATTTCAAGGACGGCCTCAACGCCGCGATGGCGGTCGCGCGCGCGGCGAACCGCTACCTGGACGAACAGGCTCCCTGGAAACAGATCAAGGTAGACCGCGAGGCAGCGGGCACGACGCTCAACGTGATGATACAGGTCATCAGCGGGCTGCACGTCCTCTTCTATCCCTACCTGCCCTTCTCGTCACAGCGTCTGCACGGCTACCTGGGCTTCGAGGGCGATATGAGCCGCATCGGCTGGCGCTTGCATCCTGTGGTCGCCGGTACGAAGCTGCCCATGCCTTCCCCTCTCTTCCCCAAACTGGAAGAACCGGTCAACGTGGGATAGTTAGAAAGCAGCAACTAGCAGATATATCGACAGGCATAGTACCCACCAGATAGTGGGTACTGTGCCTCGCGCTCGCTCACTTATGCGCCACTACCATCATACGGAACGAGTCCATCGTAAGCGTGCGACCATACAGACTGCCCTTCCATCCTATTCACCATACGGTACCCAGATATTCTTCACCTGCGTAGCTTCACGCAAAAACTCCTGCCCTTCGCCTTGTGTCGCATCAAACCAATTGCGACCACGTCCATAGCTGACCCAGGTACGCTTCATGTTGCCTGCTGAGGCCATTTCCACCATCTTCGCGCCTTCAAGTGAGCCGAAGTACCACATGGCATCTACATCATCATGCTCGGCCAGTACGCGGCTCAGCACGTCACGCTCGCCCGTGACGATATTGATCACACCCGCCGGTAGATCAGAGGTTTCCAAAACCTGATACAGATCGGTCGCGCAGAGCGGAGCTACCTGCGATGGAATGACAATCACGCTATTGCCCATTGCGATAGCCGGAGCCACCAGGGAGATCAGACCCAGCAGTGGACACTCATCAGGACAGGCGATGCCCATGACACCAATCGCTTCGGGCAAAGCCAGCACCACTCCACGTAACGGCGGACGATGTACGCTCCCCTCGTACTTGTCGGCCCATGCAGCATAGCTGAACAGGCGCGACAGGCTCACCTCTACCTCTTTCAGCGCCTCGGCCAGACGACATCCCGTCTGCTGCACGATGCGCTGCGCAAATTCGCTTTCACGCACAGCGAGATTTTCAGCAATGTAATACAGGACTTGCGCACGATTATGTGCCGTGTTCGTGGCCCACCCGCTAGCCGCGTGCGCCGCCTCGACCGCGTTACGAATATCCTTGCGGTTGCCCTCACCAACCTGCCCGATCACCCGTCCACCAGGGCCATACACGACACGGCTATAACCCGAATCAGGCCGCACCTGCTTCCCCTTAATAAAAAGCTTGGGAGTGCGATCAATAGCAGGTAAGAGAGGAAGAGAGCCAGCGCCATTTGCCTTAGTCTCACTGATGTCAGTAACCTGGGCATCATTCTGGTCAGCACTTATGGCTATAGGAAATTTTTCAGCAGAGGATACTTCCCAGGCCGGGCGCACATATTCATACAAACCTTCCTTGCCGCCTTCACGCCCATAGCCACTCTCACGGTAGCCGCCAAAGCCGCTTGAGGCATCAAAGACATTCGTGCTGTTGATCCAGACGGTACCGACCTTGAGTTTGGGAGCCACATCCAGGGCCAGATTGATATTCTCGCTCCACACGCTGGCTGCCAGTCCATAGCGTGTGTTATTTGCCAGTGCAACCGCTTCTGCCGGTGTGCGGAAGGTCATCGTCACCAACACAGGGCCAAAGATCTCCATCTGCGCCACTGTTGCGGCGGGCGCAACGTTGGTCAAGAGCGTCGGTGGATAGAAATAGCCCTCGGTGGGACACTGCCAGGAAGGTTGCCACAGTTCCGCACCCTCTTCAACGCCCTTCGTCACTAGCTGCTGAATGGTTTCGAGCTGCGTTTTTGAGATTATCGCGCCCATGTCAATCGCTTTATCCAGTGAGTCGCCAATGCGCAAATGCTCCATGCGCACGCGCAGTTTCGCTATTAGACGCTCAGCGATATTCTCCTGTACGAGCAGGCGCGAACCAGCGCAACAGACCTCGCCTTGATTGAACCAGATGGCGTCCACCACGCCCTCTACGACACTATCCAGATCGGCATCATCAAAGACGATGAAGGGTGACTTGCCACCCAGTTCAAGCGAGAGCTTTTTACCAGAGCCAGCCGTCGCGCGCCGAATGCTGCGTCCCACCTCAGTTGAACCGGTAAAGGCGATTTTATTCACATCGGGATGGCGTACCAGCGCCTCGCCGACCTGCGACGCTTCACCCGTCACAATATTGACGACACCCGGCGGCAAACCAACCTCCTGAACGATCTCGGCGAACTTGAGGGCGGTCAGCGGGGTATAGCGGGCCGGTTTCAGCACGACGGTATTGCCCATCGCCAGCGCGGGCGCGATCTTCCAGGCTAGCATGAGTAGAGGGAAATTCCAGGGAATGATCTGACCTACCACGCCGACAGGGGCATAACCGGCCATCTCCGTCTCCATCAGTTGTGCCCAGCCAGCATGATAATAGAAGTGACGTGCCACCAGAGGAATATCCAGGTCGCGTGTCTCACGAATCGGCTTGCCATTATCCAGCGACTCCAGCACGGCCAGCAAGCGAGAGTGCTTCTGCACGTGACGCGCCAGCGCGTAGAGATAGCGCGCCCGCGCGTGTCCAGGCAAACGACTCCACAACGCAAAGGCTGCTCGCGCCGCTGCGACCGCTTTATCGACATCCGCGCTGTTCGCCGCCGCCACCTGCGCCAGCACCTTGCCACTGGTCGGCTGCACGCTCTCCATGTACTGCCCGCTGAGCGGTGCTACCCACTGATTATTGATGAACAGACCAAACGGTTGACGCATTTTGAGCCAGTCCAGTGCAGGTGTCGCCGCCTCCGGTGCCGGTCCATATTCCATCGACGCAAAAATATCCAGAATACTCATATATGCCACCCCTGTGCTTAGCTTGCAAAGCATTCTTCAAATCTGTTTGATAAAGGCATTGCCTTGCCCTCGTCCTGCATATTTTCCGCAACTCTTAGACCATCGGGTTATGGTGAGCAGCAGCGTAGCGACCGGTGACGAAATAGGAAAGCTGGCGCTCTATGTCGGAAAGCAGACCACTGGCACCGATGCGGAAAAGCGTGTTATTTAGCCACTCGTTGCCCAATTCCTCCTTCATCAAGATTAGCCAGTCCAGCGATTCTTTCGCGCTACGAATACCGCCGGCGGGCTTAAAGCCAACCTTGTAACCGGTGTATTCAGCATACTCGCGAATGGCGCGCACCATCACCAGACCAACAGGTAGTGTAGCGTTGACTGCCTCTTTACCGGTGGAGGTTTTGATGAAATCGGCTCCGGCCATCATGCACACCAGGCTCGCCATCGCCACATTGCGCAGAGTTGCCAGTTCGTGCGTTGCCAGGATGGTCTTCATATGCGCCTCGCCGCAGGCCACGCGAAAGGCTTTTACCTCATCATAGAGCGCCTGCCAGTTGCCGGTCAGCACGTGAGCACGCGAGATGACGATGTCGATCTCCGTCGCTCCGGCCTTGACAGAAGCTGTGATCTCGCCAAGCTTTTGCTCAAATGGGTTCTGTCCGGCGGGGAAACCGGTCGAGACGGCGGCAACCGGAATAGTGGAACTACGCAACGCCTCAACCGCCGTCGGCACCAGGTTATGATAGACACAGACCGCACCAACCTTGAGATCAAGACTCCCTACACCCATCGCATCCAGGAGTTCCTGACGCACAGGATAACGCGCTTTAGCACAGAGACGGCGCACATTGCCGGGCGTATCGTCACCTGCCAGTGTAGTGAGATCCAGGCAGGTGATAGCGCGCAAGAGCCACGCGGCCTGCCACTCCTTTTTGACGGTGCGGCGCGTCGGCAGGGTGGCGGCACGGCGTTCGACGGCGCTGCGATTCACCCGTACCCGGTGAATCCAGTCCAGGTCTAGCGGCATACCGGGATTGCGTGGATACGGTAATGTATGGATAGCTATCTCTTGTTGCGGCCCCGTCGCTGGTCGTTCAGTTGTCGTCATAGAAAACCCCTCTTTGAAATACCAGAGTGAGAAAGCGGATATCATTTACATACATCTTCCGGCATGCAACAGGTCATTGTCAAGCAATTTCTGGCCACCGCTAGCTGAGCTTCTACGTCAGCTAGCAGAAACTTACTGTCCATAAGTCCAGTTGACAAGAGCGAGTTTGAGGATGATACTACAGATTAGAAGTAGTAGCCCCGGCACCGAACATGCTGCGTGGGCCGAGTGTCAAGTTGAGGAGGGACCCTGATGTTCCCACGAACTGTAGCGGGGCCTTGCTACATTGGTGATGAAGGATACGTTTAGATGGCAATTGAAAAGTTTTTCTTTCGGCAGGTCATGGGACGCTTTGCAACAGGGGTAACGGTCGTGACAACGCACGATCATGGGACGCCCGCCGGTCTGACGGTCAACGCCTTTGCATCGCTCTCGCTCAATCCCCCTCTCGTCCTCATCTGTGTCGATCTGACAAGCAGGGTATTGCCGATTATTCGAGAAAGCGGTATTTTTGCCGTTAATATTCTTACTGAAGAGCAGGAACACCTCTCAAGCTGCTTTGCCACCCCATCCGCCGACCGCTATGAACATTTTTGCTATGCTGAATACCAGACTGTCGCTACGGGCGCGCCAATTCTGAAAGATACATTGGCCTTTATCGACACGCGCGTCGTAGCGGAATATCCCGGCGGCGACCATGTGATCTTTATCGGCCAGGTTGAAGCGATGGGAACTGCGGGTGAGATCGTCTTTGCCGACGACAGCGCGCCGACACATTCTGCCATTTCCAACTCCTCGGCCACCATTACCGACCCGGAGGCGCTGCCACTGGGTTACTATCGTGGTCAATATCGCCACCTGGCTCCCAATTACACCAAACCGAGCCTGAGTACGCCAGTGCCAGCCGAGAATCAGAATCATCAGCATCCAACGCCGACAGATATATACTCTAAGGAAACCGTTTGAATAACATTGATCGGGATAGCACAAACAAAGAAGAAGAACGAATGCTGGCAGTGATTGAACTGCAACAGCGCATTCTTGCTTGTCGCCGCTGCCAGGAACAGGGCTATCTGCAACATGCCCACCCCATCGTCAGTGGTCGCGCCACTGATCGCGTCATGGTCATTGGGCAGGCTCCAGGGCACCGCTCGGTAGCACAGAAAAGACCTTTCAGTGGGCCAGGGGGCCGGGTGCTTCAGAAGTGGCTAGAACAGGTCGGTTTCCCACCAGGCTACCTGCACCAGCACTGCTACCTCACCTCACTTACCCACTGCGATCCGGGTAAAAATCCCAGCGGCGAGGGCGACCGGCGTCCATCGGCGCAAGAGGTAGCCTTATGCCGTCCCTTTTTGCTGCAAGAATTGCGCCTCGTGCAACCAAAGGTGGTGTTACTACTGGGGAGTATGGCGATAGAGGCTTTTTTCGGCAAAGTTCGCCTGCAAGATGTGATTGGTACCTATCGTGAGCAGGATGGTACATTGCTCTTGCCCTTGCCACATCCCTCCGGGGTTAGTCGCTGGCTCAATGACCCACAACATCAACGTCTGCATCAGCAAGCACTGACCTTGCTTGCGCACTGGCGCAAACTATACGAACTGTGAAGAGAGACGAGGCATATATGAGAGCAGAATACCCGCAAAAGCATAGATGAGGGGGGCAAGGCAAATGCCCCTCCTAATGAAACGGGCCGCTCTTACTCTTAGCTATAGTAATCGCTACTTTTGTTCGCTGGAATCCTCCCTGGACAGCTTATGCATATGGAACTCATGCACACCTCTTTTGAGAGTGCCGAGAGCCAGGGTGGCGCAGGTTGGGCGTGTCATCACCAGTTCGCGCCCAAGATCATCAATGAGATCCTCAAAACTCAGATTCTCAATTTCTTCTGCCGTCATGCCCTGCACCATTTCAGTGACATAGGAAGCTGCGGCGCGGCTGATCGTGCAGCCCTCACCTTCCCAATGCACATCCGCCAGCTTGCCATCTTTATCGAAGCGCGCGTACATCGTAATCACATCAGCACAGCCAGGGTTGCCGCCCTTTAAGTGGACGTCGGCATTTTCCAGTGGGCCATAGTTGCGCGGGTTCTCATAGTGATCTATCAAAAATTCAATTGCCTCTTGCCGATTCATAGCTTGCTCCTAATAGGGGCATGATGATGAATTTTGTAGGGGCGTGATTCATCACGCCCTGTTTGCCAGTCAAGGTTTGCCGCTCAAGCCCCTCTCAGGGCGTGATGAATCACGCCCTGTTTGCCGGTCAAGGTTTGCCGCTCAAGCCCCTCTCAGAGCGTGATTCATCACGCCCTGTTTGCCGGTCAAGGTTTGCCGCTCAAGCCCCTCTCAGGCATGAATTATCACGCCCTGTTTGCCAGTCAAGGTTTGCCGCTCAAACCCCTCTCAGAGCACGAATTATCACGCCCTGTTTGCCGGTCAAGGTTTGCCGCTCAAACCCCTCTCAGGCATGAATTATCACGCCCTGTTTGCCAGTCGCTCCGCTCGCGGGGCATCATTGATGACGCCTCGCTCGTCCGTCGCTCCGCTCTCAGGGCGTGATGAATCACGCCCCTACGGGATGGTACCATTGCCGGTTTTGTTTGGAAAAATCCATCATCACGTCCCCTGTGATTGTGTCCATTATTTCTCGATTGGCGCGCGAACAACATTGCCCCACTCCGTCCAGGAGCCGTCATAGTTGCGCACGCGCGGATAGCCCAGCAGTTGTGTCAGTACAAACCACGTGTGGGCGGAACGCTCACCGATACGACAATACGAGATCACATCTTTGTCCGGCGTAATGTCATTACCCATGTAAATCTGACGCAGTTCTTCGGCTGACTTGAAGGTGCCATCGGGATTAGCTGCCATTGCCCAGGGAATATTCTTTGCACCTGGAATATGGCCACCGCGTTGCGCGCCCTCCTGCGGATAGTTGACCATGTGGATCAACTCGCCGGTATATTCCTGTGGCGAGCGCACATCGACAAGGCGACGCTCAGGATTCTTCAAACCGGCCAGCACATCATCGCGGAAAGCACGAATGCTCTCGTCTACCGTGTGAACATGATAGCTCGTGGGGGCATAGTGCGGCACTTCTTTCGTCATCGGCCGCTTCTCTGCCTCCCACTTGGTACGTCCTCCATTCATGATCTTCATATTCCTGTGGCCGTACATGCTAAACAACCAGAACGAGTAGCAGGCATACCAGTTGTTCTTGTCTCCATACAGCACAATCATGGTATCATTGCTGATGCCCCAGCGACTCATCAACTGCTCAAACTCGTGCGGATTGATGAAATCACGCGTCATCTTATCCTGCACATCGACATGCCAGTCTAATTTCACGGCCCCAGGAATATGCCCAATCTCGTAGAGCAACACGTCTTCATCAGCCTCAATGAGGCGAACACCAGTATCGTTTAGATGCTGCTCCACCCAGTCCGTCTCAACCAGCACTTCAGGGTGTACATACCCCGATGCCGACGCCATACTTGAAGTGGTAGCTTCTGTTCCAGACATAAACACTAACCCTTCCTGATATACAATATGATATGTTGTAGCGTTCAGCAGCCGCAACTTGCTACAATGTGAGAACCAGGCATTGGAGGCATAGCATAGTCCACTAGCCTCAGAAAATACTCTGTTGACTAGAACAAAGTTTTTGCTATCTATATTCTACTTCAGAGGTCGGATTTGTACAAGCTTCCGTTAAGCTGTTCCAGGGTGAGCGCACACCTCATAATACAGTTCTGATTGCAGTTGACGGGGGAAGGCTCTATACTGATTGGGTGGGAGGAAGAACACTCCTGCTCACGAGGAGAGGTCATCAGTACTATGCGTCCATTTGCACAGATCGCCGCATTGGAGTGGTAGAACAGATGAAGATGCAGAATGGCGAGTCCTTGAAACTGCTGCTGGTGGGCGATGTTATGGTCGGACGGCTCGTTAATGAGGTACTCAAAGTCGAGCCTTCAGTATATCCCTGGGGAGATACACTGCCGCTCTTCCACCAGGCAGATGTGCATCTCTGTAATCTGGAATGTGTGATCGCAGACCGAGGAACACCCTGGTCTGCCACCCCCAAAGCGTTTCATTTTCGATCAGATGCCAAAAATGTAGCTGTCCTCACCGCCGCCCACATTGATGCCGTCTCACTGGCAAACAACCATGTCCTGGATTTTGGCTATGAAGGGCTTTTTGAGATGATGCATCATTTAGAACAAGCAGGTATTCATTACGCGGGAGCAGGCATGACATTGAAGAAAGCATCTGAACGAGCTATATGGGAAGTAAAAGGAAGGAAGCTCGGCTTCCTTGCCTGTACAGACAACGAACCGGCCTGGGCAGCATCTGAGAGGCGTCCTGGGGTCTGGCACGTGCCCATTCGCGTGCAGGATAAGCAGGCTCACCGGCTCTTCGAGGTCGTGCAACGAACCAGGACAGAAGTTGCCTACCTTATCGTCTCTCTGCACTGGGGTCCCAATTGGGGCTATATCCCTCCTGCCGCCCATAAACCGTTTGCTCATGCCTTGATCGATCATGGAGCAGACTTAGTTTTTGGGCATTCTGGTCATATTGTGCGTGGCATCGAAGTGTACAAGAACAAGCCCATCATCTATTGTGCAGGCGATTTTATCGATGACTATGCCGTCGATGAGATTGAGCGCAATGATCAGAGTTTCTTATTTCTCATTGAGCTAACGGGGACGACATCTTCACGTCTCCTCCTATATCCAACGGTGATTCGCCATTTTCAGGCAAGACGTGCAAGAAATCATGAGTGCCTTGAGATTGTCAGAGGCATGCAGAGACGATGTGCGCAGTTGCAAACGGCAACGAGATGGAATGAGGCAGAAGAGCGTCTTGAGATAGATATTGGCAATTTACCTGATGCTCATCCCAACGTCTAAGCATTCTTGCTCATTGCGCTCGCCCTATCTTTCCAGCAGGATACTTCACTGGCCCTGAAACAGCCCTGCGCCGTTCGCCATATTCATTAACAACAAACGCTCAGCCAGACCGGTATTGCGTAAGGCCACGTGGTCATTTCTTACCGTGATCTCCAGAGCGCGGGGTTGCCCAACCAGCACACAGAGCCTTTTAGCGCGTGTAATCGCGGTGTAGAGCAGGTTGCGTTGTAGGAGCATACGATGTTGTAGCACCAGAGGAATGATCACTGCCGGATACTCGCTGCCTTGGCTCTTATGTACCGTGACGGCATAGGCCAGCACCAGTTCGTCCAGTTCATGAAATTCATATTGTACATGTAGCGGGCCAGCCTCTTCGACAAACTCGACAATCACCGTGGCACCTTCTCTATTAATTTCACGAATCCAGCCTACGTCACCGTTAAAGACGCCCTTGTCGTAATTATTGCGCAACTGCATCACCTTGTCGCCCACGCGAAAGACGCGCCCGGACCATTCCACCTGCGCTTTTGGTGGCGGATTGAGCCGTGCCTGCAACTCCGTATTCAGGTTATCGACACCCACTGCTCCTTTGTACATAGGAGACAATACCTGTATGTCCGTCATGGGATTAAAGTGATAACGTGCAGGCAGGCGGTGTGACACCAGATCAACAATCAACTGCTGTAAAAGCTGAGGATTTTCTTCAAATGCGGCCTTATCTTTATACGGGTTGAGGAAAAAGAAATCGCTCTTCACGTCATTGTGCAGACTGGGAAGCTGGCCAGTATTAATGCGGTGCGCATTGACCACAATCCTGCTCTCTTTTGCCTGCCGAAATAACTCTACCAGATGTACGGTGGGGATCGACTCGCTACGCAACAGGTCACGCAATACGTTACCGGGGCCAACAGAGGGCAACTGGTCGGCATCTCCCACGAGCAAGAGATGAGCCTTTGGTGAGAGGGCCTTGAGCAGATGATAGAAGAGCAAGATGTCTACCATCGAAAACTCATCGACAATCACGAACTGGTAAGGTAATGGATTCTCTTCGTTGCGCTGATAGCTGTTATCGTGCGGCACATACTCTAACAGGCGGTGCAGCGTTTTGGCCTCTCTGCCTGTCGCCTCGGTCAAACGTTTGGCGGCCCGGCCCGTCGGGGCCGCCAGGGCGAAATCGACCTTACGCGAGCGCAACAACATTAACAAGGCACGCAGAGAGGTCGATTTGCCGGTGCCGGGGCCGCCGGTCAGGATACAGACCTTGTGGTTATAGGCCATCTGCAAGGCCTCGCGCTGCATCTCGGTCAGTTGCAGGCCACGCTCCTTGAGACGGGCAAAGACCACCTCCCATTGCTGGATGCTCGTGGGGGGCAACTCGCTGGGCGAGAGCATCAGACGCCGAAGCAGACGTGCCGAGCCATTTTCGGCATACCAGAAAGGCGCGAAATAGATTCTATTCTGCGTTTGAACATCGTCTACCTCAGCAGTTACACCGTCTTCGCCCGGTTCTATCTCGTTCTCCGTCTCGATATCATTATCATTGAGATGGAGAGTCGCACGTGAGGATGGTAAGCCAAATTGTAGGGGTGGTTCAACGAAAATATCCTTTTCGCCGCGCAACTGCTCCAGCGCGGGCAAGAGCGCCTCGCGTGGCGTTTCCAGGATGGTGGCCGCCAGCGACAACAGTTGATTTTCCAGCAGAAAGCAATGGCCATTTTCGTTCGCGGCCTGTGTCAGCACATATTTGAGGCCAGTCGCCAGGCGCGGTACGCTATCGCGCGGTAAACCAAGCTTGATGGCAATATCATCGGCGGTGCGAAAACCGATGCCATGCACATCTTGCGCCAGTTGATAGGGATTTTCGCGCACCACCTTGATCGAGTCTTTGCCATACTGTTTGTAGATGCGCGTAGCAATATTCATCGAGACTTCGTGCGACTGCAAAAAAAGGTGCAGTTCTTTGATCTCCGTCTGCTCCTGCCACGCCTTCTCAATCGCCGAGCGGTCTCTGGCCCCGATGCCCTTTACCTCGCTCAGACGCTCCGGCTGCTGCTCGATAATCGCCAGCGTCTGCTCACCAAAGTGATCGACTATCAATTTGGCCTTCTTAGGCCCGATACCTTTAATCAGGCCAGAACTGAGGTAACGGATGATACCCTCACGCGAGGCAGGCAGACGCTGTGTAAAGCTAGTGACATGCAGTTGCGTGCCGTAGCGCGGGTCATTCTCCCACGTCCCCTCGACAGAGAGCAGTTCGCCGATCTGAATGCCGGGCATGATACCCACAATCGTCATCAGATCATCATGGAAGAGCCGCCCACTGTCATTCGGGCGAAAACGTGCTACGGTATAGTGATTATCCTCATTGCGAAAGACAATATTTTCGACAGACCCCTCAAGCGTTGGCATAGTAATCTATTCTATTCCAGTAGACAAGTCTTGGAAGCACCAACACCAGCACGCTAAGAAAGATACTTGCCTACAAGCAGGCTATAGCGCTCCTTAACATCGGCGGGTATAAATTTTAGGTCGGTAATGATCGAGGTGGCTAACGCGCTCGCACAGCCGCAAGAGAGTGCGGAACGGTCTGTGGGTATATGCTGGGCGACGCCTTGCAAGATGCGTTGCGCGTTCGCCACGTTGGCGCTCAGATTGCCGATCACCATTTCAACCGTCACCGGCTCTTCGGTCTCGTGCCAGCTATCGTAATCGGTAACGCAGGCAATGATAGCATAGCATAGCTCGGCCTCGCGTGCCAGTTTCGCCTCCGGCAAGGCAGTCATACCGATGATGTCCATGCCAAGTTTGCGGTACACACCCGACTCGGCCTTTGTGGAGAACAGCGGCCCCTCCATGCAGACATACGTGCCACCCACATGCACCCTGACATCTCCCAGACCTTGCGCTGCTTCCACAAGCAGGCCGCTCAGCGTGGGACAAAAAGGCTCGGCAAAGGTGCAGTGTACGACCAATCCACCTTCAAAAAAGCTATTAACACGGCTTTTGGTGCGATCAAACAACTGGTCGGGAATGACCAGATCGCGTGGAGCAATATCTTCGCGCAGACTACCGACAGCGCTGACGGAGATCACCCATTCCACGCCCAGGCTCTTCAAGGCCCAGATGTTGGCGCGCACCGGAATCTCGCTCGGACTGATGCGATGCCCACGCCCATGCCTGGGCAGAAAGGCCATCGCTACGCCATTGACTTTACCGACGGTAATCACATCGCTAGGATCACCAAACGGAGTCTGCACTTTGACCTCTTCTATATCGGTCATGTCTGCCATATGATACAGACCGCTGCCGCCGATCACACCAATCTTTGCCTGCGCCATGCGCGAAACCTCCTCGATGGACGTAATACTTTACCAGACCTGATACTCATCAGGGATATCACTACATGTACGTTTTGCCGCCTCCGGCGTCGGTGCAGTGCTGATAAGCATTGCACCTCTACCTCATGATTACGATACCACAAAATGCGGAGATCAGGCACGGATTCTCAGGTACTTGCGTTTGCCCAACCGTAAGATCATGCCGTCCTGCACCGGCACGACATACATCTCGTCGGTAATACGCTCTTCCTGGCTCTCCTCGCCTTGCGGATAGATCGCAAACCCGCCTTCCTTGATGATGCGACGCACCTCGTTGCGGCTCTTCGCCAGACCGGCATCTACGAAGAGAACCGCCACATCGGTTGGCTCGCTCAACTTGTACTCAGGAATATCAACAGGCAATTTGCGCTCGGAAAATTGCCGGATAAAAGCTTCCTCCGCCTGGGCCGCCGCCTCAGCGTTATGGAAGACGGTGACGATCTCACGTGCCATGCGACGCTTCACGTCGCGTGGATTCAGCGTGCCAGCCTTCATGCCTCGTTCAAACTCATCCAGTTCGGCATCTTCTACGTCGGTCAGGGCCTCAAAGTAGGAGCGCATGGCATGGTCGGGCAGCGACATCAGCTTGCCATACATATCATTAGCCGGAGCCGTCATGGCGATATAGTTATCCAGCGACTTGCCCATCTTCTTGGCCCCATCCAGCCCGACAATCAGGTGCATAGTCAAGATTTGCTGCGGCGGCTGCCCGAAGACCGGCTGTAGTTCGCGTCCCACCAGCAGATTGAAGGTCTGGTCGGTGCCCCCCAACTCGACATCGGCCCGCAATGCTACCGAGTCGTAGCCCTGCAAGAGCGGATACATAAACTCCGACAGGTAGATTTCCACACCGCTTTTGTAGCGTTTAGAGAAATCATCGCGCTCCAGCATGCGTGCCACCGTCTTGTGACCCAGGAGCTTGATGGCATCCGCCAGCGTAAAGCTATCGAACCACTCGTGCTGCCAGCGTACCTCCGTCTGCTGCGGATCGACGATTCTGAAAAATTGATCTAGATAGGTGGCAGCATTGGCCTTTACCTGCTCTTCGCTAAGTGGCTTACGTGCCTCCTCACGTCCACTCGGATCACCCAGGCGCGCCGTCCAGTCGCCGATCACCACAACGGCTTTGTGGCCCAGCTTCTGAAACTGGCGCAGCTTGCGGAAGACAACGGCATGCCCAATCGTAAGATCATAGTGCGTCGGATCGACCCCCAGTTTGACCCTCAGTGGCTGTCCCTTATTGCCCTCCAGCAGCATACGGCGCAGGTCGGCCTCCTTCTCGACCAGCGCCACTCCCCTTTTCAAAACGTAATCAATATCCTTTGCCATTGGTTTCTGTTCCACCGTCACGTCGGCATTTTCCTCCCTGTTTATGAATTTACAGCTTGGGAACATTCTAACAGAATCTCTCTATGCCGTCGAGAGCGAACAACGCATCGCATGCCTTGCCTCCATGTTTCACTGCATACTATCAAAGTATGACAATAATTCTATCAAAATTTCTAACAAAATTCTTACACTTCGCTTACGTTACTCTAACACAAGGGGGGCTATACTTTGATCAGAAACAAGAGAACGATAACGAACAGGAGTCGGTAGATGAGATACCACAACATCGCACCTGCTCCGTTCACCAGTCATAGAAGACTTGAGAAAACATAGATAAGAAAGAAGGAGTGACTATCATGGCAAACGTAACTCGCTACAATCCGTTTAACGAGGTCGTCTCTCTGCGCGAGGCAATGGATCGCCTCTTTGCCGACAGCTTCATTTCTCCGCAAGCCAGTATCTTTACACGCGGCGTCGGCGCGAACCTGTTCGAGACAAATGAGGGCTTCATCCTTCAGATGCCCATGCCTGGTGTACGTCCTGAAGATGTTGAGATCACTGTGCAACAAGACTCGCTGAATCTGAAGTGGCAGACCAATGTGCAGGTACCCGAAGGGGCCACCGCTCTGTGGCAGGGTTTCCAGTCCGGCCAGTATCAGCAGAGCTTTACACTGCCCGCTCCGGTCAACTCCGAACGCGCTGAAGCCAGCTATCGTGACGGTATCCTGACCCTCAATCTGCCAAAAGCCGAACATGCGAAGGCCCGCACCGTGAAGGTGAATGCTAAGTAGTGTAGTCGTGTGAAGGGACATTCGAAAGAGCAAGGGGAGTGATTAAGTTCACTCCCCTTGCTCTTGTACCTATTTCTCTTCCTCTCTCGCTTTGAGAATAATCTCTTCAATCTGCTCGGCGGAGAGAGGCTCGATATCGATGCGTTCTCCCTCTATCGTTAGCAAAAAGAGTTGTTTTTGTGCTGCCGCCTCGTCATGCAAGAAGTGGTAGAGGATCCGAGCAACTCTCTGAGCCGTGTTCTTCGCCTGCTCGTCATCATCTTTGATGCCAATAGCGATCAGGACAGGCGCGGTGGCGACTTTTGGCACAACCATATCGACGGATACACCGTGTTCGTGCTTCAAACGATGCTCCAACGTTTTGAGATGTTCTTTTGACTCCGAGAAAAATTCCAATGAAACAGTGGTATCCATGTATGTTCCTTGCCTTTCCTTATTTTCCAGTATTCACGCGAGCTTGTTTGCTATCTATTATAAGCTCATCAAATACAGCTTTCCAGTTTTAATCAAGGCCGACTCTCTATCCCTGCGGGGGAAATGGATGTAGGGGCGTCATTCATGACGCCCTGGTCGCCCTTTGATCCGCTCATGGGGCGTCATTCATGACGCCCCAACACCGACCACCAACATTTTCCTTAAAGGATGGAGACCCTCAAAGCCCCTTCGTACCGTTTATCTAAGCGGAGCAAACCTACTCGATATGCTATCATACTTCTTAGCAACAATAAACCGCGAGGCATCGCATAGAAGGAGGCATCATGAGAATTCTTATCCCTGGTCTAATCGCGCTCTTAGTTGGCATCGCATTCTGTTTCGCCGGATACCGCTTCTTCCGCATCCTGGTCGCCATCTGGGGCTTCATCACCGGTTTTCTGCTCACCGAGCAAGCTCTCTCTTTTTCTCCAGGTTCCCATGCTCTAACATCGCTTGCCGTCCTGATTGCCGCTATTATCGTTGGCCTTATTCTGGCAGCGCTGGCGTACTACCTGTACGTAGCCGCCGTTGTCATTCTGGCGGCCTCGGTCGGTTTCTGGGTTGGCACCGGCATCATGACCGCACTTGGCTTCGCAGCCCATAGTACCATCGCCGTGATAGTGGGCGTCATCCTCGCCGTTATTCTGGCCATCCTCACACTGACCCTTAATCTGACCAAAATCCTCATCATCATCAGTACAGCATTAGGTGGTGCGGGTGTACTGGTCGGAGGCATTCTACTCCTGATAGGGAAAATCTCGCTCGACGCCATCTCTGCTGGTGTTGTCGGCGCAATTATTCAGCGTTCGCTTCTGTGGAGTCTAGTCTGGCTGGTGCTTGCGGTCTTAGGCATCATCACGCAGATAAGCAGCACGCAAAAGTATGCCGCCAACTACCCGCGATCTCAGTTCTAATCCTGGTTCCGGGGCGTGATGCAGCACAAGTTCCCGCTTTACAATAAGCAAATTTCATCATTACGCCCCTATTCCCCTAAAACTTTGCCGTAGGCGAAGAACGCGGCCAGACCGGTACCCAGCAAGGCAATAGTGAGCAGCGTATTATTGTCAAAGTGCAGAATCGAGCCAACGTAGGAAACTACAAGGATCATGATGATGAGAAAGATACCGGCCAGCGTGATTTTGACGCGAAACGACATCTATTTCCCCTTTTCAAGAAACACGCTAAAGCGCATGATGGTAAACAGTTTCTATCGACACCATAGCGAAGCGGGCGTCAGATGTCAAGAAACCTGTACCTCTGGTTCAGGGTGAGCAAAGCACCCAAAAATAAAATAAAGAGCGGAGAACACAAGTAATACGTGTTCTCCGTCCCCCAACCTGCTCAAGCGCTACATCATCGGGACCACACAAATGCAGACTGACACTGCACAATGCACCATAGCTCTTCACTATGGCGTCTGTAGTCGATAGGATAGACAACACGAACATCGAAAACTCACTAAATTCATATGCTCGCTGTCCTATGGCGTGCCTGAAGCCGCCTTCATACGTACAACGCGCCGTAGTTCCTCGATATGACGTCCGTAGTCGATAGGATAGATGGCATGGACATCGAAACTCACTAAATCCATGTAGGGCTGCAAGAATGTTGTCAGATCATGGGGATTATCCGTCTCAACCAGCAGGAAACCCGCACCACCCCCTGCTAGATTGTACCAACCTTTAATACGTTCAGGTTGATTACAGCCCGCATCATGCATCTCCACGATACGGCATGCAACCTTCTCACGGGTAGTATCTGGATGCCATCTAAAACGGCAATACCATAACATCTCACTTCCTCCTTGATACATTACTAGTGGGAACATCCAGGCAAGCGACAACGCCAGACAGATGTCGCAAGTAACACGTCGCTATAGCAGATACTGTTTCTCCACCATGCGGGGCATACTAACGAGTTGCAATATACAAGCATGCATGCATATAATGTAGTAGACAGAAAAATAGTTAGCTATACCTTGACATACTGGGAGTATCACTTATCATGTACCGTCTCATCGCCACCGATCTGGATGGAACCCTGTTGACCCCTCAGCACACACTCTCTGCGCACACTATTGCAGTCTTGCAACAGGCCGTCGCAGCAGGGATGAAGCTGGTCGTTGCCACCGGTCGCGTACCCTACATCTTCCATACCATCGGGGCGCAATTACCACTCAATGCACCTCAAATTACAAACAACGGAGCTGTGATTATCGATACACACACGAACGAGATTTTACACAATCAACTGGTTCCTCCAGACCTCATTCCGCCACTGCTCGACGCCTTACGTCTCCTTGCCTTAGAGCCATGCTATTACAGCAACGAAATCATCTATGCCGAACGGGCACTCTATGAGCGCAATAACTGGTATCTCCAGGGGGTCCCGGTATCACTCACGGATAATATTGCCGATCTGGTGAGTCATCCCTGCTTCAAGATAGCAGCCTTTGGGGATGCCAGTACCATCAGAACGAAACGCGCTGAGCTGGCGCGCATTTTTGATGGACAACTGTATGTGACGCAGACAGCACAGGAATGGTTGGAATTTATGCACCCCCAGGTTTCCAAAGGCAAGGCTCTCAAGATGATAGCACACATGCTGGATATTCTGCCGGAAGAGATCATTGCCTTTGGCGACAATCATAACGATATAGAGATGCTGCGCTACGCCGGCCTGGGCATTGCAATGGAGAATGCGCACGATGAAGTAAAGAATGTTGCCGCCTATGTCACAAAAAGCAATGCCCAGGATGGTGTTGCTGCCGCGTTGGAGAAATTCGTCCTCGCACCCGCACGTTAATGATTTATTCCATTACGCACTGTATGTGAAACGTAACGTACCATACGCTGCCGCACCGGGCGAGGAACCGCCCAATAATGAAATCGTTAAGCCTGTTTCTTGCTGATAGCGTGCCACGATATGCTCAATTTCTGCCTGGGCCTCGCGGCGCGCCAGCACCGCTACCGTGCCACCGCTTCCGCCACCGGTGATCTTGGCTCCATAGAGTCCCTTCGCCGGACCGGCCTCTCGCACCAGTTCGACCAGACGATCCGTGCCAGCCGAGCCAAGTCCACAGGCACTATAGCTGACATGCGATTGATACATTAACTCTCCTAGCAGCAACAGTTGCTCTTCACCTAACGATGGCATGGTCAGCAAAGAGCGAAAGAGACGCACACGATGATGTTCGTAGATTGGATGTGCAGTCGGCTGACGAATAGCGTAGGTATATTCCGGTCGAACATGGGTGACACTATCGGTCGTTCCGCCATAACGCGCCAGAAACTCATCGCCGCGTAACGCGACCGGCACATTATCGCGGTAATAGCTCTCCCAGACCGATGGCGGGATATTCGTCAGGTAGCCGTGCCAGCGTGAATCCATCACTTTTACATGCCCGACTTCACCTTGCATCACAGGTAAGCCTGCAAGCTCGGCGATAATGCGATAGCCCATAAAAGCGCCCACGCGCACGCCGGTATAATCACTACCGGAGACGGCATGCGCGATGCCGGAGTCAACACCCCAGAAGGTGATTGCTGGCGGTAACGCGACGGGGGCCTGTAATTCGGCGGGTTGACAGAGCAGCGCCAGCAAGGAATCCTGCTCTCCGCAGGCGACGGTCATCTGATCCATAATGCCGCTGGGGGCACCTACAATCACATTCTCGACCTTTTGACAGAGCAGGGCCAGCTCGCGCCCCGTCATCGGCTGTGCAAAGAGACCACAGAGCGCCTGCATTGTCGCAACTTCCAGCGCCGCCGACGAACTGACGCCTTTGCCAACCGGTATCTCACAATACACCATGATACGCAGGCCACCTTGCGGTATATACTGCCGCTCACGATGCAGCGCTAGCAGCGCACCAGCGACATAGGCTACCCATACCAGTTCTTTATGCGTAGTGAGCTGACGGTGCGCTTCAGCATAATCCCAGGATAGTAGCTCCGCCAGCGGCAACGTCACCCGCGCTGTGCCACCTTCCTGTTCCACCATCGTGCTGTAGATGGTCACGACAGGCTCGCTGGTCTGCTGTACGGCCACCAGTGTTGCCACCGCCAGTGGCCATTCTAGCACAAGCGCACCGGAGTAATCGGCAATGCCCCCCATGACATCCAGACGCCCTGGCGCGCGTGCTACTATCAGGGGCGATTGCGGAGCAAAAAAATCGTTTGCGCGATTGAGAAGGTCGCAAAAACGCTTCACATCGGGCAAGACATTATCCACATTTTGTTCACAGGACCACATCGCGTCGCTCCTCGCATTATTTCACGTGGTTTACAAGATGCGCTGGCAGGGCATGATCATGCGGTTTAAAAAATAAATCCCGATACGCTATCGCTCGTTAAAGACATCCTGGAGCAGGGGTGCTTTTCACTTTTCCATATCAGGATATAATTTTTAAAGAACATGATCACGCCTCTACGGCGCTCTTTACGCACCAATAAAGTGATGTGTACGCATAAGCCTCTGTAAATGCGGCATTATCTGTTGGGCCAGCGCTGCGTTGGCGAAACCAATCCAGGCCAACTTGCTGTCCACATCCAGCGGCGCATCTAGCGGCTGATTATGCTCATTCGTGACAATGACGCCTGCCTCGCGCGCAATCAGTTCGGTGCAGAGGTCATACGGATGGCAACATAGCCCTGTCTGCTTAAGCATGGGTACAAGTGGGCGCAAATCGGCCAGCCAGCGATCATGCCCCATCATCAACTCGTATAGCTGGCCACCGGTCGAGATATATTGATCCTCAAAAGCCTGCGCCCTACCCTGTTGCACCGGCCCCAGTAAGGCTTCTACAACCGCATCATCGAGCGCTGCCAGGGCGGCCCGCCCACCGGGGAAGAAGCGGGCAATATTGCCATAGCCCTGCGCAATTGTGGTAGCTTGCGAAGGACGTGGCACCAGTTCTCGTACCTCGCCGGTCAGTCTATTCAGGCGCTGACCATGC
This sequence comes from Ktedonobacteraceae bacterium, assembly GCA_034436045.1. Taxonomy (GTDB): domain Bacteria; phylum Chloroflexota; class Ktedonobacteria; order Ktedonobacterales; family Ktedonobacteraceae; genus H111-94. The sequence goes on along the minus strand of DAOTVZ010000199.1, from coordinate 11,518 downwards.
GCGCCCTGCCCCTTGATCGCCCATAGACTATCACACAGATGTTGCTTCACCAATGGAATCTCAGTCTGAATCGCCAGTTCGATCTGATGCAAGCCCGTCTGTGACCCATGATTGGGTGCAACACCGGTTAAAATCCATGCCGCGCGTTTCTGATACATAATGCCGCGTGTGCCGTCAATCGGGTCTATGATGATGCGTAGCTCAGCCTGCGCCGGGTCTATGCCGCGCGGAAAGACGGCTACGCCATCTTCGGACAACCCTTCCGCGATCAGGACAAATGACCAGCGTTCGGCCAGACGGGCAAACTGCTTCAGCAACACTTCTTCGGAGATACGGTCAATGGCAAAAACTACGTCGCCCGCCTGCTCGGCAACGATAGCGGAGAGTTGTTCTGCCGCCATCTCCTCAGAGGCACGTAGCACCTGATCGCGGATAGCACCATGAATAATCTGCAATTGTTCCAGCAACTGCTGCGCTTCACGTATCATCGTTCACCCGCCTTTGCTCGATAATGCACCGTCGAAAGCGCACGCAACTCGGCGGCCTTTTCTTCTGGTAATGTGTCGCCGACGAAATTGCCACCGCCGATCTCCGGTCCCGCCAGATATTTCAGTACTTGAGGACGACGCAAGGGCGGATGGAAGGCAATAAAGAAGTGGAAACAACGGTAATCGCCGTCATCGGTGGGAGCCTGATGCAAAGGCATCACATAAGGAAATGACATGTGCCAGAGATTATCATAGCGCACAGTGACATCTTTGATAGCTCGCGCCAGTGATGTTACCTCAGCGTCGTTCAATTCATAGATGTGAGCCACTCCACGCCTGGGCGCGACATAGACTTCATAGGCATAACGCGCAAAGTAGGGTACGAAGGCGATACTATACTCATCCTCGTAGAGAATACGTCGCCCATCTCGCTGCTCAGCCTCGATAATTGCCGAGAAGAGCGTTCTGCCATGCTCGTTGAGATAACGCTGCGAAGCCTGGAGTTCCGTTTCTATGGTCTTGAAAACAAAGTTGGTGGCGTAGACCTGACCATGAGGATGGGGATTAGAGACACCCACTACCTCGCCTTTATTCTCAAAACATAGCACATGTTTGACTTCGGCGCGCCGCCCCAGATCAAAGGTCTGTTGCTGCCAGACCTGCACAATCTGAGCAATCTCGGCCAGCGACATTTCCGCTACCGTCAGATCATGACGCGGGCTATAGCAGATCACACGCGCATATCCCCGTGCCGGACGTGAACGATATGGCTCCGGCGGCTGACTGATTTCCAACGGCGCGTCTATGCCTACACAGGGATGGTCATTATCAAAGACATAGGTTTGTCGATAATTCGGATTGACATGACCACTCACACGCCGATTGCCGGGACATAAATAGCAATCCGGCACATAGGGTGGGACTGCCTCAACCTCGTTTGAGACGGTAGCACCAATCCAGGGCCGATCCTGCCGATGGGCCGCCACAATAATCCATTCTTCCCGTAAAGGGTGCCAGCGCTCCTCCCATGCAGGAGCATGCACATTATTCGTCTGGTTCATCTCGTCTCCGGGCCAAAACCATCAGGATGCGTGCTATGCCATTGCCATGCAGTTCGCACTATCGTTTCCAGATCATACTGCGTCTTCCAGCCTAACTCGCGCTCAGCCTTGCTGCTATCCGCCCAGATTGCCACCGGGTCTCCGGGGCGGCGTCCCACTCGCTCGACTTTGAAGTCCACCCCGCTCACACGCTTTGCCATATCCACCACTTCCTGTACAGTATAGCCCACACCTGTGCCGAGATTATAGGCCGTACTCTGCTGTGTCTCCATCAGATGTTCCAGCGCACGTATATGAGCAATCGCCAGGTCAACAACATGGATATAATCACGAATCGCCGTGCCATCGCGCGTCGGATAATCCGTGCCAAAAATTTGTACCGATGGACTCTTGCCCACCGCCGCCTTCATCACCAGTGGTATCAGATTAAGCGTGACACTCCAATCTTCGCCCAGCGTACCATCAAGAGCCGCACCGGCAGCGTTGAAATAGCGGAGTGAAACGGAGCGCAGACCTCGTGTGCGATCAAACCATTTGAGAAGCGTCTCGACCATTAATTTCGTCTCGCCATAGACGCTCTCCGGCCCTACCGGCGCATCTTCCGCCACCGGCAAGTGTTTCGGTGTGCCAAAGATTGAACAACTCGATGAGAACACAAAATAACGTATGTTATGCCGCACCATCTGCTCAAGCAAATTCAGGGTTCCACACACGTTATTCTTGAAATACATCTCTGGCTCGCTCATCGACTCGCCCGGTGCTTTATAAGCCGCAAAATGCATGACCGCCTCCGGTCGTTGCTCCTCAAACAAACGGGAGAGCAGCGCGGCATCGGCGGTATCACCCTGAACAAGCGGCACACCTGCTACTGCCTGTGCATGTCCTCGCTCTAGCGTATCCAGCACAACAACCTCATAGCCGCGCTGCCTCAATTCACGCACAGTATGCGAGCCGATGTAGCCCGCCCCTCCAGTTACGAGTACCTTCATAAGTAGCCATCCTTTCCCCTGGGGCTAGCATTGTAATATACGATTACCACATCACTTACAGTATAATCATGCAGAGTGAGCCATGTCAATGCTCATATGAGCAAAATATTTGCGCGAAAATGCAAACTATCGGTTCACTCCAATGAACTTTGCTGATTGGAAGCTGTCATTTGTACTAAACCACATCAATAGTGGCTTGACACGGGCAAAGTTTATTGACTATACTTGCTGTGTAAGCGTTTCCGGTAGCGTTTACACACCATCAAGCACATCGTTTGATCTAACACCAGCAAGAGAAGGAAGTCTCCCGCATGTCATCGTCTATTTATCTCAATCCGAAGGCCGCCCTCGAAGAGCGTGTTGAGGACCTATTGACCACTATGACACTGGATGAGAAAATTGCCCAGCTTGGATGCCTCTGGAGTACCTCCCTGGTCAATGACGAGGGGTTTGATGCAGAGAAAGCTGCGCAACTTATGCCGCATGGTATCGGCCAAATTACGCGCATCGGGGCCTCTACCGGTTTGTTGCCCAGAGAAAGCGCCCATTTTTTCAACGCTATTCAAAAGGTAGCGTTAGAACGTACCCGTCTCGCTATCCCGGTGCTTTTACATGAAGAGTCGGTTGGGGGCTTCTGCCACCGGGGCGCAACGGTCTTCCCGCAGGGATTGGGGCTGGCCGCCACCTGGCATCCTGCTCTTGTTGAAGCGGTCGCCAGCGCGATCCGCACACAAATGCGTGCGGTCGGAGCGCGGCTGGCGCTGGCTCCCGTCCTCGATGTCGCACGCGACCCACGCTGGGGGCGTGTCGAGGAGACCTATGGCGAAGACCCGGTGCTGATCGGCACCCTCGGCACCGCCTACGTGCGTGGACTGCAAACGGCTAATCTGCGCGAGGGCGTCGCTGCAACTGCCAAACATTTCCTGGCTTACGCTATGTCTCAGGGTGGGCGTAACTGGGCACCGGTGCATATAGGACCGCGCGAGTTACGCGACGTGTACGCCGAACCATTCTCGGCGGTCATCCGCGACGCGCAGGTTGCCACCGTGATGAATTCCTATGCATCGGTCGATGGATTACCTTGCGCGGGTAGCAAAGCTATTCTCACCGACCTGCTGCGCAACGAGCTGGGCTTTTGCGGGGCCGTCGTCGCGGATTATTTCTCCGTTGAACAACTGCTGCACTTCCACCATGTAGCCGCAACACCAGGGGAAGCGGCACGTCTGGCGCTCTCAGCCGGACTAGATATGGAGCTACCGGCGCAACAATTCTACAACCAGCATCTGAAAGCCGAGATCGAGGCCGGACGGCTGGCAATGGAGATTGTCGATGAAGCTGTGCGCCGTGTCCTCCGTTTGAAATTCCAGCTTGGCCTCTTCGAGCATCCTTATGTTGACGAGGATGCCGCACCCGCTGTTTTCGATACCGATGAACAGCGCAGATTAGCACGGCAGGCGGCTACGGAGTCTACTATTTTGCTTAAAAACGATGGCATTCTGCCGCTTGCGCCAACGGTGAAACGCATCGCCATTATCGGTGCGGGAGCGGATGATCAACGGCTCTTGCAGGGCGATTATCACTATCCCACCCATTTAGAGATGATCTATGCCGCTCCCAAAAATCAACCCGCAGCAACTGAAACGCTCACGCCACAGAGCGGGGGACGTTACCGGCCCGGCCCATATTATACCCCTCACATCACGCCGCTGGCAGGTCTGCGCATCGCGCTCGGCTCCTCTGCCGAAATCATTTACGCGAAAGGCTGTGATGTGCTGGGCGATGACCGCTCCGGCTTTGCAGAGGCCGTCCAGGCGGCACGCAGCGCCGAAGTGACCATTGTCGTCGTTGCCGGTCGCAGCGGCCTCCAGCGACCGGTGACAGTCGGTGAGGGCAACGATGCCACCAGCCTCGCTCTGACAGGAGTACAGGAAGAATTAGTAGCCACTCTGGCAGAGACCGGCACGCCACTCGTTGTCGTTGTGCTAAGTGGACGCATCCACACCCTTAGCGATGTCGCAGAGCGCGCCAATGCGTTGCTGCTGCAATTTCCCCCCGGCGAAGAAGGGGGCAATGCGCTGGCCGATATTCTGACCGGTAAGGTCAATCCTTCTGGCCGCTTGCCCGTAACGCTGCCACGCTCCGTCGGCCAAATACCCCTCTACTCAGGCATGCGTGCAGGTGGTGACCGCGCAATGTTCTTTGGAGATTATATTGACTCGCCCACCACACCGCTCTTCCCGTTCGGTCATGGCCTGAGCTACACTAGCTTTGCGTATAGCAACTTCGCGGTGGAAGCTACAGATACCACCCAGGCGGTCACGATAACAGTCGATATAGGCAATACAGGTAGCCGTGAAGGCAACGAGGTTGTGCAACTCTATAGCAGCGATCTTGTTGCCTCCGTTGCACGCCCCGATCAGCAGTTGCTCGGCTTTGCCCGTGTGGCGCTTGCTCCCGGCGAGACAAAACGCATTGTCTTCACCGTCCATCCTTCGCGTCTGGCCTTCTATGACCAGGAGATGCGCTTCGTCGTCGAGCCGGGCGAGTTCGTTTTTAAAGTCGGCGCATCCTCCACCGATATTCGCTGCCAACAAACGGTATGCATCGGCGGTAACATTGCCACCTACCAGCAACGTGCTATCGTGGCAACAACGGTCGAGATACAACCAGCGTAATCAAGCGGAAAGGATAACGGGACACATGACAACTGACCTGCAACAGTATAGAGATGATGATTTCTGCTACCTCACGACCATTGGGCGGCGCACAGGCCGTCCTCATACCATCGAAATCTGGTTCGCACTGCACAACACAACTATTTATATGCTCGCCGGTGGGCGTGACAGGTCAGACTGGGTAAGGAATCTCATGCAGAACCCACAGGTACAGGTCAGACTCGGCGAGACTACGCTGCAAGGGCAAGGGCGCGTGGTTAGCGCACCCACAGAAGACGCGCTGGCCCGCCGCCTGCTCTTCGAGAAATACACGCCGCGCGATAGCGACGACCTCACCTCCTGGTCACAGAGCGCGCTCCCTGTCGCTATAGAAATTGGCATATAAGCGCTTATCACAACGCGAATTCACGCATGTGCAGAAATCATCTGCCCAGCATATGCCTCTTGCCGACGAGGCAGTGCAGAGGCAAACTTCCTCTGTACATCAAGAAAGTCTTTCACCTCCTCTTCGGAATGGAGACAGATGAATTTCTCACGTTCTACCCAACGCAATTTGCGCAAAAGTGTCTTCCGTCCAACAAATGGAAATAATAGCAGCTTCAGCATATAGCGCCAATTAAGCCGCTCTGAACAACCTGCTGGTAAATCCGGGCGTTGCTGCTGCTGAACGCTATAGCGCCGCTTGAGAACACGCCAGGTGCAGAGAAGAATCGGCATATCCAAAAAAAATAACGGTATCTCCTTTTTAGAGACGAATGTCCGAGGTGCTGAAATAAGCGCCTTCGATGATCCACTCACTCTTCTGCACCAGCTCCTGTAATATCTTGACCCTATCCTCTTTGGACTTTTCCTTCCAGCCCGGTTGCCAGAAATAGCGATCCAGATGAAAGACATCCATCTTCAAGATAGCGCCCAACTCGCGGGCGAGAGTGGACTTTCCGGCTCCTGCTGGCCCAATGATGACAACTTTTCGCATACGAATACAACTCCAACTAACAAACGACAACAAAAGGGAAGCAAACATCTTATCACAACAAACGATAATAGGTGTGATAAGATAAATGTAAATACTATTGATAGAGTCACGATTTCCAATAATCGATGGTTACATTCCACTCTACCAATAACCGTCTTCATGTAGACAAGCCAGGACAGGTATTACCATGATGAATCCCCCAATTCACAAAGTAAAGAGAGTATGACGCATCACGCTTCCGGCGGTTACTGCTATTATAAGCTCGTTGTAAAACGCTTTATTCTTTTTTCTTGCTCAATCGCCTGCTCCTCTCGCCCAGTTCTACGCAGCAGGTCGGTGTAGTTCTCAAGGAAGGCTACCCAATCCGGGTACTCCGGTGTCAGCATCTGCTCAAGCTTTTTCCATACTGTTTCTGCTTCCTGATATCTTTGTGTTTTCATGTACAGTTCTACCAGTCGGCGATAACTGAAAACTATCTGCGGATGAACCGCTTTCGCTGTTGGATCCCGAACAGTCAAAGCACGAAGATAATACTGTTCTGCCTCAGCATACTTATGTTGAAACAAGGAAATATCACCTAAATTATTATAGTTATAAGACAGATACTGATAGTTCGGACCAAATAATTGCTCGCGTATCTCCAGCGATTTTTTGAGTGACCGTTCCGCTTCAGCATAACGCTGCATTTTGATATAAAGCTCGCCCAGACAACTGAGGATAAGAGCAACTTTATAATGCTCCGGTCCTAAAGTTGACTCCCAGATTTTCAGAGCGCGTTCATAGAGTCCCTCAGCTGGTATATAATCATCCAGGGCCGCCACAATCCTTGCCATCATAACCAGCGTTGAAGCAATTTGTGGATGCTCTGGCCCCAATTGCCGTTCTTGAATAATCAGGGCTTGTTGACAACGTGCTTGCGCCTGCTCATATTTTTGTTGAGCGAAGTAAAGCTTCGCCAGGCAGTAATAGCTCTCAGCTACATCCAGGTGATACATGCCGAAAGCTTCTTCACGAATTTTCAGTACGCGCATATGCAGTTCTTCAGCCTTACTATACATTCCTTGCGCACGATACATACGTGCTAGATTGTTCAGTGTCCGCGCCACTACCGGATGATCCAACTCCGCGTGTTCCGATCCCCAAACCGCCCTCTGTATGGCTAACGCATCTGAGTAGAGTTTTTCGGCGCTGGCGTACTCTGCTTTCCTGTGATAGAAACGCGCAAAATTATTGAGTGTCTGAGCATACGGAATAGATTTCTGTGGGTCAGACACTTCCCTTTGTGTACTTAAAGCCTCTCGATAGAGTTTCTCGGCCTGCTCATACTTACCCCAGGCCGCATAAATCTCCGCCAGCAGATCAGAGCTGAGTCCCACATCTGTCGGCCTGCTATCTACCAGACTGCGCCGAATTTCCAGAGCCTGCTGATTTTCCCTCTATGCTTAATAGGACGTAAAATGCAGACAAATGTTAAAGGTTAGATCGGCCTCCTGATAGATAGGGCTTCTTTGCTTTAGTACAAAACGGCGTCATAAGATCATGGTATAAGATGTATAAGATAGCATAAGAGTATGCCTCTACACCCTCGCCAACAAGAACCACCGCGTCCGCTTTGCCCTTATGCACCGCAATAAATCGTCTTTTTTCTTGTCTCAGCTTCCAATGCCAGAAGACCGCCTCGGAAGCAATAGAGGAGTTATACACAAGGCTACACTTCTATACTTGCAAGCGTAGAGACATGCTACAACTATGCGCTACAGAAACCGGAACCTTCAGACGGCAGGGAGGAAAAAGCCATGCTCAAGGAATTCAAGCATTCGTATAGCACGTATCGCTCGCTGAGATATCTTATCTGGAGCGGGCTGCTCGCATTGGCTATGCTACTTGCCTGGTCGTTGCACTGGGCTTTGTATGCTCGCACCATGTCATATCCATTTCTCCTCGTCGCACTCGCCTCTACGCTCTGGTCGCTGGCCTGTATACTCTTTTTCTGGCTCAGCGTCACGCTCATTCGCCACCACTTTCGCCAGTGGCACATTCTCAATCAGCACCAACTCTATCACTGGCAAGAACTGCGCAACGCTGCCCAGAATACGCACACCGACGACCTGTACCAACCACATCTGCCACTGGCAGTCTCCGTTGCCGGTGCTTCCAGGCAGACATCCCAGGTTGAAACGATTGCCGACCCCATCACGGGTTTGCGTCTGCCTCAACGGCCCATCTCAACACAGGATGCCCTTCAATCTTCGGCTCAATCGGGTCGCTGGGCCAGTAATATGCAAGGCGGCAGCACACCCGGTTCGTTTCCCGCCTTCGTGCCACCAGCAAACGTCTCCACAACCGCTCATTTTGGGAATCATCCGGCTTTTTCACCACCGCCTTCTTTGCAGCTAGCGTCGCGTCATACACGCTTTGCCAAGATTGGCGTAGGCTGGAACCCCGGCATCAAACGCCGCCATCAGCCTAACGAAGACGGACTGGCCGCTATCCAGGGGACCTGCACTCACAAAGACCTTCTCATTCCTTTTGATCTCTTCATCGTCGCCGATGGCATGGGAGGACACGCCAACGGCCAGGAGGCAAGCCGCCTCGCTATTCAGACGATGGCTCATATCATCCTGCGCAACCTGGTAGCCAGCAACGAGATCAATCCTACCCTGCTCACAAATATCCTGACGCATAGCGTTCAACAAGCCAACCAGGTCATCTTGCAACGCAATCAAGAGTTGAACAGCGATATGGGCACAACCCTGACAGCCGCGCTGGTCATCAACGGCCAGGCTTACATTGTCAACGTTGGCGACAGTCGCACTTACCTCTACCGTCATGGTCAGGGCCTGGGGCAGATTACACGTGATCACTCGCTAGTAGCACGCCTGGTCGCCAACGGGGTCATCACACCCGATGAAATCTATACCCATCCTGGTCGTAACCTGGTCGAACGCGGTCTTGGCGATAAACCGACTATCGAGGTTGACAGCTTCCTGGTCGGACTCTGCAAGGGCGACTGGCTGCTGCTCTGCTCTGATGGACTCTGGGAGATGGTGCGCGACAGCGAAATTGCCCATATTATGAGCATAAGCAAGAATAGCAACCCGGAGGAGATCAGTGATTTGCTGGTACAGGCGGCCCTCGATGGCGGTGGTCACGATAACATTAGCGTTATCGTGGCACAAGTTCTATGAAGCCTGGATACCACGTATGAGCAAGGGCGACCGCCAGGGCATACCTCTTACGCGTGCCCCGCTCGCTTGTTTTTACCCTATCATTCACAGGGCCAGGCTGACATGATATACTGTTAGAAAGGTACATATCAATCATAGGAAGAGCGCGGCAGAGAGAAAGGATATCCCGCAGTGCAGGTGTCTCTTGCACGTCAATTTCCACGTTCTATCCGGCGGGTACTGCAAAGCTCTCAATTGGGCAGTCCACAGGCAGTTTTTGTTGCCCGTGCAGTGGCAAAGCCATCGCTGCTACCCGGCTTGCTCTGTATTCTATTCGGTCTCGCACTCTCCGGCGTCTTCGTCTATCTCTACACGAAAACCATCCTGCTCAGTTCCTGGCCCCTGTGGCAGATAGGTATCATTCCTCTGCTTACGCTCATCTGGATTATTATCGGCGTCTGGCTGATAAGATTGGCACGCCAGCCACGAGGCCTGATGGTGATTCTCTGTACCAACGGCCTGCTCTACTACGTCGGTAAGCCTACCGCTATACTATGGGACGAGATTGTCGCCTTCTGGAAAGCTATAGCGAGCAGCAAAGAAGGTGAAATTGAGTACTGCTATACGATCCGCACACGGCACGGCACACGCCAGGTCTTTACAGAAGAATTAAGCGATCTTGCAAAACTGGGAGCCGCTATCGAAAATGAGGTGACGCGCCGCCTGACACCGCATTGCTTCGTTACCTATCAGGCCGGTCAGCCCGTCGATTTTGAGAGCATTATCCTCACGCAACAGGGCATCCAGCTTCGCGCGGATCAGCGCATTCTGCCCTGGTCAGAGATACAGCGCGTGCATTTCGATGATGCCTCCGTCAGCATTTACAAAACCGACCAGTTCTGGGATTGGGCCACTATTCCGGCATCAACGGTGGCAAATCTGGCAATCTGCAAGTCGCTGATCGAACACATTCTGGCTGAACGTGCTGGACACACCCGGCTTGCCAATATGCTGGCACGTTACCACGCGGGCAAGCCGCTTACCTTTGGCCAATTGCAACTTAGCATCAATGGCCTCGCCCATCCTGAACGCCATCTGTTCATCCCCTGGCAGGAAATCAGTGCCATCGGCGTCGGCGAGCAGGAAATTATTATCAGAAGAGGAGATACTACGAACAGCATCGTCGGCTGGCATACCATTCCCTTACAAGAAGTGATCGATGTTCCGCTCCTTAGAAACCTGCTAAACACTATCATGAATGAACATGAACCTTAACCCTTGTTCCTACAGGACAAGGGTACGCAGATAATACCCTAACAAGGGATGCCAGTAGTGATAGGTAATATATGGTTCTTCACTTGTTTCGGTGAGCAATTTTGCCTTGAGCGCCTCATCCAGCAAATCCAATGTTGCATCTTCATCGACCATCCCTGTTAATGTCATCAATTGCTCTAGCGCAAATGAGTTGCCGAATTGCGATGCTTGCACCAGAAGCTCCTGACAGGGTTGACTCAAACGGCTTAGTTGCGACCGAAAAAGAGCGGTAATCGTCTCAGGTAAAGTGATTGCGTACTGACTATACGGGTCCGCCACCTGCATAAGATGCCGGGCCAGCGTCTCGGCAAAAAAAGGATTGTCGATAGCCAGCGCACACACACGCTGCATGAGTCCGGCGGGCAGGTGAGCCAGCATAGCCTCCAACTCTGCCTTAGACATAGGGGGAACAGAGAGCAACGTGATAGATTGTTTATGCTGCGCATCACTGACAAAACGCGCTATACGTGGATTGGTGAGTTCATCTTCGCGGCAAAGAAGTAGCAGCATAATCGGGTGCTGCTGTACGCGATACAGCAAGTAGCCGAGCATTTCCAGGCTCTGAGCATCAGCCAGTTGCAGGTCATCCAGTACCAGCAACAAAGGATAGTGTTGACTCAAGGCAAATAGCGTCTGCAATAGTGCCTCTTGCAGCGCGTGTGGTGTGTCGTCCGCTACATGCTGAAAGACCTCTAGCAGACGTGGCACATGGAGTTCCCAGGGGTAGTGCGCCATTTTTTGCTGATCTACCTGCTCAAGCAACTCCGGTATGACGGGTGAGAGCAGCGCGCGCCAGAGATAATACGGTTGTGACGAGGTTGATGGGGTGGAGCGCGACCAGAGAACGG
>DAOTVZ010000198.1:0-7978 GCA_034436045.1 Ktedonobacteraceae bacterium | reverse complement strand
GGATTGCTGACAATGACGGAGAAGCCTGGATTGGGCAGCGTGTCGCTGAAGACTTCGGGAAATTCGAGCGGCCAGTGGAAAGGGCGGCGACCGTTGAGCAGGGCGTCTACCTCGTTGCGCAGGCGTTGCAGTTCGGTGCGCGCGGGGGCGCGGCCCATGTCGGTGAAATGCTGGTTACGAGCGTCTTCATAGCTGTTCACGAGCAATTGATAGTCAAGATGCAGCGTGTTTTTGAGTGTTTCGCGCTGCTTCGTGTCTTTCAACGCGGTCGCCACCAGCAGGTCGGCACCGAGCCGCACCAGTTCCATTGCCTCTTCGGCTTCAGCTAGCAGGCGGGCTTTGCGTTCGGTATCCTGCACGTCGCGTTCTGGCAACGTTCTGATCTGTTCGCGCAGTTTGAAGGCCCGCTCGACGGCTTTGCGCAGGTCTAGCTCAATAAAGCTCATCTGGTGCGTTGCCGGTTGCTCTTCCATCGACCACTGTTTGAGCTGCTTGAGGCTGGCACCGAGCAGAGAGTCGCCGCTGCGCAGGGCATGATCGAGGAAGGTGAAGGGTTTGTTTTTTGCCAGCGTGATGAGCCAGAGCGAGAGTTTGGCCATCTCGACCGCCATCGGGTTCTTGTCCACGCCATACAGGCAGCGCTCACTGACGATGCGGCGCGCCACCGCCAGTCGCTCATCGCGGTCAACGGGCAGCAGTTCTTCTTCCAGTTGGCCCTGCGAGGGCAGCGCGAACGGCACGGTCAGCGGCCTGATGGTTTTACGTGTGCCGTGCTGTTGCTGTTGCTCCTGCCAGTCCTGCTCGGCCTGTTCCCATGCCTCGACCAGCCGCTCCGCGAGGTAGCGACAGCTCTGCACGAGGAAGGCACCCGACCCCATGGCGAAGTCGCAGACCTTGAGATCGAGCAGTTCGGCGGCGCTGCGCAGGTGCCATTGCTCTTCCGGCAATCCCTCGGCGGGGCCGTGATAGACCAGCGGGTCGAGGGCGTGCTTGACGATGGGTTCGGTCAGGCTGCGCGGCGTGTAGTGTGTGCCGGTCGAACGGCGGTCGCTGCCCTGCGTGACATAGACCGAGCCGGGGGTGACAATGACGAAGTTGCCAAAGCTATCGCGGCGCAGCAGTCCGGCGAAGGGCAGCACGCGCTCAAATAACGCCTGCTGGTTATCGCAGGCCTCCATCAAGCGGCTGCGCTCCTGCGGCTGGTTCAGCGCGCTGGCCAGGCGTTTTTGCACGGTAGCCTCGCTCAGCCGCGTGCGCTCTTGCAACAGGTGCAGCAGTTCCGTTTCGCCCTTACGCCGCGCCTGCTCCAGTTCGTCCAGTGTGGCCTCCGGCTCAACATTGGCGCTACCCTGAAGGCCCAGGATGGTCGTGGTGGCACGCCGCGCGGTGTGGTCAAGCAGCCCTTCATAGACATGGCCGATCTGCTCAATGTCCAGGCCACGAAAGGAGAGACGGCGCGGCTCGATGCCGCCGCCTGCTACGCGCACTTGCAGGTATTGCAGCGCGTTGAGCAGGTGCAGCACCGTGCGGTTATCGATCAGCAGAGGTTGTGCGGGCGTCTCGCGCCAGGATGTGCCGCTGCTACGTCCTTCAAGGAAGGCGTAGCGGTCGGGATCGAAGAGATGTCCCCCATAGGCGGGCAGGTGCAGGTCGTGATAGCTCGCGCCGCCATAGACGAGGCGGAAGAGGGCCAGCAGGCGGCTCCAGGCATCGTGGCGCAGGCCCAGCACCTCCTCGCCGTGCTGATCGGCCAGTTCGCGTAACTGCTTGTGCATCGTCGAGACGGCGTAGTTCTCATCATAGAGCGGGTCGCCGAGGAGCAACAGGCCGCGCTCCTCGGCGGAGAGCAGGAAGACGAGGCGCATCATCACCGTCAGCGCCGCCTCGTAGAGCGTCTTCTCGTCCACGTTCTGTAACAGCGTGCGCTGGCTATCTTTGTCCAGGCGATCCAGCGTCTGCACCAGCACCTCCACGGCGCGGCGCACCTGATCGCCAAGCTGGTCTGTCACCTCCTGCTGCTTCTGCGCGCTCTTCGTGAGTAGTTGCTCTAAGGTCTGATCGGCAGGAACATTGAAGAAGCGTTCCATGCCGAGCAGGCTGCGAAAGGCGCGCAGGGTCAGCGGCTCCTCCAGCCAGAGTACGGCATACCAGGAGTAGTAGCCGGTGGTTTCATTGGGCGGCGCGTCGATCAACATCCAGTGTTCGCCGTTGGTGATCAGGCCCAGACGCACGTTGCTGGCGCGCAACAGTTCCATCATGCGCGTGGCCGGTGAGGCTTTCCAGCGCTGCTCGGCGACCACTTTGTCGAGCTTCTGCGCCGGGGGATAGAGTTGAATGAGCAGGCGTGGCTGTCGTTCAAAGGGCGACTGAAGCACCAGATCGGGGCGTACCGTCTCGCCATGATCGCGCGCCGCGTAGCTGAGCGCGGCAGGAATCTGCTGCCCCTCTAACAGCGCGTCGGGACGGAAGCCCAGCACCTCATCCAGCACGAAGCGCAGCCAGGCTCTGTGAATAGCCCGCTCCGGTCGCGCGCCGCGCTGGTTATCGGCCCACTCGTCATAGGCCAGGCGCAGACGACGGCGCAGCTCGCTCTCCTGGTCGGTCTGCTCCAGCCCATGCGGAAAAGCCTCCATTAGTACTGGAATACTGAGGAAAGGGCCAGACACCTCGATTAACTGAAGCCAACTGGCATGCTGTTTGACAATTTCCCGTTCACTAGCCATTGCTCTGCTCTATCCTCCTGCGGTGGGCGCGGTGAAGCGCCCCTACATGTTATCCTCGCGCCATGCTTTCTGGCACAAGAAACGTGACGGTGACGGGGAAGAGGCGCGGTTGGGGATGGTCAAAGCGGCGCTGAATGCGGGCCACCTCCTGCGCGATCTCGTCGTCGATCTGGCTGGCGCGCGCGGCGAGGGCGGAGCGGTCGCGTTCGGCCTGCTGGCGCTCCTCTGGTGTAAAACCGGCGAGCGATAACTGCACCGGCCCTTCCGGCTGTTGCAATTCGCGCTGAATGCTCTCCTTCAACTCGGTCAGGATGGCGCGGATGTCGCGCTGCTCTTTGTTGGAGCGATTCGCCAGTGTGCGGCGCAGGCTGGCGGCACGTTCGCGCATCTGCTGTTCCAGCGTCTTGAGCAGCGCCTCTCGATGCCGCTCCCATACGCCCTGCAACTGTTGCTGCATGGCGGCGCTGACCGGCTGGGTGGTGGCATCGTGCAGGACGGCGCGCACCTGCTGCTCGCTCATGGCCTCAAAGTGGCCCTGACGCAGATAGCCACCGGCAGCCAGTAATTCTTCGTGCAGGCGCTGGTTATCGCCGCCCAGGATCAGCAGGCGCGCGTGGGCGATGATGGCGGGCGTGTCCAGGGCGTAGTCCGGCACGGTGCGCGCGGTCACGCGATAGAGTTTGCGCTGCTCACCGCTGGCCCAGACCTCGGCGCGCAACAGACGTAGCGACATGGTGACGAGGCGGTGATTGAGATGGGCCAGCACCACGTCGTCGCGGCCCTGCGCCAGTGTGTGGTCAAAGACAATCGGGCGGCGCTGGTGGGTGTGGGGATGTTCCAGGCCGTTGGTACATTGCGCCCAGCTTCCACTCAGCGCGGGGACATCAAAGACCTCGATAGGGGCATGTTCGCCGTGCGGGTCATGCAGGATGCGGCGCTGCAAAGGGGGCTGTTTTGCCAGCTCCAGCGCCGTCTCGACCACGGCCTGAATATTCTCCGGCGTCAGGCCCAGTTCGCGCTTGCTCTCCTGCAACTGCTCGTACAACTGGCGAATGCGCTCGGCCAGTCGTTCGCGCTGCTTGCGTTCAAAGGCGCGCAGGTGGCGCGAGGGAGCCTGCTCCTCGGCCTTGCGGGTATCGAGCGAGCGGCGCTGACCCAGCATGGCCTCCTCGACCTGCTGCGCGATTACTGGCCCGACATTGCCCAGGTCTTCGCGGATCTGGTTGATCTTGTTGGCGGCGATCCACAGAAATTCCAGGTCATCGTCCAGCGCGTCACCCGTGACGCCTGTGATGTTCATGAGTGTCGTGCTGGCGTGCTGATATTTACTGCTGACAAAGTGATAGATATTGACTGTGTCGGCATGTTGCCCATGACGGTCGATGCGCCCGTTGCGCTGCTCCAGGCGGTTAGGGTTCCAGGGAATCTCGTAATGCACCAGCCGCGAGCAGTAGTTTTGCAGGTCGATGCCTTCCGAGGCGGCGTCGGTTGCCAGCAGAATGCGCACCGAGGCATCCGCTGGATTGGCCTGGAAGGCGGCTTTGATAGCCTCACGATCCTCGCTACGCATGCCGCCATAGAGCATCAATAGACGGCGTTGCCCATCCGGCCCCTGTTCGGAGAAGCCCTCGCGGGTCAGCAGGTCATAAAGCCAGTTCTGCGTAGCGCGATATTCGGTAAAGATAATCACGCGCTCCTGCGTCCAGCGCCCATCGGGTTTGAGCGTCTGATGCAGCCAGCGAATCAGTTCGCGCGCCTTGCTGTCGGGCCGACGCCGGGCCTGCTCGGCCCACTCCTGCATGCGGGTGAGCAGCGCCTGTTCCTGCGGGCCGGGCGCATGAAAGAGCGGCGCGGCGGCATCAAGCGCCTCGCAGGTGGCCTCGTCAAGCGAGCTATCGTCGTCATCATCCTCATCAAGCTGCTCAATCTTGCTGCGCAGGATGCCCACACTGGGCCGCCGCGTGACGCTGCGCTGGCGACGCGCCTCGCTCAGGCTTTGGCAATGCTGTTGTAGCGTGGTGGCAAAGGCGGCAGGCGAGGAGAAGAGACGTTTTTTGAGCAGCTTGAGGACAAATTCGGTGGCATAGCGTTCGGTATTGTCCCCATTGCCCACGCACTCCGCCAGCCGCAACTGCCCATACTGCTGCAACAGGCGATGCATTTCGCGCTCTCTGGGGGTATACTCGACCAGCAGTGGTGTGATCAGCCGTTTGGGGAAGCGTGGGCGTCCATCCCAGCGTGGCGGCAGTTCTGACTTGAGACGGCGCACCATGATGGCGTTAAGTTGCCCGGCATCGGGTTCAACCCCCCTGGCGAAACGCTGATTGTCCAGGAGTTCCAGCAGGGCCGTGAAACTTTCACGATAGCCGTTATGTGGGGTGGCCGAGAGGAAGATTTTATGCTCAGCATGTGGAGCGAGACGCCGGATGACCAGTGTGCGCAAGGAGTCGGTGGCGTAGTGCCCACGTCCAGAGGGGGCGACGTTATGCACCTCATCGACGATCAGCAGGTCGAAGGTGCGCGGGTAGACGGACTGGCCCTCCTGCGGCAGAATCTCGCTGAGCAGGCGTAGAGGGCGTTCGCGTTTGAGGAAGTCAATCGAGGTGATCAGGCGCGGATAGTGCGTCCAGGGGTTGACGTGCAGGCCGCGCTCGTGTCGCAGTTCGCTGACACTCTTGCTGTCGATGATACGAAAATCGAGGCCGAACTTGTCGCGCATCTGATCGTGCCACTGAATTTGCAGGTCCGCCGGGCAGACGATGAGGATACGACGCGCACGATGACGAATGATCAGTTCCTGCGCCACCAGTCCGGCCTCGATGGTCTTACCCAGGCCAACATCATCGGCGATGAGCAGGTTGACGCGCGGCATCTGAATGGCGCGTGCCACCGGGTCAAGCTGATAGTCCTCTAAGTCCACGCCACTGCGGAAAGGAGCCTGAATAGCGCGCACATCGGCGCTTGAGGCCGCGCCCCAGCGCACGGCATTGAGAAAGGTGTCCAGCCGCTGCGGGGTATCAAAGCCGACCGGCGCGGGCAGGGGCGTCTTCTCAATCGGCGTCGCCCCCGGCTCAATCTCCCACAGCACCTGGATCTCCTCACCCAGCGCGTCATCCTCCACCGACGAGAGCGTGACGAGATGCTGACGCGGCAAGTCAACAACAGGCCCATCGGGTTTCAGTGTACTCTCCATCACATCGAGTACTACATAGCGGCGACGGCGCACATCCACCAGTTGTCCCGGCTCAGGAAGGGAAAGCATGTGGCTCAAGAGCAGAAGCCTCCTCACTACGACAGACACATGGAAGCGGGCAGCATGCCTCTGGCATGTGAATGACGGTGCTGCCCCCCATGCCATCTTTCAACGCTGAACTCCAGTATACACTACACGCTCAGGGAATGCTAGAGGGAAAAAGCCCTGAAGACGCGCAAACGCCAGAGCAAATAGAAACCAATATATATAATCAAGACTGTAAAAAGCTCTCGACCCATGTGAAGCTCTTATAGAATTTCATGCCAGATTTTAGTGTAGAGGTCAGGTCGCATGGATATTTATTGATGTGGTATCTTAAGGGCAAACAACAACAGTGGCTATTCCTGTCTTGCCACTCAACCAGGAGGAATGATTCTATGCGTGACATCGACCACCCACCCACGCAGTTTGAAGTGCATGACGCGGATATCCTCGCAAACGCCAGAGCTGTTCTGGACGCCTGCCACTCACCTCTGGAGATGCAGAAGGCAGTGCTGGCGGCAGTTGCACGCAATGAGGAGTGGCGCGGGCAGCAATGTATTAACCTGCTCGCCCCAGAAGCACCCACCAGCCCGACGGTACGCGCTCTGCTCTCTTCTGAAGTGGGCATCCGCGCTGCCGAAGGACACATTGGCCCTCTCAACCGCTGGTTCGCTGGCACCCGGTACATCGACGAGATCGAGGCTCTGTGCATGGAGTTACTGAAAAAGGTTTTTCGTGCCAGGTACGCCGACCATCGCCTGGTGGCCAGCATGATCGGCAACATGGCTGTCTATACCGCGCTCACCGAACCCGGCGATGTCATCATGAGTCTTTCCCAGCCCTTTGGAGGTCATTCGAGCAACCGTAGTGACGGCCCGGCAGGGGTGCGCGGATTAAAGATTGTAGATATTCCCTTTGATCCCGTCGAACTCGAAGTGGATCTCGACCTCTTCCGCAAGATGGCTCCCCTTGTGCGTCCCAAAGTCGTTGCCCTGGGGGCTTCCATGACACTCTTCCCTTTCCCGCTGCGGGCCATGCAGGAGATCATCGCCGAATGGGGAGGGCGTCTCTTCTTCGATGGCGCTCACCAGTTGGGGTTAGTCGCGGGAGATCAGTTCCAGGATCCGCTACGTGAGGGGGCCACTGTGATGACCGGCTCAGCAGGCAAGACCTTTAGTGGCCCGCAGAGCGGCATTATCGTGTGGGACGATCCCGCGCTCACTGAATCGCTTACCCACGCCATCTTCCCGGTGCTAGCGGCTACCCACCAGGTCAACCGTGTGGCGGCCCTGGCGGCTTCCGCTGCCGAACTGCTCGCCTTCGGGAAAGAGTATATGGCCCAGATCGTGCGTAACGCCCAGGCGCTAGGGGCAGCCCTCGATCATCGTGGCATTCCTATGCTGGGGGCGCATAAGGGCTACACTACTACGCAGCAGGTGATCGCCGATGTGCGTCAGTTTGGCGGCGGGCTAGAGGTGGCGCAGCGGCTGGCGCGGGCCAATATCATCACCAACAAGAACCTCATTCCCGACGATCGGCCTGAGGACTGGAACCACCCCGGCGGGTTGCGCCTCGGCACTATCGAAGTCACCCGCCTGGGTATGGGCGAGAGCCAGATGGAGACCATTGCCGACTTTATTGCCCGCATACTGGTTGAGCGAGCCGAGCCGGAAGCTGTGCGCGATGAGGTAATCGCCTTCCGGCAGCCTTATCAAACGCTCTACTATTGTTTTGAGAACGGCCTGCCTGGAAGGTAAAATAAAACATACAGGAACAAGATAAGTTCTCTCCGGTGGAGTCGCTAAACCTATTAAAGAAGAAATAGAGTTGGCCTGGGGGATAGATGCATGTCGGAACGGTTTTGCGCCGACATGCGGTCTTGGTGAAGAGTGGCTCTAAAGTGGCTGCGGGTTGACTGGTGGCACTTTGGGGCTGCTTTGGCTTGTCAAGCGGATTGAGGGCTACTAGATAGGTTAAGCGCGCCCAGCAGGATTCGAACCTGCGACACCCGGTTTAGAAG
>DAOTVZ010000197.1:0-8456 GCA_034436045.1 Ktedonobacteraceae bacterium | reverse complement strand
CGGTAAATCAATCGTTGGCGTGCGTGCGGAGGATCGTGTCGATGACGCGCTAAGCATTTTGCGCGCCAATGGAGGCTATACCTTTGAGGCGCGCGTCAGCGGCGCACAGCAAGTTGACGATAGCGTAGTCAGTGGCTATGCACAATCACCGTTCTCGCAGTCGGATTACGAGCGTGCTGCTACCTATACTTCTCCACGTTCGCACGACGTTAATGCCCCCTTAGAGGAGCCAACCCCTGTCGCAAATACGGAGAGTTCACGTGATCGAATGCACATGGAGCAGGAAGGAGTTCTTTCCTATCAGGATCAATATGCCCGCGAAAGTATGCAAACGGGGCGCGGTGGCTTTTCGACCCTACAGGAGCAAGGCGGATACGAACGTGAACGTGAGCCTATCTGGCGTGCAGATCGAGAGGAAGCTGAGGAGGATGAAACAGAAGAGGAAGGTGCTTCATGCATGCCAACCGAGGAAGAGGCACGTGTTGCCCGTGAGCGCTTAGAGCAGGAGTACGAGCGCCGTATCCGTGAACAACCCAGCCGTGATATTGAGGACGAAGAGGACATCCAGACCGATTTATAACTGTTTCTCTTCTCTCACAAAGCGAGAGAGCAGAGCAAGCGCAAGGCAGCGCCCCTACTATAAAAACGGTTCAGAGCAAGCAACATATCATAGTGGGAGCGCTGCTTTGCGCTTACTTACGCAATCAACCGGTTTATTTACGGGATAGTGACATCCTGTGTTCGGTGGCGCTGATCGCTGCTGACTGCGTGGTGCCGAAGCCCAGTGCCATCGTCAAGAGTGGATGGTTCAGATTAATCTGCGCCGTCTGAACCAGATTACCGTTGACGGCGGTTGTGTAGATGTTGGTCAGTGCATGGGAACTATCGAGCTACGTCTGGTGACGATGAATTGTAAGGTGTTGACGTTGGTATTATCGATAGTTGGAACCTCTTTGTAAATTTGACAAGACAGCACCATCGTTCAGTATAAGATGGTACGATGTGTTTTCGGTTGAGGTTGCGTTGAGAAGTGATTAAGAAATGTTAAAAATGGGTGAATAGTCAACTATTGATGCAGTTTCTGGCTGCCTGATGTGTCCTTACTGCAAGGAACGTCCGCTCATTTTATCGTTCAGACAAAGGGTATACAGCTTCAGGTCAAGCACGTTGGCTGCGCGCCTATGGTGAGCAGGCTTCCAGCCAACACGTTAATCCGCGTCTCGCTAGCTCGCTGGTGGGATAGAGGTGGTGTGACAGAGAAACGCTGTTACCTGCAAATCTCCGGTTGGTATCTCTAAGCTGATAGCCGTTGTGGCAGCCTCAACAATCATGGTCACGTAAACCGTATAATATATAAGATTGAGCTAGCCTGATCGAAATAATGAAAAAGGGGGCAATGTTGACCATGCAACAGCCGGAGACGCACACAGAGAAGCCTGAAGCGCCGTTGATTCTGGCGCTAGACGTTGGTACCTCATCGACGCGCACGCTGCTCTTTGACGCGAAAGGGGCCTCGATTAGTAATGTTCACGCGCAGCAGCAATATAAATTGCATGTAAGCGGCGAGGGCGAGGTTTCGGTAGATGCCGATGAATTATTTAAAGTGGTGGTGCAGACAATTGATGACGCGCTGGAACAGGCCGGCCCGTTGGCCGAGCAGATCGGCGCAGTTGCTATCGACACATTCTGGCACGCGCTGCTGGGTGTTGATGAGCGGGGCAAGCCCTTGACGCCGCTGATTACCTGGGAAGATACTCGTCCGCAGCAGGCGGCATTAGCGTTGCGCAAAGAAATGGATGAGGCGGCGGTGCATGCGCGTACCGGAGCGCGTTTTCACGCCAGCTACTGGCCCGCCAAATTGCGCTGGCTGGCACAGTCGCAGCCCGACACGTTTGCACAGGTGCGGCAGTGGCTCTCGTTTGGTGAATATTTGCAGCGCAAGTTGCTTGGCAAATCTGTGTGTAGCCTCTCAATGGCCTCTGCGACCGGTATGCTCAATACACGGAAGAGGCAGTGGGATGAGGATTTGATGCAGGTCTTGCATGTGCAACCGGAGCAGTTTCCACAACTGGGTGATATGCATGATGGTATCAATGGTTTGCAGGATGAATACGCACGCAAATGGCCCATGTTGCGCGATGTACCCTGGTATCCGGCGTTGGGCGACGGCGCGGCGGCCTGTGTCGGTTCCGGTTGCGCCAGCGTTGAGAACTGGTCGATGACGATTGGCACATCAAGCGCTATGCGTGTCGTAGTCAGGCCGGAGCAGGTCGTGCCCCCCATAGGATTATGGCTCTATTTGATCGATGCTAACCGCGCAGTGCTGGGCGGCGCGTTGAGTGAGGGGGGCAACCTGCTGACCTGGCTGGATGCCATCCTCAAACTGCCTGAATTGAAAGATGCGGAGCCGCTGGTCGCTGGCCTGCCGCCCGACGAGCATGGTCTGACCATCCTACCCTTTATTACCGGTGAACGCAGCCTGGGCTGGCACGCCGAAGCACGCATGACTATCACCGGTCTGAGCGCTCATACCACGCCTGCCGAACTTCTGCGCGCCGGTATGGAGGCGCTGGCCTATCAACTCGATGGTGTCTACAGGCAATTGCTCGCCGCGCTACAGGTGGAGCAAGGCAAGCAGCCGCGTATCATCGCCAGTGGCGGCGCGTTGCTCAGTTCCAAAACGTTGCAACAGATTATCGCCGATACGCTTAGCGTGCCGATCTACCCATCGCGTGACCTGGAGGCCTCGGCGCGTGGTGCCGCGCTGCTGGCCCTGGAAGCGCTCGGCGTCATCAATGATGTCGGGCAGGTGGCCCCCAATCTGGCAGCGCCAACCATGCCACAGTCCGAGTTTCAGGCAACATATAAGAAAGCAGAGGAGCGACAGAGCAAGCTGTATAAACTGCTGCTACCTGAATAGCTATGTGAATTCCGCCAGCACCGGTAAGTGGTCGCTGGCCTCTTCGCCGCGTACTCCGTTGCCCTCGCTGATGACTTCGCTTTCGATCAGGCGCGGGGCCAGTTCGGGGCTGGCGAAAATATAGTCGATGCGACCGGAAAGCACGCAGGCGGGGCAGGTAAAACCGGAGGCGCGGGGGTTGGCCTGGCGGAAGCAGTCGATATAGCCCGCTTGCTGTAAAAGATCAATGCCGCCCTGCGCGTAGCGGTACCCCACATGATCGATCAGCGCGGAAATGGCGCGGCTCTCAAGTAAAAGATGGATGAACGGGCTGATAATACAGGTGCGTAGCAACGTTTCGGTGAGATGTTTTGGCGCGCCGTCTGTGAGCGCCTCTATGCTCTTATAATATTCGTCGCGCTTGTGTAATTGATAGCGCAGTAGTTTGGTGCCATAAACCGGCTCGCCGGGTGCGATAGAATTCAGATCACCCATGAGCAGGTGAGGCCGACCGTGTCGCTTGCTCATCAGCGACAACGCAAGCTGTATCTCCTTACGCCGCTTGCGCACGGCGCTCATGCCGTTATAGAAATCGGCGGTCTGGTGGAGCACAAAGACGGTGAGGTGCCGACCGTCGGTTTCTTCGACGGTTACTTCGAGCAGGTGATTACGTGTCAGCACTTCAGGATAGGTATGCACTTTGCTGTCAATAATCGGCAGGCGGCTCAACACAGCTACCTGCCAGTCACGATAATGGCTGGCACGTCCACTCATGGCGTGCTGCATGTTGAGGCGTTGGGCTAATGCTTCAACCACCAGAGGATCATTGGCCTCGACCAATCCAACGACATCGGGGTTAGCGGCGGCGATGATGCTTGCCAGTTTCGTTACCCGACGTGTGCCGCCGACCAGTATATTATAGGAGAGAACACGTGTCATGTCTCTATTGCCCTGCACTTTCCAATCTTCTGCTTTAGTATGGTCACAAATCTATGGATGTCCGCAACGCGGAATACGCCCATAATAAAGCGATCAGGACGGATAAGCAAGAAGACATCGTACTGATGACGCAGTAAGCGACCGATGACATCTGAACTATCGCGTACAACGATACAATCCGACCCGCTGATAGCTAC
Organism: Ktedonobacteraceae bacterium; assembly: GCA_034436045.1. Lineage (GTDB taxonomy): Bacteria > Chloroflexota > Ktedonobacteria > Ktedonobacterales > Ktedonobacteraceae > H111-94. The sequence continues at coordinate 4,421 of DAOTVZ010000197.1, read as the reverse complement.
GTTGCTGCTCGTGGCAGGTTGCACGCAGACACGTCGCAGGGGCAGATCATACCAGATGCTATGCGTCAGGGCGGTAAATGCGCCGGTCGGTTCGTTGCAATAGCGCAGGATAGCAAAGTCGTGGCCCAGGACATCATCCAGCAGCATCGCGCCCGTGTGCGCTTCAACAACGGGTTGCGGCAGCATGAGGCCGACCAGCGAACGCAACGAGCGGATACGCGCGGGTATCAGTAGTCCGTCAGTGTAGCGCGGTTTGGGTTTGATGGCAGCCTCGCGCAAAAGTTGTCGTGTGGGCGGAAACGTACTCGCCAGGCGGAGAATAACATCGCGCAGGATAGCAGCAGGCCGCTTCGTTGTGCTAACAACGAAGCCGATGAGCGCCGAGAAACGCAGCATTTTTTGCAGATGGGGCAGACGTTCTTGCTCATAGCTGTTCAGAATGACAGGAGACATCTGTCCATGCAGCACCGCCGCCAGCTTCCAGCACAGGTTGTAGGCATCGCGCAAGCCGCTATTCATGCCCTGACCGGCGAAGGGCGGGATGAGGTGAGCTGCGTCACCGAGCAAGAAGATGCGTCCCTGCCTGAATGTTTGGGCAATGAGCGCGTAGAAGGTGTACATCGTGTAATGCGCGATGCGAGCAGTCGGTTCGTCCGTGTGTCCCAGTTGCTTCCGATGCTGTTGCATCAAGCGGCGAATCATCTCAATCTGCAAGAGGTTCTCTTCGCGCTCGTCTGGTAACAACATAAATTCCCAGCGTCGGCGTTGTGCGGGGGCCAGAATTGTCATCGCCGGTCGCTCAGGATTACAAAAGAAGATCACAGATGCTGTCGGATCATCGTCCTCGACTGTATCTACCACCAGCCAGCGTCTGCTGGACATGTACTGGCGCATGGGAATGGCCATCTGATGACGGATGCCGCTTTTGCTGCCATCACAGGCCAGCAGATATGTGCAACGCAGGTGGTGTGATGTACCGTCGGGTGTACCAACGGTGAGCATAACGCCATCGGCATCCTGTGTAACCCGTTCGGCGCAATGCTGGAAACGCACCTGAATATGCGGAAAGCGTTCCAGGCCGCGCAGCAGGATGGCCTCAAGCCTCGGCTGGTAGAATGTGGAGAGGAAGGGGTAGGCGTGATACCGTCCCTCTGCGCGCGGTGTGACATGGGCAATGGCGCTCTTGCCGGAGAGAAAATGTACTTGCAGGTTGAGCAGCGCATGTTCCTGGATGGCCTTGTGCAGCCCTAATGTTTGAAAGAGACGCAAGCTCTCCTCATCGAGAGCATCGGCCTTTGTCTGCTGGCTCAAGTCGGTATTGCGCTCAAGCAGGAGCGCGGGGATACCGGCTTGCCCCAGCAGGTTAGCGGCCACCAGTCCACTGGGCCCCGCGCCAACGATAATAACCGGAAAATATTCATGCATGTCTATGGTATTTCTGACTGTGTTACGGTGTGGATGTAGGCGTAGCGCCGCTCAGGTTAATGCTGGTGTCGTCGAATGATTGCACGTTAATAACCTGGCTGTTGCTGCTCAGGAAGGTGACGGTGACGGTATCACCAGGTTGCACCAGCGGTAGTTTGGGCGAGAGCGACAGATTGGCGGTGAAGATGACCTTCTGGCCCGCGATCTGGATATAGTAGACGGTGTTGGTGCCTTCCTGCACGGGCGCGATGCGTAGCACCTTGCCTGTCACTGTTTTTGTCGTACTACCTGGAGTCGTTCCACCCCCGCTCCCAAGTAGACCTTGCTGCGTGAGCCACTGCTGATAATCTTGTAACGCGGCGGGCAACGTATTCTCGAACTGGACATTGCTGCCGTTCAGGTCGCGTGCATCGACGATGCCAACGGCCTGAAAGATGTCGCCGCTATCGGTCTGCTGCACGAAGATGGCGACCCAGGTTGGCTGACCGTAAATTTCGTAGAGTTGTGTGCTATCGACCGCGTAGTTGCGGATATTGGCGCGTGTCGATTGAATGGTGTTCTCCACATTGCTGGAGATGCCAATGCCGTTAAGTGGGTAGAAATCGGCCTCGTTCTTATGCGTATCGAAGAGGAAGACGCCCGTGCTGGAATTGTCGTTCAGAGACGACGAGGTCATAGGAACGAGCCAGACCGGCTGATCGACATTGTTGTAGAGCAGTGTGGGCGCGCTGGCCGGTGTTTGCTGACCTGCGCCAGAGGGGTTAAACCAGGGGGCAGCATGGTACAGACCCCACCAGGTCAGATATTGTGTGACGGTATCGGCAGGCATGACGCGGTCCACCCATGACGGTACGTTCTGCGGCTTGTAGACGGCAATCGCCCCCGTATGAGCATTGACGATTAGCACCTGGCTGAGTACCTGACCGGTGTAGCCGCGCGTGGGCTGCATCAGCGAGATCGTCCAGTAGGGATGGAAGCTATCATCGAGTTCCAGTGTGGGATCGACCAGGTTGCCATAGGTGAAGCCGGAGAGATAGACATGGCGCAGCAAATCCTGGTTGAGCAGCGCTCCCGGCAGCACAGCGATGGTATTGTCGCCGCCGGTATAAAGTTTTGGCTGGGCCTGTGGATTTTCGGCATCGACGACGACGAAGCCTGGCGTGGTGGGATTGGATAGATTCACAAAGATGTTGTTGTATTCCAATGGGGCCACATAGTAGAGGTGATGGTCAATAGATTGTAGCGTGTAGCTGGTGGGGTCGAGGCTATATGCTGAACCAAGATTTTGCCCATTGGAGCCGAGAATCTGCTGTCCTTTGTATGCTGCCACGTTCTGACTGACCAGCACGATATGATTGGGGTCAGTTGGTGGTAGTTGGGGAGAGGACATGATATGCACATTGGGAATGGCGGCCAGCGCCTTCGCATTGACATCGAACCAGGTCGTGAAAATGCCAATCAAGATTGTTGCCATGATGCCGACGACGCCAACGACAATCAGGCCGAAGATACCGGCAGCAACGGCTCCACGTGAATAGTTCTTCGGTATGCTGGTGGTAGTGCTTTTGGTCGCGGTGCCGCGATAGCGGCCCTGCGAGATTGCCGATGCCTCTTCTAAGACGCCCATCGCGGGTCGGAAGAAGGCGAAGAGGTTGCCGAGGCTACTGAGCAATAGCGGCCAGAGAATCCATTGCCAACCGCCGAAGGGGCCGGTGAGGGCAGGTTCTCCGAAATAGAGGATCAGAAGGCAGAACAGGTAATTAAAGATAAAGTACGCCGCGAACCAGGTAAAAAACTTTTTCGCCTGGAAGACTTCGCGCCGTCCAAAGGCCAGTCGCCCGATGCTAAGAATAGCCATGACGACTAGCGCTCCGATGAGCGCCAGCAGGAGAATAATCATAACAGGCTCCTCTTGCTAGAGAGATTTGTAAGATAGATGAAGACATTGTTCTGTTCATCATACAATAAATACGAACGCCCATAGCAGTTTGTTATCAAAATTGGTGCGGCAAGGTAAGAAGAGCGCCCGGCTCGCTATTTTTTGGCAAATTCAGGAATGTTCCATGCGAGTATGCTGTTATCACTGGTAGACAAATAGCGGCTTTACCCCTTTTTATCCGATACAGGCATCTTCTAGTGTGAAAAAAGAACAGAGAATTGCGTATAATGGTAGAGTTGTTTGCCTGGATAGCACAAAGAGGAGTTTTTGAGTAATGCAATTGTTTGGCAAAAAATCGGCTACTGCTCCTGTTGAGAAGCGTCCCGATGGACGTGATCGTTTACCCCCCGGACAATACCTGACCAGAAAATGGCCCGTGCTGAGCTACGAGCCAACACCACGTCACATGCCGCCTGACTGGAAATTGAAGATTACGGGTGCGGTCGAGCATCCCTTTGAGCTGAGCTGGGAAGAGTTTCTGGCCCTGCCGCGCACGACTTTGACGGCGGATTTCCACTGTGTCACCACCTGGAGCCGCTACGACAATACGTGGGAAGGCGTGCATATCCGCGAGATTTTGCAGCGCGCCAAGCCTCTACCAACGGCAAAATATGTCATGGCCCACTCCTGGACCGGCTATACCACAAATATGCCATTGTCTGCCCTGGATGACGATGATGTCATTATTGCCCTCAAGCACGACGGCGAGGAACTACCCCCCGAACATGGTGGCCCTGTGCGCCTGATCGTCCCTAAACTCTACGCCTACAAGAGCGCTAAATGGTTCGATGGCCTGGAGTTCCTGGAGCGCGACCACCCCGGCTTCTGGGAGAAGCGAGGCTATAGCAATTCTGCCGATCCCTGGCAGGAAGAGCGCTACTGGTAAGAATACGAGGACGCTATCTGCCTCGAAAATTCGTAGGGGCGTGATTCATCACGCCCAGGTTGCCAGTCGAGGCGTACTCAAGGGGAGAGCGAGCAGGCCCAGGTTGCCAGTCGAGGCGTACTCAAGGGGAGAGCGAGCAGGCCCAGGTTGCCAGTCGAGGCGTACTCAGGG
>DAOTVZ010000196.1:0-4993 GCA_034436045.1 Ktedonobacteraceae bacterium | reverse complement strand
GACCTCGGCACCCGTAGGGGCGAGATTGATCACGCCCTTTCCGCCCATCGACCTCGGCACTCCCGTAGGGGCGAGATTGATCACGCCCTTTTTCGCCCATCGCACGGCTCGCAGGGCGTGATTCATCACGCCCTTTCTGCCCATCGACCTCGGCACTCCCGTAGGGGCGAGATTGATCACGCCCTTTCCGGGCATTGACCTCGGCACCCGTAGGGGCGAGATTGATCACGCCCTTTCCGGGCATTGACCTCGGCACCCGTAGGGGCATGATTGATCACGCCCTTTTTCGCCCATCGACCTCGGCACCCGTAGGGGCGAGATTGATCACGCCCTTTTTCGCCCATCGCACGGCTCGCAGGGCGTGATTCATCACGCCCTTTCCGCCCATCGACCTCGGCACTCCCGTAGGGGCGAGATTGATCACGCCCTTTTTCGCCCATCGCACGGCTCGCAGGGCGAGATTGATCACGCCCTTTCCGCCCATCGACCTCTGCTGCCGTAGGGGCGAGATTGATCACGCCCTTTTTCGCCCATCGCACCGCTCGCAGGGCGTGATGAATCACGCCCCTACGGGTGCCGAGGCCGAGATGAAAGACGTAGGCAGCAGCATATCACCCAGGAAGAGTTGGCAGTGCGGATGGGCAAGAAAGGGGAATCACTCGCTCGTCTCCACAAGAGGATAGCGGGCGGTCATGAGGGATTCCCTTGTGACCGCCTGTCATTTCACAGTACACTCATTTGCCTGTTATAAAAGTTTTTCTAGCTCTTCTGGTGTGTTGACGGGCGCAAGGCAGGTGAAATGCTGGCAGATGTAGGCGCTGGCTTTGTCGTCCTTGAGCGGACGATCTCGTAAGAGCGGCACGGTCTGCGTGGCAACCGCATCATCTGGCGCGGCACAGGCCAGCACGCTGTTGGGCAGGTAGCGATTATTCACAACTTCCAGCAACGCGCGCGTATCTGCGGCTCTTGGTTGCCCCAGGATAGCGATCTCCTTGCTGGCTGAAAGGGCGAAGTCCAGCGCGCCCAGTGCATGGCCGAAGGCTTGCGGATGCTGAACCATGAAGTCGGCCAGGGTTTGCAAGTAATCGTTGGCACGCTGACGGTAGGCATCCTCACCGGTGAAGGCGGCCAGACGTAAGAGGACATCGGCGGCCACGCTATTGCCCGCCGGAATGGCGTTATCCATGATATCTTTTGGACGGCTGATGAGCTGCTCGTGATCGCTGCTGGTGTCGAAGAAACCGCCGTGCTGCTCATCGGCGAAGAGGACGATGGCGGTATCCATCAAGGCGCGTGCCTCATTGAACCAGCGCGGGTCGAAGCTGGCCTCGTAGAGCGCCAGCAGCGCATCGGCCAGAAAGGCGTAGTCCTCTAAGTAGCCATTGAGGTGTGCACGGCCATCTTTATAGGTACGCAAGAGGCGATTCTGCTGACGCAGGTTGGTGAGCAAGAAGGTGGCGTTGTTGATGGCGACTTGCAAGTAGTCTGGTCGGGCGAGGTAGCGCGCGGCTTCGGCAAAGCTGCGCAGCATCAGGCCGTTCCACGAGGTCAGTATCTTCTCGTCGCGGGCAGGCTTGACGCGCTGCTCGCGCAGCTTGAAGAGCAGTTCACGGTCGCGTGCCAGAATGGCCTGCAACTCAGGCAGGCTAATTTGAAATTGATCGGCGACCTGCAACGGCTCATAATCGACGTGCAGAATATTTTTGCCCTCAAAATTGCCATGCTGGGTGACATCGTAATAGCGCATGAAAATGGGGGCGTCCTCGGTGGGCAGAGCGTGTTGAATTTCGGCCTGTGTCCACAGGAAGAACTTGCCCTCTTCCCCCTCACTATCGGCATCCTGCGTTGAGTAGAAGCCGCCCTCCGGTGCGGTCATCTCGCGTATGACATAGTTAAGCGTCTCTTCGACGATACGTTGATAGAGCGGGTTGCCGGTCACGAGATAGGCATGCAAGTAGAGACGGCTAAGCAGAGCGTTATCATACAGCATCTTCTCGAAATGTGGTACCAACCACTCGGCATCGACGGAGTAGCGATGGAAGCCGCCGCCCAACTGGTCATAGATGCCGCCGTGCGCCATATGCCACAGCGTCTTCTCAAGAACGGCTAGCTCACTGTGCTTCTGACGGGGGTCGGGGGCCGCCATTTCGCCACGCTGACGGTGCAGATGGACGCGCAGCAAGAACTCCAGCGACATCGTGTTGGGAAATTTAGGGGCGTGCCCAAAGCCGCCATGCTTTTCGTCAAAATCGGCGATCAGGCGCTCGGCGGCAGTATTAAGTATTGCTAATGGCTGGCCGATCTCGCTTTTCTCGCTATGAGTATGCTGGCGCAGCGCGGCGGTGCTATTCTGGCGCAAGAACTCGGCAACTGCGTTGGCCTGCTCTTCAATTTCCTGGCGGTGTTCTTTGTAGGCTATTGCCATGCTTTGCAGCACGCGCGGGAAGCCGGGCATGATCTCGCGCCCATAGCGCCGGTCGTTAGGCGGGAAGTACGTACCGGCGTAAAAAGGGCGACCATCGGGGGTCAGGAAGACGGTCATGGGCCAGCCACCCTGCTGGGTCAGAGCTTGCACGGCTCGCATATAGAGGCCATCAATATCCGGGCGCTCCTCGCGGTCTACCTTGATGCAGACGAAATGCTCATTCATGAGTTGTGCGATCTGCTCGTTCTCAAAAGACTCGCGCTCCATCACATGGCACCAGTGGCAGGCGGAGTAGCCGACGCTGAGCAGGATGGGTTTATCTTCGGCCTGCGCTTTTTTGAAGGCTTCCTCGCCCCAGGGATACCAGTCAACAGGATTATGGGCATGTTGCAGCAGATAAGGGCTTGTCTCGTGAATAAGGCGGTTAGTATGTTTATGTTTTTCTTGTTGCATCTGTGTCGTTTTCGTCATCGTATCTTTTCCTCACATTCTCTGACATACACACGATGGCATTGTACGACATAAAGATACAAATTGAAAAACTCGGATGTAAGGTGTCCATTCTTGTCGCGTTCGCCGTGAGCGTCGCCCACGTGGCTGCCTTGCTTCCACTTGACGCGCCGTAAAAACTCAGGTAATATTGTTGGAAACGATATGCTTAGGCGACAGTCTCTTTACCATCGCGCTGGCCTGGTGGGTGCTACAGAAAACCGGCTCGGCAACGGCAATGGGTATCGTGCTGATCTGCTCTACCGTTCCCATGCTCTTGCTGCTCCTCTTTGGCGGTGTGGCCGTGGATCGTCTACCCAGAGTGTACTTGATGCTCGTTTCCGATCTCTCGTGTGGATGCGTAGTCGTTTTGATCGCGTACCTTTCCTTCCAACATCAGCTTGAACTGTGGCAAATCTTTGTTATGAGCGCCTTCTTCGGCGTTGTTGAAGCATTTTTCTCTCCGGCCTACACCGCGCTCATTCCTGACCTGGTGCCTGCTGAATTTCTAGCAAGCGCCAACTCGCTCAGAAGCATCAGCACACAGGCAGCACAATTCATTGGCCCGGCCATTGCGGCAGCGATCATCGCATTCGGTGGAACATCGCTCGCCTTTGCTTTAGATGGACTTTCCTTTTTCCTTTCGGCGGCCTGCCTGGCCGCACTGCCCAGAGTGGAGGCCACGCGGCAGCCAGCGGAGAAAGCAGAGAGCGTGCTGCAAGATATGCGCGTGGGCATCAGCGCCGTGCTGCATTCACCCTGGTTGTGGATTACACTGGTGATTGCCTGCGTGAGTACCGTTTTCCTGTCCGGGCCTTACGAAGCCGCGCTGCCTTTATTGGTGAAGCAACGCTTTGGGACGCAGGTGGGTATCTATGCCCTCTTCACCACGCTTTCCGCGCTCGGCTCCGTGTGCGCCGCCTTCTGGCTGGGGCACTTCAAACGCTTGCGTCGGCGCGGCTTGCTCACCTACGGCGCATGGTCGCTAAGCGGCCTGATGCTGATAGCAATGGGCCTACCGATTGGCCTCATTGGAGCCTGCCTGGCCTTCTTTACGCAAGGAGCGGCGTTTTCGGCCTTAGGGCTGGCCTGGATGAATACCCTGCAAGACCCAACGTTTGTGAAGCCGAACCTGCTGGGGCGCGTCGCCAGCATTGATCTTTTTGTCTCGACCGGTCTGCTGCCCATCGGCTTTGGTTTAGCAGGTATCGCCGCTGATCGATTCGGCGCACCGGCAATCTTTATCGCCGGTGGGGTCATTGCGACAAGCCTCATCGCGCTGGGGTTGCTGCATCCGGCTATTCGCGCGGTAGATTAGGGACAAGTTTTTGTGGCCTCCATAGCTTGGCACCGAACATCTCTTGTTAGGATTACTCCGTGAGGGTAGAGGCGTTGCAATAGCGGTGCTGGAAGGCCAGGGCATCAATATGGAGGAGATGCGTGCAGACATACTTCAGATGATAAAAAAGGGGGAAGAGCAGGCTACCACGCCCTCATCATCAACGCAACCCACTCTACCACCCGTGCCACCGGAGGCCAGCGCGCTGCTACCGGAGGGCGCAACCGGTCTGATCTGTGCGCGTTGTGGTGCGCATAGCCCGACCTACTTCCGCTACTGTTTCAATTGTGGAGAGAAGCTACAATAAGGTTGTTAAAAAAACAACCTTCCAGGCCATTGCTCGTTCTGTGAACAATGACCCGGCGAGTTGTTTTTTTAACAACCTTATTTATGCAGCATTCACTGCTACATCGTCAATGAAGAATGAGGTTGTGGCGAAGCCGGAACTGGTCGTGCCTGTGAAGACCAGCGTGACCGTCTGACCGGCATACTTAGAGAGCAGGCTGGCGGCGTCAAAAGTGGCCTGTTGCCAGTTCGCGCTGGCGCTGGTGTTGCAGACCTTTTGCAACTGGTCGATGGACTTTCCATTGCTGTCCAGCACCTGCACAATCAGGCTATCATCGCACGATGAGCTAAAGCTGTAGGTTTCGGCATACCACCAGTAGGTGATGGAAAGGCTTGACGCGCCGGATGGCACGGTAAAGCTCTGCGCGATGCTATCCTGACAACTGCTATAGCCG
>DAOTVZ010000195.1:0-5804 GCA_034436045.1 Ktedonobacteraceae bacterium | reverse complement strand
GGGATGATGTGCGCCTAGCTCCGCCAGATGTGCTACGGCGTTCACAAAAAATATGGCCGCCGGAAAGGTGGGCAACCGAAACTGCCGCCGCAGTTGCCCATCAACAACCTCCCACGTCGCTAGCTGAACCAGTTGCTGCTGTATCGCCTCGTCGCTTAACTTCGTTCCATGCTGTGCCATAGCTCCCTCCCTTCTTTTCTCAGAGCCAATTATAATCCCTGTCATCACCCATTTCAAGCAGATATGTTCTGATATCAGGAAGCTACCCTGCTTGCTACCTTTCCCTGCAAATTTCCCTCCAGCGCTCCAAACTCTTGATAATTTCACGGAAACGCTTCATAATTAACAAAAAACCTGTAGATATGTTTACCAAAGTGAATGCATGAGCTTATAGTTAAGACGTGTGTTATAGAGTCATATACGACGTATATATTAAGAGAGTGCCTGCATAGGCATTGCCGATCCTTTATCTTGTACCATTATCAGGATATGTTGTCGCGGTATAGCTCTTTCTATTCGTGATTGCCATCAATGATGGATTTTAACCATCGCAATCGGCGCTCTCGTCGGGGCGTGATGAATCATGCTCCAACGGCATGGTACCATTGCCGGTTTCGGATGAAAAAATTCATGATTGATGCGCGACCACAGCATTGCTCACCGCGTCTACATATAAACCGCGTATCATCATGCAGGCATCCTGCCATAGACATGAGATACAAAGGATTGTACTGTACTCATTGGAGAGTCACAGCCCGGAGGTTCTGTTATGAAACGATTCCTGGTACCCATCTTTCTTATCCTCACCCTTCTTCTCGCCGCCTGTGGCAGCAATGGAGGAGCTAGCACTGGCAGCAGCAGTAACACGGGAGGAGTCGCCCAGAAAGGTCTGACCGGCGGCAACCCTTACATCACCTGCCCCAGCAGCACGAACACGACGGCTGCCGCACCGCAAAGCGGTACGATTACCTTGACGGTAGCCGGTTTCTCGTCTTCACCCGCTGAAGATGCCCTGGTTAAATCCAACCTGGACAAATTCCATCAGCTTCATCCCAACATTAATATCAACTGGGAGCTTATTTCGGGCGACTACGCCACCAAAATGCGCGCGAACGTGGCAAGCGGCAACGTCCCGGATGTGTTCTACCTGACACCTGATATGTCGAGTGAATACATCAGCGCCGGTAAGCTCCTCAATCTCTCACCGTACATGGCGCGTGATAACGTCTCGCCCAGCAGTTATTATTCAGCGTTGCTCAACCCCTTTACCTGCACCAAAGGCCAGATCTACGGTCTGCCCAAAGACTGGGACACCCTGGGCGTCTTCTATAACAAGAAAATGTTCCAAGACGCCGGTTTGCCCTTCCCGACTGCTGGCTGGACCTGGCAGGATATGGAAAATGACGCCAAAGCCTTGACGAAAGGGGCTGGTACACCTACCGGTGTCTATGGCCTGAGCGTGTCAGCCGACCTTTCACGCTGGGGTGCCTTCCTGATTGCCGACGGCGGCTCGGTTCTCAACCAGAGTGGTACCCAGGCCGTCTTTAATAACCAGGCAGGCGTTGACAGCCTGAATTTCTACACCGGATTCGTCACCACCGCCCATTCCGGCGTCATGCCCACTACGGTTGGGGCAAGCTGGAACGGTGACGCCTTTGGCAAACAGCGGGTTGCCATGTGTGTCGAGGGTGGTTGGCTCATTCCCTACCTGGCAGAGAGCTACCCCAACGTGCAGTATGGTATCGCTCCGCTACCCGTAGCTCCGACCGGCAAGACGGCTGATCTGAACTACACCAATGCCTGGGCCGCCTACTCCGGCACCAGGTACCCTGATGCTGCGTGGGAACTCGTCAAATACATGACCGGCTCGACCGTTCAGTTGAGCCAACTGAACGATGGCTTCGCACTGCCTACCCTCAAGAGCCTGGCCAATGCACCTTACTTCTCGCAGAACCCTGGCTTCAAGGTTCTTGAAGATGAGGCCCAGAACAGCTACGCCGACTACTACGGCCCCCAGGATCAGGCCATTCACACTTATGTCGCCAATGCGATCCAGGCCGTGCTGCTCGGCAAAGCTACCGTCCAGAATGCACTGAATCAGGCGGCGCAGGAGGTCGATAATCAGCTTCAAGGAGGTTGATATCGCATCTGCACTGTGATCCGCCCTCTTACACAGACATTGGCTAACTCTTGTTAGCGCTTAAACACTGTTGCGCACTGTATCTCTTCTACGCAGTTGGAACGTACTGCACATAGTAATTGATAGAGTGCGCAACAGTGTCATCACAAATATACCCATTACGCACCAACCAACCAGAAGGAGCGCATTTATGGCCAGTCAACCAACATCATCATCCGTCGCCTCTGCCCCTCCTTTGACAAAGGCAGGACGTCAGACCTTGCGACGCGGCACCAGCAGATCGCGGCGACGCGCCAGTGAAACGCTATCCGCCTATCTCTTTCTCTTGCCCTATCTCCTGGTTCTGCTCGTTTTCTGGATCGGAGTCTCCATCTATGGTGTTGGCTTGAGCCTGTTTACCGTAGACCTGGGCTTCACGCCGCCACAGTTCGTTGGCTTGCATAACTATGAGATTCTATTCAGCCAGCTCTCCAATTTTGCCGAGAGCTACTTCTGGATCTCGATGGTCAACATCATCAAATATGTTATTGTCATCGTTATCGGGCAAACCATTCTGGCTCTGGCTCTGGCCGTCATCCTGCAAAATATCACAAGAGGACGCGGTATCTTCCGCACCATCTTCTATATACCCGCCGTGACCTCCTCAGTAGCAACTTCCTTGATCTTTCTCTGGTTGTATAACCCGGACGGCCTGATCGACTACACACTCTACCTGCTACACATTCCTGGCCCAGACTGGCTCAACAACCCGACCTTTGCCTTACCTGCACTTATGCTCCTCAATATCTGGACGACCGGGGCCGCGTTCATGATCTACTTCCTGGCCGCGCTGCAAGATATTCCTAAAGAACTCGTCGAAGCTGCCGCCGTCGATGGCGCTAATCGCTGGCAAGCCTTCTGGTACGTAACAATCCCGCTCTTGCGTCCGGCCATCTTCCTGGTGGTCGCGCTTGGCACCATCGGCGGTTTCCAGATGTTCGACCAGGCCAAGTTCATGACTGATGGCGGCCCACTCAATTCAACGCTCACACCAATGCTGGAAATCTATAATGCCGCCTTCCAGGATAGCCACTTCGGCCTTGCAGCCGCTATGTCCGTGCTGCTCTTCATTCTCATCTTCATTGTGACGATTATCCAACGTCGTTTGATCGATCCGAGCATCAGTAACAAATAAGGAGCGTCATCATGGCACAAGCGACAGCACAAGATATTGCGCGGGCGGTCAAACGCGGCGAGGAAGAGCAACTCAGGAGACCATTCCACTGGTCAAAGCTGATCCTCTACATCTTCCTGGTGATCTTCACCATCTCATCGCTCGGCCCACTCGTGTTCTCGTTCCTCTCATCATTCAAGACCTTTCATGATGTCCTGGCTTTCCCACCCACCCTTCTGCCCAATCCCTGGACATGGAGCAACTATCAGGTCATCGTGACCAATCCAACCTTCTTACGCTGGGTCTTGAATGCCTTCATCTATGCGATAGGGGCCACTGTGCTGAACGTCCTCTTTTCAGCAATGGCCGGCTACGCCATCTCGCGCATGGATTTCCCTGGCAAGAACATCATCTTCACCATCACACTCGCCGTCATGATGATTCCCTCTGCGGTGACCCTGATCCCCAAGTTCCTGGTTGTCGATAACCTGCATATCGTCAATACCTACTGGGCGCTGATTCTGCCCGCAATGGCTCAACCCTTCTCCGTCTTTTTGATGGTGCAGTTCATGAAAGGTCTGCCCCAGGAACTGGAAGAGTCGGCTATGATCGACGGAGCCTCGCGCTGGCGCATCTTCCGCTCAGTGGTGCTACCCCTCGTCAAGCCCGCCCTGACCGCCGTAGCAATTATCACCTTTCAGGGTGCATGGAACGATTTCCAGTGGCCCCTGATCGCCTTGAGCAGTCAAAATATGTATACCTTGCCGCTGGGCCTCTTCTTCTTCAAGAACGCCCACTATACTGAATACAATCTGCTGCTGGCCGGCTCCATGTTTAATACCATACCCATTCTAATCCTGTTTTTCATCTTCCAACGTTACTTCATGGAAGGTGCCCTCGGCTCCGCTATCAAAGGCTAGTCGGCGATAACAAGCTATAAGAGCCACCATCTTATGAGAGGTGGCTCTTGTGGAATATATGAGGAACGTCATGTACCCTCGCCCTGAATGCGGGGATTCATGACCCCTTAACAATCTACGCCAACTGTTTCTCGTATAGAATCACCTCAAGCGGTTGCTGAGTATCTTTGTCTATATACTGCTGGTAAATGTCTCGGCCCACTTCACGAAAGCCGTTCTTCTCGTAGAGCCTCTGGGCCGCAATCTGTAAGTTGGCAGATGTGTAGCGGCGCAACGTTAACATACGGCTTTTCCTCTAAAAATATGATAAGCTCTCCAACCACTCCTCACCCCCAGGCCCGATGGCACTGGCAAGCATCGCCGTCACCTCATCGCTTAACAAAATGTCGCGCTCCACACGATAGAAGTTCAGGAAACGTGGCAGCACTCCCGGCCCATAGTGGGAGAGCAGGTCGTCGGCAAACTGCTCTAGCAGCAGCTCATATTGCAGATAGTCTTCGGGCAAGGTATCCTCGTACCAGTCAAAACCACGCACCGTGATGGGAGTCTTGCCATCCTCCTCCGGCTCAAAAACCTCCGCGTACTGCTCACGCAAGTCTTTACTGATAATGCCTTGCACGCCATCCAATGTTTGTGAGAGCCAGAGAGCAGCACACTTCAACTGCCACTCATCGGCCCACAACGGATACTGGTCTGGCCAGGGACGCGGATCATCCTCCAGAAAAGCCAGCGCTAGTTCATGATAGAGCAGGTAGGAAAACTTCTCCGCCGTCAGTTCGCCCAGGATCGCATCAACTTCCAGGGGGATTACCAGCGAGGGGGGCTGTGTAGCATCCGTCCAGTAGGGCTGCACGATGCCCGCATCATCGGCATCGGTGCGCGGAGCCTGCTCCCAATCATCCTCACCCACCAGCAAGACCTCCAACTCAGGGGTGGGACGCTCCAACAGGTGGGATAATACTTTGCTCGCCTTCTCAATCGTTTGAAACACCTGACGAGCAAGCGCCTCTTCGCCCGCAGGATAATAGACTGTTAGCGGCTCGGCCAACGTCTCATAATGCTCATAGGGAAAGCGCATGAAAAGCTACTTCCAATCCTTCTCTTACTGCTACTTCTCTTCGATACGCTCAGGCAACTGGAGCGACTCCTTGCTCTCCAACGCCAGACCGTCCACAGACTGATCGCGCAACTGTTGCACCACGTTGTCTTTGCGGAAACGCGCATAGACTTGCTTATAAAGCTGGCGCAAGCGTGAAGGGTTGAACTCCCGACCGTTTTCATAGTATTCCAACGCCACCTGACCAATCGACCAGGTGGCGGCCGCAGCAATGGCCCCGGCCACAAAATCGCCGCCAAACGGCACCGCTTTCGCCGCCTGTTCTGCCAGGTAACGGAAACCCAGGCCGCCCGCCATCGTCACAATCAACTCACGCGCGTACTTCATGGCTTCAGTCGTGTTCATGTTCTCGCCATACAGCGCCGCTATACGTAAAACGAGGCGAATCTGCGTTCCTAACAAGATGGGAATATCGACGAAGGGAATGGGTTCGATGCCTGCCGCAAGGCTGACCAGCGTGGCATTGCGGATAAT